>DDTA01000210.1 GCA_002344285.1 Myxococcales bacterium UBA2376
GTCGTCGTCACGACGCACCATGGCCGGAGTGTACCCCCGGCGCGAGTTTTTCGGACCGGACCGCGCCGCCTGGCAAGAAGCCGAGGGGACCTGGCGCGCGGCCAGCGGTCGCTGGCGTCGCCGCAGCGGTGAGCGGCGATCCGCGGCCGGCCGCGCCGCGATAGAGAACCCATCCACTCATTCGATCCCGAGGTCCACGCCATGCACACAGATCAGCTGTCCGCCCCCGGCGCGTTCGTCGCGCCCGCCCTGCCCTCGACGTCGTCCCGGGCGCGCACCACGCGTTTCCTCGCGACCGTCGGCGTCGCGCTCGCTGCGTGCGCGCTCGTGGTGCTCGTCCACGCCAACCTCGTCCTGTTCCCGGCGTGGCGAGACGCCCACGCCGCGTACTTCGCCACCACCGCACCCTGGGGCACGCCCGAGCACCAGGTGCTCGACGCGGCCTACGTGCGCACCACCGACGCGTGCGGGTTCCGGGCGGTCGGCGGCTTCGCCGTGGCGTTCGTCTCGCTGACGCTCGGGATCGTCGCGGCGGCGCGCAAGGGCGGCCGGCGCGCCGCGCTCGCGATCGGCCTCGCGGTCGCGATCGTGCCGCTCGCGATCCGGCTGACCCAGGCGCTGTAGCGCCGGCGCGGTGGTAAGAACACCGCGTGCCGCTGGAGCGCCTGGCCACCTACGAGGAGATGTTCCGGCGCGGGCCGGTCGGGCGCTACGCGGTCGGCGAGCGGTTCCTCATCTGGTGCACGCAGCCCACGCTGTGTGGACTCGTGCTGTGGGGACAGCCGACGGTGGCCGACATGCAACGCCTCGCCCACGTCTTCGATCGCGGCGAAGGCTCGGGCATCGCCGTGCCGTGCGATTACGTGCTCGACGCCCGCCGCCTCGACCGCGTCGACGGCAGCGTCTTCGCCGACATGGTCGCGGTGTCCACGCCTCGGATGACCGAGATCGTGCGCCGCGTGCGCCGCCAGGCGCTCGTGCTCGGCCCCGCCGCGCTGCCGAGCGCGGTCGTCTCCGGCTTCTACGCCCTCGTCGGCGCCCGGATGCAGTGGCGGCTCGTCGACGACCTCGCCGCGGCGCTCGCCTGGTGCGAGGCGCCCGATCCCGCCGCGATCGCTGCCGAGCTCGAGGGGCTCGTCGTCGAGGTGCTCGCCGGCACCGCCGAGGTCGATCGGCTCCGTGCCTGGCTCCGCGATGGCGGGCTGCACGCCACCCTCGACGAGGCCGCGCGCGCGCTGGGCGTCTCCGCCCGCTCACTCCAGCGCCGCCTCGGGGCGGGCGGCAGCTCCTTCCGCGCCGAGCTCGAGCAGGCGCGCCTCGCCGCCGCCCAGCGCCTCCTGCTCGACACCGACCACAAGGTGGCCGCGATCGCCGCCGAGGTCGGCGCGTCGTCGGAGTCCAACTTCATCGCCTTCTTCCGCCGCCTCACCGGCCACACGCCGGCCGCCTGGCGCGCGGCGCGCCGGGAGTGAGGCGCGCACCACGCCGCCATTAGTATGTACTCAAACTAATCGGCCGCAAGCGAGCAGATCGCTGCCGCGAGCGCTCGAAGCGCCGGCGCAGATCCGGTAGTATTTCGCATGACCGTCACAACTCCCGTGTTCCCGCCGGAGGAATACGATCGTCGCCTCGCCGCCGTGCGCGCCTCGATGCAGCGCCGCGGCTTCGATGGGGCCGTGATCTCGAGTCCGGAGAACATCTACTACCTCTGTGGCCTCGACCACATGGGGTACTTCGCCTACCAGGCGCTGGTCGTCCCGCTCGACGGCCCTGTCATCCTGGTCACGCGCGCGATGGAGCGCATCACCGTCGTCGATCAGGTCCCGCACCTCGTTCACATCGGCTATGCGGATGGCGCCCCGCCGCCGGATCGCGCCAAGGAGGGCGAGGTCGTGTTCGCGACGCTCGCCGAGAGCGGCCGGGCCGCCGGGTTGCAGCCGTGGGAGGCGAGCCTCGGCGTGTCGGTGCGCGGACCGGGCGTGCCGATCGGTGAGGTCTCGGCGCCGGTCAGCGGTACGGTCGAGGGCCTGCACAAGGCCGGCCTGGCGAGCGGGAAGGTCGGCATCGAGCACGCGAGCACGTTCCTGCCGTACAAGATCGTGAACGGGCTCGAGCGCGCGCTGCCGTCGGCGACGTTCACCGACTGCTCGGGGCTGGTCGACGACTGCCGCGTCATGCAGTCGCCGCTCGAGCTCGAGCGTACGCGCCACGCGGCCGCGGTCTCCGACTCGATGATGCTGGCCGCGATCGCCGCCGCCGGACCCGATCAGGAAGAGCACGACGTGATGGCGGCGATCTACGACACGATGTTCCGCCGCGGCGGCACGTACCCCGGGTTCGTGCCGCTGGTCCGCAGCACCCGCACCCTCGGGCACGAGCACGGCACGTGGAAGGAAGGGCGCCTGCGCGACGGCGACATCCTCTTCCTGGAGATGGCGGGCTGCGTGCGGCGCTACCACGCCCCCATGGGCCGGCTCGTCTTCATCGGCAAGGCGCCCGACGACGCGGCCCCGGCGCTCTCGATCTGCCACGACGCGATGGAGCGCGCGGCGGAGAAGATCAAGCCGGGCGCGCTCGCCCAGGACGTGTACGCGGCGTGGCAGGGGCACCTCGACTCGCACGGCCTGTCGAGCTACACGCGCCATCACTGCGGTTACTCGGTCGGCATCGGCTACCCGCCGAGCTGGTCGGGCAGCGGCGTCCCGCTCGGGTTGCGCCGAGGGAGCACGTTGCGGCTGGAGAAGGGCATGGTCTTCCACCTGATGTCCTGGCTCCTGCGAACGGGTCAGGGGGACTCGTTCCTCTCCGACACCGTCGTCGTCACCGACGACGGCTGCGAGTGGCTCACCAAGGTCCCCCACAACATCTACGTCCGCTGAAGCGGGAAGGGAGGCAGGGAATGCAAGAGACCAAGCACTTCATCGGAGGATCCTGGATCGCGGCCGGCGCGCGGCAGACGTTCGCCGCGGTGAGCCCGGCGACCGGCGACGTCCTCGCCCAGATCGCGCAGGGTGACGTGGCCGACGCCGACGCGGCGGTGCGCGCCGCCAGCGCCGCCCGCGGCGTGCTCGCGAAGATGACCGCGTGGGAGCGCGCCCGCATGTGCCTGCGCATCGCCGACGCGATCGAGGCGCGCAAGCCGGCGCTGGCCCGCACCCTCACCCTGGATCAGGGCAAGCCCTATCACGCCGAGGCGCTGGGCGAGGTCGAGCACGCGGCCGCGTCGTTCCGCAACTGCGCCGAGCAGATCAAGTGGCTGGAGACCGCGGTCATGCCGGTCGAGGCGCCGAGCAAGCGGGTGTTCTCGATCCGCCAGCCGCGCGGCGTCTACGCGATCGTCACGCCGTGGAACTTCCCGTACATGATCGCGGCCGAGTACCTCGCGCCCGGCCTCGCCGCCGGCAACGCGATCGTCTGGGTGCCCGCGCCGACGACGTCGCTGTGCGCGGTCGAGCTGACCAGGGCGATCCAGGAGGCCGACCTGCCGCCGGGCGCCCTCAACCTGGTCACCGGCCCGGGGCCGGTGGTCGGCGACGCGATCGTCGCGCACCCCGGCACCGCCGGGGTCGGCTTCACCGGCAGCCCGGCGACCGGCGAGCAGATCGCGCGGCGCGCGGCGGGCAAGCCGTGCCTGCTCGAGCTCGGCGGCAACGGGCCGACGATCATCCTCGACGACGCCGACCTCGACACCGCCGCGGCGGCGACCGCGCTCGGGTGCTTCTTCAACGCCGGCCAGGTGTGCTGCGCGACCGAGCGGATCCTCGTGCACCCCGCCGTGCACGACGCGGTCGTCGAGAAGCTCGCGGAGCGGGCGCGCGCCGTCAAGCTGGGTGATCCGCTCGCCGAGGGCACGACGATGGGCCCGCTCAACAACGAGCCGACGGCGGAGAAGAGCGACCGCCACGTCCGGGACGCGGTCGAGCGCGGGGCGACGATCGTGGTCGGAGGGAAGCGCGCGTCCGGGTTCGCGACGTCGCTCTACTACCAGCCGACCGTGATCGACGGCATGACCACCGAGATGGCCGGCCACCGCGAGGAGACGTTCGGGCCCGTCGCCAAGGTGATGACCGTCGCCAGCGACGACGAGGCGCTGCGCATCGCCGACGACTCCGATCTCGGCCTGGTCAGCGCCGTCTTCACCCGCGACCTCAAGCGGGCGTTCCGCTTCTCCGAGGCGCTGCGCACCGGGATCGTGGTGGTGAACGACTTCACCGACTACTGGGAGCTGCACATCCCGTTCGGCGGCGCGTCGGGCAAGCGCAGCGGCATCGGGCGAATCGGAGGGCGGCACGCCTTGATGGAGATGACCGATCTGAAGACGATCGTGCTCGACGTCGGATGAAGGTCTTCACCAGCGACAACGCCGCCGGTATCCACCCCGAGGTCCTCGCCGCGATCACGCGCGCCAACCAGGGCCGCGCCGTCGCCTACGGCGACGACGAGCACACCGCGCGCGCCACCGCGCTCGTGCGCGCACAGTTCGGCGTCGAGGCCGAGGTGCTCCTCGTGTGGGGCGGGACGGCGGCGAACGTGATCGGCCTCGCCTGCGTCACCGCGCCGTACGAGGCGATCCTGTGCGCGGAGACCGCGCATCTCGCGGTGGACGAGTGCGCCGCGCCCGAGCGGTTCGTCGGCGGGAAGCTGGTCACGCTGCCGGTCGTGCACGGCAAGGTGACGCCCGCGGCGGTGCGCGGCGCCCTCCGCGGCGTGGGCGTGGTGCACGCGGTGCAGCCGCGCGTGCTCTCGATCGCGCAGCCGACCGAGGTCGGCACGGTGTACACGCTCGCCGAGCTGGGCGCGCTCGCCGCGCTGTGCCGCGAGCACGACCTGCTCCTCCACGTCGACGGCGCGCGGCTGGCCAACGCGGCCGCGCACCTGGGCGTGTCGCTCGGCGCCGCGACGACGGCGGTGGGCGTGGATCTGCTCTCGTTCGGCGGCACCAAGAGCGGGCTCCTGGGCGCCGAGGCCGTCGTGCTCGGCGAGCGCGCGCACGCCCGGGGCGCGCGCTTCCACCGCAAGCAGGGCATGCACCTCGCGTCGAAGATGCGGTTCCTCGCCGCCCAGATCGAGGCGCTCCTGACCGACGAGCTGTGGCTCCGCGTCGCGCGTCACGCCAACGCCATGGCGCGACGCCTGGCCGACGGCGTCCACGCGCTGCCGCACGTCGAGCTCGTCCACCCGGTCGAGACCAACGCCGTCTTCGCGCGCCTGCCGGCGCGCACGGTCGCCGCCTTGCACGACGACGGCTATCGCTTCCTGGTCTGGGAGCCCGACCCGGCGCGGCCCGTGGTCCGGTGGATGACCGCGTTCGACACCACCGACGACGACGTCGACGGCTTCGTCGCCGCCATCACCGCGGCCCCGCGGTGACCGAGTCGCCGAGGCGGCGCCAGATCGGGACGAGGCCGACGCCGACGATCGCGACGGTGACGACCCAGGCGCTGCGCGGCAGCGGGAACCAGGTCGGCGCCGCGCTGCCGGCGATCACCGAGATGCCCGCGGTGAGCAGGGAGAAGATCGAGAGCGCCGCGACCGCGACCGCCGCCGCGCCGAGGGCGAGTCGACGCCGGTCGGCGGCCGGATCGTGGCCGGCCGCGCGCGCGACCGGGCCCCAGAACCCCGGCGGGCGGGCGCGGCGGTAGAAGTCGACGAGCGCGCGCAGGTCCTGACGGCCGGCGGCGAGCGACACGACGACGCCGGTCGCGGTCGACGCGGCGAACATCACGAGCAACCCGAGGGCCTCGTCGTCGGGCGTCCCCCGGTCCATCGTCGTGAGCACGATCGGGGCGACGACCGCCGAGGCGAGGATGGCCGACAGCTCGCCCCACGCCGTGAGCCGCCACCACAACCAGCGCAGCACCAGCACGCCGCCCATGCCGGCGCCCAGGAGGAGGCTCGTCTTCCACGCGGTCGCGATCGAACCGAGCCGCGTCATCAGCACGAGCGCGATCGACAGGATGAGGAAGTTGGCCGCGCGCGCGACCCAGACGAGGCTGCGATCGCTCGGCTCCCGCCCGAGCCAGCCCTGACAGACGAAGCGCTTGTAGATGTCGTTGGTCCAGTACGACGCGCCCCAGTTGAGGTGGGTGTCGACCGTCGACGCGAGGGCGGCGAGCATCGCGGTGACGAGCAGGCCCTTGAGACCCGCGGGCAGCTCGGCCATCGCGCGCACGAACGTCAGCTCGCGCTCGGCGCGCGCGTGCTCGAGGCCGAGGCTCGGATCGGGCGCGAACATGAGGAGCAGGCCGAGCCCGAGCGGGACCCACAGGAGGCTGCGCACCAGGATCTGCGTCACCGTGAACCACACGGCCGCCCGCCGGGCATCCTCGTCGGAGCGACACGCCATCGTGCGCTGGGCGAGGTAACCGGTGCCGTCGGCGTTCATCTGCGCGAGCCACTGCAGCGCGAACACGGCGAGCACGGCGAAGCTCGCGTCCCTGGCCACCGACGGCGTGACGGCGAGGATCTGCTCGCTCGTGATCCCGCCGGGGCCGCCGTCGGCGAAGCGCGCGCGGATCTCGTCGGGCAAGGCGCCGAAGCCACCGACGCGATCGACGACGAACCCCGCGAACAGCGCCGTGGCGACGAGCATGATCGCGAGCTGGAGCACGTCGGTGTCGACGACCGAGCGCAGGCCGCCGGTGGTCGAGTAGAAGGTGGTGACGATCAGGATCGCGACGATCGAGATGAGGTTGTTGGCCGAGCGCACCCACACGTCGGGCGGCCACGTCGCCGGATCGTCGCCGACCACCGTGACGGGCTGACCGATCCACTCGGCGAGCGAGACGAAGGCCGCGTGGAGCCAGTCGGGGAACCAGCCCCACTGATCCCAGGTCAGGAACGGCTCGGCGATGCGCGTGGCCGCGAGCAGCACGAACGACAGGACGGCGCAGTTGAAGACGGTGCCGAAGTAGATCGCCTTGACGCCGCGCAGGATCGCGGCCGCCCGGCCGCCGTAGCGGAGCTCGGTGAGCTCGGCGTCGGTGAGCACGCGCGCGCGGCGCCAGCTCGGCGCCAGGATGAAGCCGAGGACGAGGAACGCGACCGCGTAGATCCACAGCCGCCAGAGCGAGAAGATGCCGGCGGTCGCGATGAGGCCGGTGACGAGCAGCGGCGTGTCGGCGGCGAACTGCGTCGCCGCCATGCTGAGGCCGGCCTTCCACCCCGGCAGCGTCCGGCCGGCGAGGAAGTACTCCTCGAGGTTCCTGCTCGCGGTCGCGCGCGCGCGCAGCCCGGCGAGCGCGGCGTAGGCGACGAACGTCAGGATGATGGCGACGTCGAGCCCGCTCACCCAGCGAGGCTACCCGGCTCCGGCCGTGTAGCATGGGGGAATGGGGGACAAACCACGGTTCGAGCCCGTCGACGTCACGGTCGCGATGCCCGGGCGGCCCGCGCCGATCGACGGCTACGACGCGACCCTCGATCGCCGTGGACCCCGAGCGCTCGCGCGGCGCAAGGCCGGATGGGCGGGGCACTTCCTCTACGCGGTGAGCGACGACGGCGCCGGCGAGCTGCTCGCGCCGGTGAGCATGTCCGCGTCGGCGCGCTGGGTCGACGACGACCACGTGATGATCAGCGAGGGCGACGTGACGTGGGTCGGACGCCGCGACCTGACGGGCCTGCGCCCGGTCGCCGGCCTCGAGGGCCTCAGCGGTGCGATCACGCCGCTGGGGCGCGACATGTACGCCATCGATGACAAGGGCTGGAACCTGGTCGCGTTCCGCGGCGGCATGCTCCGGCACTTCAAGGGCAAGGCGAAGCCACCCGCCGGCGCCGCGAAGGTCGATCGCGAGCTCGTCGTCGACGGTGAGCGCGTGTTCGCCGCGACCTGGAGCGGCGAGGACGTGCTCGAGCTGCACGACTGGGACCAGGCGAGCGCGCTCGATCCCGAGGCCGAGTGGCAGAAGGCGTTCAAGAAGATCGCGAAGGGCGCGTCGCTGCCGCTCACGGGAGGCCCGACGCGCGCGCCGGTCGCGTCGGGCGACGGCGTCGTGCAGGCCGACGGCTCGCGCTGGCGCTTCGCAAGCGGCGGCGCGGCGGTCGAGGTCGACGGCGCGTGGCGGTCGCTCGCGCTGCCGGGTCCGCTGTCGGGGCCAGACTACGCAGAGCTGCCGGCGCGGGAGCAGGCGTTCATCGTCGGGCGGCTCGTCCACGGCGCCGTCGACGCGCGGCGTGGCCTCGCGTGGCTCGTCACCGGCGGCCGCGAGCTGCTGCGCGCGGCCCTCGCCACCGGCGCCACCGAGGTCGTGACCGCGGTCGGCTACGCCAGCAGCGAGACACGTGGCCTGTTCGCGCTCGACGACGGCCGCGTCGCCGTGGTGGGGACCGGCGAGCTGGTGGTGATCGATCCGGCCAGCCCGCAGACCGCGCGCGTCGACCACATCGGTGGCAAGCAGCCCGCCGCGTGGGGCTGCGCGTCGGTGCGCCTCGTCGCCGGCGACCTGCTCGCCTACGTCACGCTGCGCGCCAGCAAGACGCGCAACGGCATGCCGGCCTGCCTCGTCGAGCTCGTGCAGCTCCGCGAGCGCCCGCACCAGTGGCTGACGTGGGAGCTGCCGATGTACGCCCCGGCGCTCGCGCTCGACGGCACCACCCTGGTCGTTGGCGATCCTTGGCACACGATCCATATCGATCTCTCGCGCGCGCTGCCGTGGTATCGCGAGCGCTGGTCGAAGGGCGGCGACGACGTGCCCGGTCTTCCGCCGACTTGACCCTTCTGCTGGTAGTCTCGCGGCGTGGTCGGCTTCCTGCCGCGCTGGATCTCCCCGGTGGTGTGGGCGCTCATCGGCGCGACGCTCGTGGTCTCGCTGGCGGCCGCGATCGCGGCGCGCGCCGGGGTGGACGCCTACGCGCAGCTCGCGCTGGTGCCGGCCGAGGTGTGGGCGGGCGAGCTGTGGCGCCTCTTCAGCTGGCCGCTGGTCGAGGCGAGCCCGTGGGCCCTGGTCACCAGCTGCGCCGCGCTGTACTGGTTCGGTGGACAGCTCGCCGGCGTCTGGGGCGCGCGTCGCTTCGCCGCGTTCGCCGCCGCGATCGTCCTCGGCGCCGGCGCCGGCACGACCGTGCTCGCGCTGCTCGTGCGCCCCGCGTGGGCGTTCCCTCACCTCGGCGGCTTCGCGGTGAGCAACGCGCTTGTCGTCGCCTGGGCCCTGCAGTTCCCCGAGCGCACGATCCGGGTCTACGGGTTCGTGCGCGTGGGCGGCCCCGCGCTCGCGTACGGCACCGTGGCCATGACGCTCCTGGTCGCCGTGTTCTACAGCGTGTCGTTCATCTTGCCCGAGCTCCTGGCCGGCCTCGGCGCGCTCGTCTACATGACCGGCGGCCTCGGCGCGGCGCGGCGACGGGCGTGGTCGGCGCTGGTGCAGCTCCGCGCCCGGCAGCGCGGGATGCGCACCGTCGACGGCGGGCGCCACGGCGGCCCGTTCCGACCGACGACCGACGACTGACGCCTGACGAGGGCGCAGCGGGCGCGCGACGTCAGCGCTCGGGATCGATCGAGAGGTAGGTCTGCACGTCGACCTCGCTGAAGCGGCGCACGTGGATCACGCGACAGGCGCGCACGGTGCCGCGCAGCACGCTCGACGGTTCGCCGGTGGCGACCGGCGAGAGCTCGATCGGCTCGTCCGGTCGCTTCGCGCCGCCGCCGGTGTAGGCGTGGTCGCTCGCGAACTCGATGCCGGTGTCGAGGTCGACGATGACCGGCTCGTGCTCGCGCGCGGTCTCCTTGGCGCCGCCGAACAGCTTGCCGGACACCTGCGTGTACCAGCGGACCTCGACGCGATGGCCCACGGGGATCGGCGAGGCGTACAGCACGAGGACGTTGCGCATGGGTGCCGCCGAGCGTAGCTCAGACCAGGCGCCGCAGCGCCGGGTGATACCGTCGCGGGCAGCGGTGCCGGATCACGACGAATGGCTCTGGGGCTGGGATCCGACGCCGGGCATCGTGTCGGTGTGGGCGGAGCCGAGCGGGCACGCGACGGTGTGGCGGCGCGTGGGCGGCGAGCTGCGCGTCGAGCACGCGCGCTTCCGGCCGTGGGCGGTGGTCGACCGCATCGACGACGTGCGCCGGCCCGGGCTCGGCGTGCGCGAGCTCGCGGGTGACGGCGAGCTGCGCTGGCTCGTCGACGCCGACGACGCGCGCCGGCTCGCGCACGTGCGCGACCGCCCGACCACGCTGATCCTGCCGCCCGACGAGCAATACCTGGTGCGCTCGGGGCGGACGTACTTCCGCGGCCTCGGGTTCGACGACCTGCGCCGGATGCAGCTCGATCTCGAGACGACCGGGCTCGATCCCGGCCGCGACCGGATCCTGATGATCGCGGTGCGCCGGCCCGACGGGAGCGCGACGACGATCGAGGGCGACGAAGCCGACCTCGTGCGGCGCCTGGTCGCCGAGGTGCGCGCCGAGGACCCGGACGTGATCGAGAACCACAACCTGCACGGCTTCGACCTGCCCTTCCTCGTGCAGCGCGCGCGCGCGCTCGGCGTCGCGCTCGCGCTGGGACGCACCGACGAGCCGGGGCTGCGCCAGCGGGGCGCGCGGCGCGGCGTCACCAGCGGCGACGGCGAGCCACGGATCCGCTACGTCGCGCCCGGCCGCGAGCTGATCGACACGCTCGACGCGGTGGTGCGGCACGACTTCGCGACGCGGGACCTGCCCGAGCACGGGCTCAAGGCGGTGGCGCGGCACCTGGGCCTCGCGGGCGCCGACCGCGAGGTGATCGCCGGCGATCGGATCGCGCACGTGTACGCGACCGACCCCGAGCGGGTCCGCCGGTACGCGCGCGCCGACGTCGAGGAGGTGGCGGGGCTGGCGCGGATGCTCGGCGGTCCGGCGTTCGCGCTGGCGCAGATGGCGCCGCGACGCTACGAGCGCCTCGCCGACGCGGGGCCGGCGACCGGCGTGATCGATCCGCTGCTCGTGCGCGCCTACCTCCGCGCGGGCACGGCGCTGCCGCTCCATCGCCCGGGCACCGGCGAGCCGCACGCCGGCGCGGCGCTCCACCTGTTCGCATCGGGCGTCGCGCACCGGATCGTCAAGGCCGACGTGGCGAGCCTCTATCCGTCGCTCATGCGCACGTACCGGATCGGCCCGGCGCGCGACCGGCTGGGCGCGCTGCTCGCGCTGGTCGAGCGCCTGCTCGACCTGCGGCTCGAGGCCAAGGCGAAGGGCCGCGCGGCGCCCGCGGGCTCGGCCGAACGGCACCGCCACGAGGCGATGTCGGCCGCGATGAAGCTGGTCATCAACTCGGCGTACGGCTACCTGGCCGCCGGCGCGCTGACGCGGTTCAGCGACGTGGAGGCCGCCAACGAGGTGACACGGCGCGGCCGCGAGGTGCTGCACCTCATGTGTCGCGAGCTGGCGGCGCGCGGGGTGACCCTGCTCGAGGCGGACACCGACGGCGTGTACTTCGCGGTGCCCGAGACGTGGACCGAGGCCGACGAGCGGCGCGTCGTCGACGACGTCGCGGCGCTCCTGCCGTCCGGCGTCCGGCTCGAGCTCGACGGCCGCTACGCCGCGATGCTGTCGCACGAGCCCAAGAACTACGCGCTGCGCGCGTACGACGGTACGCTCGTGCTCCGCGGCGTCGCCTTCCGCTCGAGCCGCGCCGAGCCGTACGGCGTCGCGTTCCTGCGCGCCGCGATCGATCGCTTGCTCGTCGGCGACGTCCCCGGGGTGCGCACCGCGTACCTGGCCAGCATCGCGGCGCTGCGTCGGCGCGACCTGACGGCCCACGATGTCGCCACGCTGGTGCGCCTCTCGCGCACGCCCGCAGCGTACGCGGAGCAGCGGGCCGAGCGGCGCGAGCTCGCCTACGAGGCGCTGCTCGCCGAGTCGCGGGGATGGGAGGTCGGCGAGCGCGTGCGCGTCTACCGCACGACCGGCGGCGGCGCCGCCCTCGCCCGCGACGGCGCCCGCGACTACGACGTCGACCACTACGTGCGGCTCCTGCGCACGCAGTTCGCCGCCCGGCTGGCGCGCGCGTTCACCGCGGACGACTTCGCGGTCGTGTTCGCCGATCCCGATCAGCTCGCGCTGTTCACGGTGCCACTCGAGACGATCCGCCCGATCCTGCGCCGCGAGGAGGGCTGAACGTGCGGCCAAACCCGCGAGACCGTTCGGATCGCCCGGACGGGTCCCGCCCCGCGACGTTTTTCGGTCCGAATCGCCCGCCGGCGTCTACTACTAGCTGACATGCAGGCAGGTGCCGAGCTCGATGCTGCGCTGATCGACGCGTGCCGCGGTGGAGACCGCAGCGCGTTCGCGCAGATCATCGAGCGCCACCACCGCGCGGTCTACGCCGTGGCGTTCAGCACGGTGCGAGATCGCGCGATCGCGGACGACGTCACCCAGGACGCGTTCGTCGCGGGATGGCGCCGACTCGACGAGCTCCGCGACCAGCGCCGGCTGCCGGCGTGGCTGTGCGGCATCGCGCGCAACCTCGCGCGCGACGCGTGCAAGCGCCGGCGGCGGGAGCGCGGTGACCACGGCGTCGGCGAGCCGATCGACGTGGCGACGCCGTACGCAGCGCTGAGCGAGGCCGAGACGGAGCGGCTCCTCGAGACCGCGCTCGGGCAGGTGCCCGACGTGTATCGCGAGCCGCTGGTCCTCTACTACTACGAGGACCGTTCCGTCGAGGATGTCGCCCGGGCGCTCGGGCTCTCGCCCGCGACCACCAACAAGCGGCTGTCGCGCGGGCGGAAGTACCTCGCCGAGCGCGTCGCTCTCGTCGAGCGCGGCCTCGCGCGGCGCGGCCCGCCCGCGACCCTGGTCGCGTCGGTGCTCGCGCTCGTCGGCGTCGCCGTCCCTGCATCGCATGTCGAGGCCTCCACCCTGAAAGGATCGACCATGCACAAGCTCCTCGTCGCCGCCATCGCCACCGCCGGGCTCGGAGGCGGCGCGCTCGTCGTCGCCGCCGCCGCCACCCGCGGCGGAGATGCCCACGCCGGGACGACCGCCCCGCCGAACGCCGCGGCCGTGACCCCGTCGACGACCGCGATCGCCCCCCACGCGTCCGGGCACGGCTGCGACCTCGTCGCCGAGCTCGCCGCCCGCGTGCAGCGTCGCGCGGCGGTCGACCGCGCCTCGCCCGTACCGTCGCCGTTGGCGCCGAACGTCGCCGCGCTCGCGGCCGCGACCGATTGCGAGGCCGTGGGCCGCCACCTGGCCGACCTCGAGGCCGACGTCACGCACGGTCCCGACGACCGGCCCGACGACGCCACCGGTGACCAGTGTGCGGGGTTCTACGCCGCGCAGTGTGCGAGCGAGGACTGGTCGGCCGAGCACCGCGCCTGCGCGCTCGCCGCCGCCGATCTGGTCAACGCGCACCTGTGCGCAGGCGCGCCCGCGCCCGGCGACGGGCCCCCGACGATCCCGCCCGCCCTCGCCTGCACCGAGCTCGGCGCCCACCTCGCGACGATCACGCGGCGCGCGGGGCTCTACGCCGAGGTCCCGGACCTGGACCAGCAGGTCGCGGCCGCGTGCGAGGTCGGCGGCTGGTCGATCGAGCTCCGCCGGTGCTTCGCCGCGACGAGCACGATCGACGCGGTGACGGCGTGCATGGCGCCGCTCGTGCAGTAGCGAGGACGCTCACGACTTGCGGGGCACGAAGCGGAACGAGTCGACGAAGCGCTCGCCCTCGTCCTTGAACCCCTTGGCGCTGTCGAGGTGCACGACCAGGATCTGGTAGAGCGCGCCGTCACGCACGTACATCTTGCCGTAGCCCGTCGCCCGCTGCCCCTGCGGGCGTGCGGTGAAGCGGAACATCCTCCCGGTCGCGCCGTCGAGCTCCAGGTCGGCGGTGTCGACCAGGGTGGCGCCCATGTTGGTGAGCATGCCCTGCTGACCGTCGTCGAGGGCGCGCTTCGCGTCGAGCTCGCCGTCCTTGTCGAACGACGGCGTCACCGCGACCATCATCGCGCCGGGCGCGGTCGCCGACGAGAACATGTACGTGTGCGCGGTGAGCGTGCCGATCGCCGTCGGCACCTGCTGCTCGCCCTTGGTCGGCGCGCGCGCCGCCTCGACGGCGAAGCCATACGCGTCGTCCTGGTAGGGCTTCACGGCTGGCGCCGACGGCGCCTTCCTGGCGGCGGCGGGCGCGGGCGCGGGCGCCGCGGGCGCCGGGGCAGCGGACGGCGGCGACGGCTTGTCGCTGCCGCAGGCGGCGACGAACGGCGCGCTGAGGGCGAGAACGGCCAGGACGGAGAGGCGGACGGGCGTCGGTCGGATCACGGTGAGCTCCTTGCTCGTGGATGCCGCGCCCCGGTTGCACGCGCCGGACCAGCGGCAACCACGCGCGACGCCGTCGCCGCGCAGCCCTGCCGACGGCCAGCGCTGTCTGAACGGCCAGATCTGGCGGACAGCCGTGACGCGCGCACGGTACGATGGCGGACAGCGAAGTCCGGATGGCGAAACGAGACCTCGAGGTGACGTTCCCCGGAGGTGACCGCTTCGAGCTCGTCGGCGAGCTGGGCCGCGGCGGCATGGGCGTGGTCTACGAGGTGCGTGATCGCGAGCGCGGCGTGCGCCTCGCGCTCAAGGGCCTGCGCCGCGTGGGGCCGCGCGCGATCCTGCGGCTCAAGCGCGAGTTCCGCGCCGCCGCCGATCTGCACCACCCCAACCTCGTCCGCCTGCACGAGCTGTTCGAGGACAGCGGCGCGTGGTGCTTCACCATGGAGCTCGTCGACGGCGTCGACTTCCTGCGCTGGGTGCGCCCGGACGATCCACGACGTGGCGTCCGCGTCGCGATGGACGCGACGAGCAGCGGTGTGACCGGGTCGCCGACGACCGTGGCGGACGGCCTCGCGGCGCGCGTCGCGCCGGTCGCCGTGACCGAGACCATCGACGAGACGCGCGAGGCCACGCGCCGCGGCGCCGCACGCGCGTCGGCGGTCGCGGGTTCGCGCACGACGTGGAATCGCGCGAACGAGCCGCGGCTGCGGGCGGCCCTGCGCGGACTGGTGGCCGGCGTCGCCGCGCTGCACCGCGCCGGCATGGTCCACCGCGACATCAAGCCGTCCAACGTGCTCGTGGCGCCAGACGGCCGGGTCGTGCTGCTCGACTTCGGCGTGGTCGCCGCGGTCGGTGACGGGAGCCCCGACACGCCGCCGGGGAGCCGCGAGGTGGTCGGCACCGTCGCGTACATGGCGCCCGAGCAGGCCGCCGGCGACGAGCTCGGTCCGGCCGCGGACTGGTACGCGGTGGGCACGGTGCTGTTCGAGGCGCTGACCGGCGAGCTCCCGTACGTCGGGGTCGCGCCCGCGGCCAAGGTCACGGTCGATCCGCCGTCGCCGCGCCGGTTCGTCGACGGCCTCCCCGATGACCTCGTCGAGCTGTGCGAGCGCCTGCTTCGCCGGGATCCCGCGGAGCGTCCAGGGACCGCCGAGCTCCTGGCGCGCTTCGACCTCGACGACGAGGACACCGGCCCCGTGTTCGTCGGGCGCGCCGCCGAGCTCGACGCCCTGCGCGAGGCGTTCGACGCGGTGGTCGCCGGTCACGGCGCGCGCGCGGTGATCGTCGCCGGCGAGTCCGGCATCGGCAAGAGCGCCCTCGCCCGCCGCTTCCTCGACGAGCTCGCCGCCATGCGCACCGACGTGCTCGTGCTCGCCGGCCGCTGCGACGCGCGCGAGCTGGTCTCGTACAACGCGCTCGACGGCGCGGTCGACGCCCTCGCCCGCTTCCTCGTCGGGCTGCCCGCCGACGACGTCGCCGCGCCAGGCGGCACACGCGAGCTCCTGCAGATCTTTCCGGTGCTGCGGGGCGTGCCGGCGCTCGACGCCGCCACGCGGGGCGACGCCGCCGTGCGCCGCGACCCGGCGGCGGCCGAGCTGGACGAGCGCTCGCTCGCCTTCGCGGCGCTCGCCGATCTCCTGTCTGCCACCGCCGCGCGCCGTCCGATCGTGCTCGTGCTCGACGATCTCCACTGGGCCGACGCGGACAGCCTCGCGCTCCTCGGCGAGCTGTTCGCGGGCGCCGACGCGCCGGCCATGCTGCTCGTCGCCACCGCGCGCCTCGCGCCCGACGGCACGGTCGCCGCGCGCGGCGCGGTGCACGTGCCCGTCGAGGTGCTCCCGCTCGGTGGCCTGCCGCGCGCCGAGGCCGAAGCGCTCGTCCGGGCGGCGGCGCCCGGCGCCGACGCCGCGCGCCTCGCCGCCGACGCGGGCGGCCATCCGATGTTCCTCACCGAGCTGGCCCGGCGCAGCGAGAACAGCGGGCTCCTAGGGCTCCGGCTCGACGACGCGCTCTGGCAGCGCATCGGCGAGCTCGACCCCGGCGCGCGCGCGCTGCTCGAGGTGGTCGCGCTGGGCGCCGCGGCGCTGCCGGTCGGCGCCATCCCGGCCGCGGCCGGGCTCGCGCCCGACGTCTTCACGCGCTGCCTCGGCGCGCTGCGCGGCGCACGCCTCGTCCGGATCACCGGCGCACGCGGCGCCACGTCCCTCGTCGAGCCGTACCACGATCGCGTGCGCGAGACCGTCGCCGCGCACCTGTCCGCCGGCCGTCGCCGCACGCTCCATCGCGCGCTCGCCGCGAGCCTCGAGGCGTCGGGCGTCGCGGTCGAGGTGCTCGCGTACCACCTCGCGCAGGCCGGCGAAGGTGCACGCGCGGGCGCGCTCGCCGAGGCCGCCGCGCGGCGTGCCCTCGACGCCCTCGCCTTCGACCGCGCCGCCGAGTGGCTCCGGGTCACGCTCGAGCTCGGCGAGCTCACCTCCGAGCGCCGGCGCGCGATCACCGCCGAGCGCGCCGAGGTGCTCGCGCGCGCCGGGCGTACATCCGACGCCGCCGACGCCTTCCTCGCCGCCGCCGAGGGCGAGCCCGTCGACGTCGCCCGCGAGCTGCGTCGCCGCGCGGCCGAGCAGCTGCTCATCGGCGGCCACCTGGCCCGCGGCCGCGAGCTCGCGAGCGCGCTCGCCGCCGAGATCGATCTCTCGCTGCCCGGGTCGACCGCCGGCGCGATCGCGCGCCTGGTCTGGTACCAGACGCGGCTCGGCCTCTCGCGCCTGCGCTGGGCCCGGCGCCCACCCGAGTCGGTCGCCGCGCGCGATCGGATCCGCATCGACGTCTCGTGGTCACTCGCCGCTGGCCTGTCGATGGTCGACTCGACGCGGGGCGCGTGCTTCGCGGTGCGGCTGCCCTTGCTCGCGATGCCGGCGGCCGACCCGGCCCGCATCGCGCGCGCGTTCTGCGCGGCCGCCGTCGCCGCCGCCGGCATGGGACGCCGACGACTGGCCGGGCGGTTGCGCGACGCCGCCCACCGCGCCGCCGCCGGCAGCGACGATCCGAGCGCCGCGCCGTACGCGGCCTTCGCCGACGTCGCCTACCTCTTCTACCTGGCCAACGACTGGCGCGGGACCGCGGCCGCCAGCGAACGCGCCGCGTCGCTCCTCCCCGATCGCAAGAGCCACACGTTCGAGGGCGACGTCATCGAGCAGCATCACGTGTGGGCGCTGTCCATCCTCGGCGAGCTGAAGGAGCTGCGCCGCCGCGTCCCCGCGACGATCCGCAGCGCGCAGCGCATCGGCAACCGGTTCGTCGAGGTCTCGCACCGGACGTTCTTCTCCAACCTCCACCTGGTCGCCGACCACCCCGGTGACGCGCTCGAGGACCTCCGCGACGCGCTCGCCGGCTGGCACACGGCCGGCGTCGGCGACGACGTCACCAATCCGTTCTTCTTCTCGCTCAAGGGCCGCACGACCGCGGCGCTCTACCGGCGCGACCCCGACGGAGATCCCTCGCTCGAGGATGACTGGCGGCGGGTGCGAGCGTCGCTGCTCTACCAGATCCCGATGATCCGGATCGAGACCTCGCAGTTCCTCGGGCAGCTCGCGGTGGCGCGCGCCGCGCTGGCGCGCGCTCGTCACGACACCAGCGCCTCCGCCCGCCACCTCGCCGACGCGCGTCGCTGGATCGCACGCTCCCGGTACGGCCTCCCGGCGGGCACGGACATGGCCGACCTGCTCGCCGCGTCGACCTCGCTCGTCGCCGGCGAGCTCGACGACGCCACCGCGCGCTTCCGGGCGCTCGTCGATCGGCTCGACGCCTCCGGCCAGCGCACGACGGCCGCCGCCTGCCGGCGTCGTCTGGCGACGCTCGTCGGCGGCACCGCTGGTGACGAGCTCCGGGCGGCCGCCGACCGCTACTTCACGGAGGAGGGTGTGGTGCGCCCCGAACGCCTGACCGACGCCCTGTTGCCGGGCTGGGTCGAATGACCGCGTGCTAGAACCGGCGGATGCACCTCGACGAGTCCGACTTCGCGGCCATGGACGACGCCCAGCGCCTGGCCGTGCTGGAGGCGATGGTGGTCGGCATGATCGCCGACGGCAAGGTCACCGCCGCCGAGGAGCGACGCTTCGACGAGATCGTCCTCGGGCTGCCCTGGGGCGTGGAGCGCGGCGTCCTGGTCGCGATGATCGCCGGCGCGCGTGAACGGCTGGGGTCGCTGAAGACGCCGGCCGAGGTCCACGCCTACGTCGAGACCCTGGCGACCCGGCTGCCTTCCCAGCCCTTGCGCGAGAAGGTCGTGTTCACGATGGCGACGATCATGTTCTCCGATGGCGAGCAGGTCCAGGCCGAGAAGAACGTGCTCGGGCTGTTCGTGGTCGCCTTCGGCATCACCCGCGAACGCGCCGCCGCGATCCGGGCGGCGCTGAACCTGGGCGGCGCGCCGGCGGCGACGCCCGGGGACGAGCCGACGGAGAACTGAGCGTCAGCGCGGGCGGCGCAGCTCGAGCTCCTCCTGCTCGAGCGTGCGCTCGCCGGTCTCGAGGCGCGCGCGCGCCATCGCGCCGGAGGCGGGCAGGCCCGCCCAGCGGAGGACCGTCGCCCGCGCGGCGGCCTCGTCCGCGTCGCCGAGCGACGTGATCGACGCGCCGTGGTTGCCGTTGGGCGCGACGTACCGGTACGAATCGGTCGCCGCGCCGAGCTCGACCGCACCGGCGGTCCACGGATCGTTCTGACCGTAGATGAGCATGATGCGCTCGCCGCTCCCCGCGATCCACGTCTGCACGTCGCGCATCGCGGCGCCCTCGTCGTAGGGGGGCGTCGGGATCGCCGGCGGGACGTACGCGCGTGCGGTGTCCTCGCCCGGGTGCATGAGGCCGACGAGGTAGCTCTCGTCGGCGGCGGGGTAGCCCAGCTGGGTCGCGCTCTGGTGGTAGTAGGCCAGGAACGAGGTCAGGCTCTCGTCGCCGTACGACGCGACGCCGGCGGTCGCGTCGAGGAACGAGAAGACGGCCGCGTCGGTGGCGCCGGCGCCGGGGATCTGCGCGCAGCGCGACTGGTTGCCGTATTGCCAGAAGATGAACGGCAGCTCGACCACGGCGAACTCGAGCGCGCGATCCTCGCCGAGGATCGTGAACGCGGCCTCGGCGCGCATGCGCGTCTTCATCGCCTCGCGGCGCGCGAGCACCGTGTTCTGGAAGTCCTTCAGCTTCTGCCGGCACGCGGGGTCGGTGCCGACGTTCTCCAGGAACACGATGTAGCGGTTGGTCGCCGACTGCACCGCGTCCTCGGGGTAGTCGATGGGCGCGACGTAGGCGACCGTGCCGTCGACGTCGTCGGGAAAGAAGCGACGATGGAAGAGCGACGTCATGCCGCCCTTGCTGGCGCCGGTCGTCAGCCACTTGCCGCGATAGATCCGCGCCTTGAGCGCCTGGGTGATGCGGTGCTGATCGCCGGCGGCCTGCGCGATGGTGAGCTTGGTCCAGTCCGCCGGAACGGGGCGCGACGGCGCGAAGTAGCGGTGCTCCATCGAGAGCTGGTTGCCGCTGGTGAGCACGGTGAGCTGCGAGCGCGTGCCCCGGGTCGACACGTTGTAGCCGCTGTTGTGCGCGATGACCGGCGCCGCGTAGTCGCGGTGGAGCAGCGTCATGCGCTGCGGGAAGCGGGCCCCCTCGGGGTCGGCGTGGTCGACCGGCTGATCGTAGGTCAGGACGAAGAAGCGGTATCCCTCCTGCGTCGTCGACCGCTCCTCGACCGTCAGCCCGGGGATGCCTCGCAGCTCGTCGGCGATGTCGCCGAGCGCGGAGTCGTTCGCGTCGACGGCGGCGTCGGGCGAGCCGGCGGCGTCGCCGGACTCGTCCGGGGCGACCGAGTCGCCGCAGGCCAGGAGACCGAGAACCAGGACGCTCGAGATCCAGATCCGCACCGAACCTGGCTACCACCGCGCCAGGACGGAGGCGGCTGACCGCGTCGAACTTCCCCTAACGCGCGTGCATCCGGCCGATGCGACCGTGCCTCTCCGGATCCGTGCGGCGCCGTGACGGCCTGACGCACGGTATCGTCCCGGCATGAGTGACCAGCCGGCCATCCTCACCGAACGACACGGCAACGTGCTCGTCATCCGCCTCAATCGCCCGGAGGCGCGCAACGCGGTCAACGGCGCGATCGCGACCGGCCTCGAGGCGGCGATCGACACGCTCGAGGGTGACGACGCGCTGGTGTGCGGCGTCCTCGCCGCCGCCGGCCCGATCTTCTGCGCCGGCGCCGATCTGAAGCTGGTCGCCGCCGGGCGCGGCGGGGAGATGGCGACGGAGCGCGGCGGCTTCGCCGGGCTGGTGCGGCGACGGCGCACGAAGCCGCTCGTCGCGGCGATCCACTCCGACGCGCTGGCCGGCGGGTTCGAGATCGCGCTGGCGTGCGATCTGCTGGTCGCCGCCGCTGGCGCCAGGCTCGGCTTGCCCGAGGTCAAGCGCTCGCTGGTCGCGCTCGGCGGCGGCCTGGTCGAGCTGCCGCGGCTGGTCGGCGAGAAGCTCGCGCTCGAGCTCGCGCTGACCGGCGACGCGATCGCGGTCGAACGGCTCGAGCGCGCAGGGCTCGTCAGCCGCGTGGTCCCGGCGGCCGACGTGGAGCGCGAGGCGCTCGCGCTGGCGGCGCGCATCGCGAGCAACGGTCCGCTCGCCGTGCGCGCGTCGTATCGCATCGTCCGTGACACGCGCGACGCCGACACGGAACGAACCTGGGAGATCTCGATGACGCTCGGGCTGCCCGTCTTCGCCAGCGAGGACGCGCGTGAGGGCGCCACCGCCTTCGTCGAGAAGCGGCCGCCGGTGTGGAAGGGGCGATAGCGCGGCGTAGACCGAGGGACATGGATGAGGCGTTCGAGCCAGACGACAGCGAGCTCGCGCACGAAGGGGTCGCCGGCCTGGACCTCGACCGGGCAGCGCGCTGAGATCGGGATGAGATCGCCGACTCCCGCAGCTGACGTAGCGTGAAGCTCTCGATGAGAACCGGGATCGTCCTGTCGCTGAGCTTCGCCGCCGCCGCGCTCGCCGGTGCGTGCGGCGGCTCCTCCCGCGCCCCCGTCACGCCGCCGCTGTCGTCGGGGGGCGACGGCGGCGCCGTGCCGGCGGGTGGCATCGCCGACGATCCGGCGACCCCCTTCGCCGAGGCCGCGGTGCAGGCGGCGCTCGCCGCGACGGCGGGGGTGGAGGCGTGCGGTGTCGACGCCGAGACGACGATGGACGCGCACTTCGCGGCCCAGCGTGACGCCCTGGTCGGCGGCGGTGACGGCGGCAACGCCGTCGACGAGAGCTTCGCGTGCACCGCGCAGGAGGAGGGGGCGTGGCAGTGCCAGTGGTCGGTGTTCACCCGGCCGTCGGCGCCCGATCCCGAGGATCCGTGCGCGGGCGAAGGCGGCAGCGGATACATCATCATCGTCGACGTCGGCGCCGACGGCGCGGTCGCGCCCGGCAAGATCTACTGCAACGCACCCGGCTGCGCCGGCCCGGCACAGAGGGCGAGCAAGCGCGCCGAGGCGTCCCAGCCGGCGGTCGCGAGCGTGCAACCGTCGGGGGAGAACGCGACCGCGGCGGCGCGCCCGTCGTGGGCGCGCAGCACGAGCGTGCGGCGACGCGTGCGCGTGTCCCACACCTCGACGGTGCCGTCGACGCGCGCGAGCGCGAGGCGCGCGCCGTCGTGATCGAGCGCGGCGTCCTCGAGCTCGCCGGCCGGCGCGGCGAGGCGGCCGAGCGTCACGTCGCGCTCGACGTCGCGCAGCTCGATCTGCGCGGCATGCGCGTCGACGAACGCGGCCACGCGGCCGTCGCCGGAGCCCGCGATCACGACCGCACCGGGTGCGGGCCGCAGCGCATCGAGCACCGGCTCGCTCCCGGGAGGGGCGCGGAAGCGATGGATTCCACCTTCGGTGTCGAGGGCGAGGACGGGCGCCCCGATCTCGCGCGCCGCCACGAGATCGACGAGCATCGCGGCCCGCTCCGGCAGCGGCCGTGCCTCGCCCCCCGCGAGCGGGAACGTGAACGGCGTGCTGTGCCAGCCGATCGCGAGGAGGGTATCGGGGGTGAGGAACGCGAGCCGCCTCACGCGCCAGGACGCGTCCGGCACCGTTCCGCGCACCGTGAGGTGCGCGAGCTCGATCACGCGCACGCCGGCATCGGCGGCCACCCCGGCCACCAGCGTACGACCGTCGGCGCTGAACGCGAGCGACTTGACGACCTGCGAGGCGACGGCCACGCGGCGCAGCCGTCCGCTCGCGAGCTCGAGCACGTGCACCACGCCATCGCCGCCACCGAACGCCACCAGCGCGCCGTCGGGGGACCACGCGACCGCGCCGAGGCCACCGAGCGTGGCGACGCGATGTACGCCGGCGCCGGCGACCAGGTCCCACGCGTGGAGCTCGCCGGCGCCGTACGCGACGACGCGCGCGCCGGCGAGCGATGCGTCGACGGCTCGCTCGCGGCCGACGACGTGTCGCCACGAACCATGGAGCGGCCGCCACAGGCCGACGCCGTCGTCGCCGACGACGATCGCGTCGCCACCGGGACCGGCGGTCATGCGCGTCACCGGCCCGACCGGGGATGACCCGGCATGGAGGACGCGGCCGTCGGCGAGCGCGACCATGGCCACACGGCCGTCGACCCCACCGATGACGAAGTGGTCCCCGTCGACGTAGCCGGCGAGCGCGCCTGGCACGCGTGCGTCGAGCTCCGGCCAGCGCTGGCGGCGCGGGCCGGCGGGTCCGTCGAGCACGATCGAGTGATCCGAGCACAGGGTCGCGGTGGCCGGGGCCGCCGGCGTCGATGCAGGGTGCGCGGCGACGATCAGGATCCGCAGCCCCGGCGGACACGGTCGCACCGAGCGCGCGGCGCCGTCGGGGGACACCGCCAGGTAGAACTCGGCGGCGCCGACGATCGCCCAGCCCGCGGCCTCGTCGATCGACGGCGCGCCGCCGGTCGTATCGTGGCGACCGACGACCGCGCGGCGCGCGTCGACGCGGAAGACGACGTTGCCCGACGGGCCGGCGGAGACGACGATCGCGCCCCCGTCGGCGAGGAAGCGGGCCGCGGTCGGCGGCAGGCCGCCGAGCTCGAGCCNNTCGGCGACGCAGAGCCGCGCGCCGTCGCCGCGGACGTCGAGCGTGCGGCAGCTGGCCTCCGCGCCGAGGAAGCGCTCGACGACGGGCGGCGCGGCCGCGAACGCCGCGAGGACGCCGGCGGCCGCGGCGTCGTCGCCGAGCTCGCGGGCCTGCGCGGCCAGCGCCGTGGCGTCGACGCGGCGATCGGCGACCACCGCCGCGCCCGCGCTCGCCACGACCATGGTCCGTAACGCGTCACGCGCCTCGGCGCGCGAACGACGGGCCTCTCCGGCGCGCCGGCTGGCCTGCGTGCCGAGCACGATCGCGACCAGGGCGACCGCGGTGAGCCCGAGCACGCCGACCGCGAGCGCGCCCGGGTGGCGACGGATCACGCGCGCCGCGCGATCGCGGAGGCGATCGCGGTGCGCGAGCACGCGGCCGCCGTCGAGGTAGCGGGCCAGGTCGGCGGCGAGGTCGGCCGCGTCGGCGTAGCGATCGGCGGGCGACGGCGCGAGCGCGCGAGCCACGAT
>DDTA01000102.1 GCA_002344285.1 Myxococcales bacterium UBA2376
GCGTGCGGCCGAGCTTGACGATGCTCGCCCACGCCCGCGCCTTGTCCTCGAGCGCGCCCGCCAGCGCGCGCAGGGCCGGCAGCACGCGGTCCTCGAGCGCGAGCGTGAGCGCGACGTTCATCGCCGTCGGGAAGGCGTCGTTCGACGACATCCCGAGGTTGACGTGATCGTTGGGGTGCACCGGCTGCTTGCCGCCGCGCCCGGCGCCGAGGAGCTCGTTGGCCCGCCCGGCGATCACCTCGTTCACGTTCATGTTGGTCTGCGTGCCCGAGCCGGTCTGCCAGATGACCAGCGGGAAGTCGTCGTCACGCGCCCCCGCCGCGATCTCGGTCGCCGCGGCCTCGATCGCGTCCGCGCGCGCGTCGTCGAGGCGACCGGCCGCGCGGTGCACGCGCGCCGCCGCCCGCTTGACCGCGGCGAGCGCGTACACGATCGCGAGCGGCATCCGGGTCGTGCCGATCGGGAAGTTCTCGAGCGACCGCTGCGTCTGCGCGCCCCAGTAGCGCTCCGCCGGCACCTCGACGGGACCCAGGCTGTCGGATTCGGTGCGCGTCGCCATCACTCCTCGCGCGAACCGTATCAGTTTCACCAGACGTCGGCGACGGGCCGGACCGGCGCCGGCGCGGCTTCGCCGTCGCGCAGGTGCAGCTCCCAGTAGCCGACGTCGTGCCATGCGCCCAGCTTCCAGCCCGCGCGGTGATAGGTACCGCAGCGGACGAAGCCGACCTTCTCGTGCAGCCGCTCGCTCGCCGGGTTCGGCGTCGCGATGCCGGCCAGGAGCGTCACGTACCCCTGCGCGCGCAGGAGCGGGATCAGGCGCGCGTAGAGGGCTGCGCCGACGCCGCGCCCGTGCGCCGGCGGGTCGACGTAGACCGACACCTCGGCGGTCCACGCGTACGCGCCGCGCGCGCGGTGCGGCCCCGACTTCGCGAAGGCGACCACCCGCTCGCGCTCGACCGCGACCAGCCACGGGTGGTGCGCGCGGGTCGCCTCCCACGTGACCAGCCACTGGCGCTCGGGCTCGGGCTCGGTCGCGAAGTTGGCCGGTGTGCGCTCGGCCGCCAGGTTGGAGATCGCGACGATCGCCGCGAGGTCCTCGCGCACGGCGAGGCGGATCGTGAGCGCGTCGCTCATCCCGGCAGCTTAGACCGCCGGTGAGCTCAGTCGGTCGCGCCGATGTACGGATCGGGCTTCGCCCAGGTCTGCTCGTACTCGTGGCGCGTCAGCGGACGGAAACCGTTGCCACGGAAGCGGGGCACGTCGACCTGCGGGACGATGATGCACCGGGTGTACGGGCCCATCTCCTGGTCGTCCTGGCCGACCAGCGCGACGTCGCGGTGGTCGTCGAGGAGCTCCTGCAGCTCGCTGAAGGTGGCCTTTCCAGGCTGGGCGAGCGGCGCCCAGGGCGCCGGCTCGCGGATGAAGTCGCGGGGTGTCATCTGGAGATCCTAACGCTTCTGCAGCGGTTGGCATTTCGCAGTGCGGCGCCGGTCACGGTCGACCGCGGTAGGCGTTTGCCCACGGGAGGTTGCACGTCGGCGATGACAGCCAACGTACCAACCTGGTGACGTGCGAAGGCGTAGGTTGCGGACCATGAAGCGCCTCGCGTTCCCGGTGATCGGACTGTGGCTGCTGGTCGCATGTGGTCCCTCGGTGCGCGGCGACGACGACGACGACGGCGGGGGCGATGGCGGCGTGGCGGCGTGCCCACGCTGCACCCCCGACAACACCGGCTACGTCGACTGCGAGGGCAACCTCTTCGACTGCCCGATCGACATGGCGTGCGGCAACGGCGTCTGCTCCGACCCGTGTCTCGCCGCCGAGCGCAACCACTCGTCGGTCGGCTGCGAGTACTACGGCGTCGACATGGACGCGGCGATGGGGCCGCCGCAGGACGCCTGCTACACGATGTTCGTCGCCAACGTCTCGCGCGCGCCCGCGCGCATGACGATGACGTGGAACGGTCAGCCGATCGATCTCGGCCGGTGGGCCAAGCTGCCGTCGGGCAACGGCCAGGCGCTCACCTACGGCGCATACGATCCAGTCGCCGGGCTGCCGCCCGGTCAGGTCGCGATCATCTTCCTCGCCTACGCGCCAGGCTTCATGAACGTCGCCTGCCCGGCGGCGATCGGCGGCGCCGCCATCGGCACCGAGGCGCAGATCTCGGGCCCCGGCTTCGGCTGGGCCTTCCACCTCACGACCGATCAGCCGGTGGTCGCGTACCAGATGCTGCCGTACGGCGGCGGCGCCGCGGCGGCGACCGGCGCGACGTTGCTCCTGCCGACGAGCGCGTGGGGCACCAACTACGTCGCGGTCAGCGCCTACGATCAGCCGGCGCCGCCCATCCCGATCGCGATGGGTCCCTCGTACAACATCGTCGCCAAGGAGGACGCGACGATGGTGACGATCCGCCCGACGTCGGCGATCGCCGGCGGCGGCGGGCTCCCCGCCGGCAACGCCGGCACGCCGTACACGATCATGCTGAACCAGGGGCAGCACGCGCAGATCACGCAGGCGAACCCGCTGACCGGCAGCCCGATCGAGTCGAACAAGCCGATCGGCGTGTTCGGCGGCCACCAGATCATGTCGATCGATCGCTGCTGCGGCGATCACGGCGAGCAGATGCTCGCGCCGGTGCGCGCGCTGGGCTCCGAGTACGTCGCCGCGCCGCACCCCGATCGCAAGCCCGCCGGCTCGCCCGACCCGCGCGTGTATCGCATCATCGGCGCCGTCGACGGGACGCAGCTCAGCTACGAGCCCGCGGACACCGGCCCGGCGACCGTGAACCTCGGCCAGCTCCACGAGATCCGCACCAGCGGGCCGTTCACGGTGCGGAGCCAGGACGCCGATCACCCGTTCCTCATGTTCACGTACATGACCGGCGCCGGCGAGCAGGGCGAAGGCGGCTGGGGCGACCCCGACTTCGTCCGCCTCGTCCCGCCGCTGCAGTACCTCTCGCACTACGTCTTCTTCACCGATCCGACGTACCCGTTCACGGTGCTCACCGTCGTGCGCAAGCGGAAGGACGGCGCCTTCGCCGACGTCACGCTCGACTGCCTCGGCGGCCCGATCCTCGGCTGGTCGCCGGTCGGCACCGCGGGCGAGTACGAGATCGCGTACGTGCGCCTCGTCGATCACTTCCAGCCGCAGAACGGCTGCAACAACGGCGTGCGCGTCATGGACTCGGAGGCCCCGTTCGGCGTCTGGGTCTGGGGCTGGGGCAGCGAGGACACGTCGACTGGCTGGGTCAGCTACGGCTATCCCGCCGGCGAGGCCGTCCTGCCGATCAACGACGTGGTCGTCGGGCGCGAGCCCGGTCAGCCTCAGCTCTGGGAAGAGGCGTCGCCGGGCGCGTCGATGTCGAGCAGGTAGGCGATCAGCTCGAGGTCGAGCCCGCTCGGCACGCCCTGCTCGTCGACGATGCGGCGACGCAGCTCGCTGCCCGCGGCCAGGGTCGGCGGCTCCGGTGGTGACGGCGGCTGGATGACGTCGGCCAGCTCGAAGTCGACATCGTCGATGTCGTCGATGTCGATCGAATGCTCCGCGCGCGGCTCGGCGGGAGCATGGCCACCTCCCCCCCTGGTCGGTGTAGCGGGCATCACCGCCATCGTACGCGCACCGCACGCCTCGCCGCCACTCGAACGAACGAGCGAGCCTCGCACCTCAGAGTCCTTCGCGTGGTCCGTGCGCCTACACCCGCGCGGCGGGATGGCGTCGCGGCGGCTGCGGCGCGCACGTGTGCGAGTTGCTCGTGCGGCTGCACGTCTCGCACAGCGGCACGCCGCACAGCGGACACTCGCACTGCACGGTCCGTCGACAACCGTCGACACAGCAACGACGAAGCGGCGGGTTCGACGGCTCGGGCACGACGAAGTGATCCTAACGCAGTTGTAAGCCGGAAAACACGGATCATGTCATCTGGTCCATTCGCGCTCGAGGGGTACGGTTTCGGGCGAAGGGCGGCTCCACATGTTCCTCTTTCTCTACTTCGGTGTGCTCGTCCTCGCGCTGGCGGTGATCGCCGGCGTGATGAGCTGGCCGTGGGCGTTGCTGCTCGGGATCACGCTCGTCGTGATCGAACGCCGCATCATCTCGGTCAGTCACATCACCGACGGCGACGAAGCGTCGGACGAGCACGGAAAGTTCCGCGAGACGCACGGCCAATGACGGCGGCGTTCACGGCGACGGTGACGTCGACGTCGGCATCGGGTGGGCGACGAAGAACGTCCACATCGCGTCCGTCGCGGAGAGATCCATCGTGATGTGCCCGGCGGGGAAGTACCCGCCCCCCGGCCACGTGTGGCCGCCGCCGGTCACCGTGCACAGCGTGACCTCGCTCCCGCCGTCGCAGCCCGTGTGCGTCGCGCATCGCGAGTCGCCGTTGGCGAAGCTCTCGACGGTGGCCGCGTCGCAGCCGTTGCGCATCGCCCAGCCGGCGTCGGTCTCCGCGGCGGAGCGATAACCGGTCGTGCCGCCGCCGTCGTAGCGGACGATCGTGTCCGCGGTGCCGTGGAAGTGCATCACCGGCACCGGTCGCGACGGGCTGCAGTCGTCGATGCCCATCATGCCCGCGACCGGCGCGATCGCGGCGATGCGATCCGACAGCTCGCACGCGAGGCGATGCGAGAGGAAGCCACCGTTCGAGAAGCCGGTCGCGTACACGCGCCGCGGGTCGACGCAGAGCCGGGCCTCCAGCTGATCGAGCAAGCTCGCGACGAAGCCGACGTCGTCGAGGCCGGTCTGCGCCGGCGTGCCGCAGCAGGCCCCGCCGATCCAGCCGCGCAAGGCGCCGGTGCCGTCGGGCGTGACGCTGATGAAGCCCTCCGCGTCCGCCTTCGCCGGCAGCCGCGTCATGTCCTCCTGCGCCTGCGCCGACATCGTGTACCCGTGGAAGTCGAGGACGACCGGCGTGCGCCGCGTCGGATCGTAGCTCGCCGGCACGTGCACCCGGATCGTGCGCGTCATCCCCGCGTGCTCGAGCGTCCAGACCGCGTCGAGCGGCTGCGCCGAC
>DDTA01000104.1:0-9551 GCA_002344285.1 Myxococcales bacterium UBA2376
TCCCTCTCCCTCTCCCTCTCCGGCTCCCCCTCACCGCAGGCCGGCGCCGAGCGGCCTGCCGAGCGACAGCGCGCCGGCGACGCGCACCATCACCGTCGAGTCGCCGAGCACCTCGTCCTCGCGCTGGCGCACGATCAGCTCGATCGCCCCCCACGAGAGCGCCTGGTAACGCACACCCCAGCCGACGACCCAGGCGAGGCGCGGCGGACCGTCCTTCACCTCCGGCGCCCACGCCACGTCGACCACCATCGACGTGCGTGGGTACGGCGGCGGCGTCCACGCCAGCCCCGCGACGGGCCGGAGCGCGCGCGCCGCCGTGTGCGCGATGCGCGCGTCGCCATGGGCGGCGTCGAACAGCTCGGCGCCGCCGTGCACGTCGAGCTCGCCGGCGGCGCCGCGCCAGCGCAGGCCGCCCACGAGGTAGAGCTGCGCCGCGGCGAGCTCGGCGTCGCGGCCGCCGGCCGCCACCGCGCGCGTCGCGATGGTGCGGCGGAAGCCGAGCGCCGCGCCGAGACGCCAGTCGCGCGCGGCGCTCGTCGCCAGCCCCATCTTGAACAGCGCGGTCGCCGCGAACAAGTTCGTGGCCTCCCGCTCCTCGCCGCAGCCCGGGCACGCGACCAGGCGATCGGTGAGCTCGACGTCGACCTCGGCGACGCCACCGACGCCGAACGCCACGCTCGCCGACGGCGCCAGGCGGTGGCTGGTCCCGAACGCGACGTGGAGCTGGCGCGCCGGCTGGAGCCACGCGGTCGGCGCGTGCACGATGCGGGGCGACGTCGGCGGACGCGGCGCCGCCCCCGGCTGCGCCGCCGCGGCGCGGCCGGCGAGCGCGACGACGATCATGACGAGGACGGGCAGCGCCCGGGGCATGGCAGGCGCTCAGCGCAGCCTGTCGATGGCGCGGCGGAGGCGATCGCTCCCCCACGAGAGCTGGCCGAAGATCTGGGCGTCGAGCAGGTTGGCCTCGTCGATGCCCTGGACACGCACGCCGGACTCGAACGCGAACAGCGACGTGATGCGGTAGCGCACGCCCCAGGTCAGCATCGCCGAGAGCCGGATGTCGGCCGGTGCGCGCGTCAGCTCCGGAACGTAGTTGAGCTCGACCATGATCGACGAGCGTTCGATCGGCTCGGCCTCGATCGCGAGCACCGGGCGGACCTGCTCGCCGAGCCCCTGATCGTGGAAGAAGAAGGCGTCGGCCATCGGCTCCCGGATCGACGCGTCCCACAGGACGGCGCCGCCGTGCACCGAGACGCGGCTGCCCAGGCTCTTGCTCGCCATCAGGTAGAGCGCGGCCGTGCGCAGCCTGGCCGTGCCGGACCGGTGCTCGAACGACTTGCGGAAGGCGAGCGCGAGCGCCGGCTGGTGGCGCACGAAGCGGTGCTCGGCGACGCCCATCTTGAACGACGCATGCGCGAAGGGCTCGACGGGGACCGGATCCTCGCCGGGCACCGGGCGCACGCGGACGAGATCGGTGAGCCCGACGCCGAACTCGGCGACGTCGCCGAGGCCGACGAACAGGTCGCCGTAGGCCCCTCCACCGGTGTGGACGCCGGAGCTCGACCACACGACCGCGGCGGGCAGCATGCGTCCGCTCGGCGCGGTGAAGACGAGCGGGAAGTGCATCTCGCTGCGCGGCGGCGTCGACGGGTCGGGCGTGATCGCGCGCTCGATGGCGTCGCCCGCGCGCGCCCCCCACGCCGGCAGCGGCGTCGGCTCCGAGACCGGAGCTGGGTTCGGCTCCGTGACCGGATCCGGATCCGGTCGCGGCGCCGGATCGGGTTCCGGATCCGGTTCCGGTTGCGGCGCCGGCGCCGGCGGCGGCGGCGGCAGCGGCACCGGCGGGATCGGCTGCCCCCACGCCTGCGCTGCGATGACCCAGGACGCCGCGATGGAAAACGTGATGACGGACGGATGACGCATGGTGCTCCTCGCTAGCTGCAGAACAGGCCCGCGCTGCGGCACGCGATCGCGCCCCACGGCACGAACAGCTCACCGCCGAGGCGGATATCCCAGTCGACGACCGAGCGCACGCCGGCCGGCGACGTCGCGTCGTCGATCTGGTAGCCGACGCTCGCGTCGAACGAGAACGCCGGGTGCAGGTACCAGCGCACCCCGAGCCGCCCGATCACGCCGGCGCCGATCATCGGCGCGCCCACGGGATCGCGATCGAACGACGGCGCCAGGCCAGCCTCGACGATGCCGATCGAGTGATCGCCGACGGCGATGGCCACACCGCCGGCGGGCAGGAGGAGCCGGCGCCGCGCCTCCCCGCTCGCGTCGCCGCCGAGCGCGAGCTCGGCCGAGCTCATGCGCACGCCGCCGTGCAAGGTCACCGCCGCCAGCCGGCCGGGCAGGCGCTGCCGACCGACCAGGTAGAGGTCGGTGACCCGCTCGTCGATCGTCGTCGCCCCGCGCACCTGGTGCCGCGGCACGCCGAGCCGGAAGGCGAGCGCGATCGCCGGCCACGCCGGCCGGTCGGGCAAGGGCGCCTCGAGCTGCACGCCGACCGCGGGCACCGGGGCCTGGACCTCGTCGAGGCTGATCGCCGAGGTGTGCCGGTACTCGAGCTGTGCGATGTCGCCGAACCCGATCGCGACCACGCCCGCCGAGGACAGCACGCCCGGGTTCTCGAGCAGGCTGCCGTCGTAGCTGACGGCGAGGATGTACGGCCCGACGGTGTCGGCGACCGGCGTCGCGAACAGCCGCGACGAGTGGTACGGCCCGCGCATGATCTCGCGCCACGACGCGTCGGACCGCCGCGGTCGCTCGGCGTCGACCACGCCGGTGCGCGTCGCCGCCTGCGGATCGTCGGCGCGCGCGCTCGCCACGCCGGTGGCGAGGACCGCTCCGACCACGAGTCGGCACGTCATGCTCCGTTGTGGCCTGCGCGCGCGTGAACTACCCATGCCTGCGGGGTGAGGTCCGCGTTAACCCGTACAATCGACCCGTGGGGCGCTCCGAACCGGCACGGCTCTCACGCAGCGCGCGCAACGCGCGCGTGCCGTGGATCCCCGCGGCCACGGCGGACGAGATCCGCGATCACGTCCAGCAACGGCTGCGGCTCATGGCGGGCCTCATCTTCTGGGTGTGCGTCGCGCTCTTCGGGTTCGTGCTCGCGCTGTACGAGCTCTACCCCGACACCCGCCCGCTCGGGGCCGACCTGGTCCACCGCTTCGCCTTCGTCGGCCTCGCCGCGCTCGGGGCGATCTGGGGCATCGCGATGCGCCGGCCGATCGCGATCCAGGTGCTCTATCGCCTCGACGCGGTCATCGTGCTCTGCATCGGCGGCGTCTTCGGCCTCTCCGCCTACGTCAACTCCGAGCAGCGCGCGGCGGTGTGGGCCGCCTTCATCTGGCACACGTTCACCGTCTTCTCGCGCGCGCTCATCGTCCCGTCGACCGGCCGGCGCACCCTGGTCACCGGGGCGGTGTCGTACGTCCCCTTCCTCGTCGCCGGCGTCGGCATGGCGGTCGAGCACCCGGAGCAGCTGGAGGTTCCGGAAGTGCCGTTCGTCATCGGCGTCGTCCTCTTCTCGGGCATGGCGACGCTCCTCGCGACCACCGGCTCGCGCGTCATCTACGGCCTGCGCGCCGACCTGCGGCAGGCGCGTCAGCTCGGCCAGTACACGCTCACCGGGCTCATCGCCAGGGGCCCGATGAGCGCGGTCTACCACGCGCGCCACGCGCTCCTGCGCCGCCCGACGGCGGTGAAGCTCCTGCCGCCGGAGAAGCACGGCGCCGACGACCTCGCCCGCTTCGAGCGCGAGGTCCAGCACATGAGCCAGCTCACCCACCCGAACACCGTCGCGATCTACGACTACGGCCGGAGCCCCGACGGCGTCTTCTACTACGCGATGGAGTACGTCGACGGCGTCGATCTCGAGGTGCTGGTCCACCTCGATGGCCCGCTGTCGGCGCCGCGCACCGTCCACGTGCTGCGGCAGATCTGCGGCGCCCTCGACGAGGCGCACGGCCGCGGCCTCACCCACCGCGACGTGAAGCCGGCCAACGTGATCCTCTGCCAGCGCGGCAACCAGCCCGACGTGGTCAAGGTCCTCGACTTCGGGCTCGTCATCGAGGTCGAGCGCGGCGGCGAGGGAGCGAGCGGCGCGCCCGCGGTGCTCGGCACGCCCGCGTACCTCGCGCCCGAGGTGATCACGAGCCCCGGCGACGTCGGGCCGAAGAGCGATCTCTACGGCGTCGGCGCCGTCGCCTACTTCCTCCTCACCGGCCAGCGCGTGTTCGACGGGACGTCGGTGGCGCAGCTCTGCCTCGCCCACGTGCACGAGACCCCGGTGCCACCCTCGCAGCGCACCGATCGCCCGATCTCGCCCGAGCTCGAGGCCGTCGTGCTCGCCTGCCTGGCCAAGGATCCCGCGGCGCGGCCCCAGAGCGCCCGCGCGCTGCGCGCCGCGCTCGAGCTCGTGCCCGAGGCCGCACGGTGGAGCGAGGACGAGGCGCTCGCGTGGTGGACGAGCTTCGCCGAGCGGCGCAAGCCGGAGGCGAGCGGCGGCGCCGCCGGCCCGCGCACGATCACGGTCGATCTGATGGCGCGCGCGACGACCTCGGGCGAGGTCGGCTGATCAGGAAGTCACAGACCAGGTGAGGTAGTAGCCGCGCCCCGGCACTGCCTCGACCAGCCCGTCGCCGCCGATGCTGGTCAGGCTCGCGCGCACGCGGCGCACGACCTGGCGCACGTTCTCCTCGTTGGCGTAGCGCGACTGGAACGGCAGCTCCCTCGCCAGCTGCCGCGTGGGCACGCACCCGCGCACCTTCGCCGGCCCCGCGCTGTCGGCGAGCGCGCGGTCGCCCAGCATGCGCAGGAGCTGGAACTCGAGCGGCGGCAGGCTCAGCTCGGCCCACGCCGTCTGCCCGTGCGGCCGGTAGAGCAAGGCGCCGCCCGCCTGCGTGTCGTCGCGCGCGCCGACGAGGCACAGCTCGACGTGCTCGCCGCGCATCGTGTAGCGGAAGACCGCGTCGCCGGCGGCGTGCCCGGTCGCGATGGAGCGGATGCCCGGATCGGGCAGCGACACGGCGTCGCCGATGAACACGAACGCGATGTCGCCGAAGCGCACGAGCGCGCGCCGCGGCAGGAGCGCGCGCCCGTTGACGCGCTGGCCATCGAGCTGCGTGCCGTTGCGGCTGCCGAGATCCCGCAGCTGCCAGCCGCCCTCGCCGCGCGTGAGCTCGGCGTGATCGCGCGAGACCGAGCCGTCGAGGACGACGAGGTCGCCGGTCGGTCCACGCCCGACCGTCGCGTTCACGCCGATCGGATGCGCGACGCCGAAGCCGTCGACCAGCCAGCCGGCGGCGTCGGTGCGCTCGCGCGTCGCCCGCACGTGATCGGGCAGGAAGCCGTCACGCGGTGTGATCGCTCCCGCGCACGCCGCGCAGAGGACACCGACGCTTGGCGAATCGCCGCAGCGCGGGCAACCGGGGACCATGGTCGCGATCACATCACCTCCCCCCTGGCGGCGCCACGGCTTCACGCGTTCTTCACGCCGAGCGTCGGAGATCTGTCAGGCCAGAGAATGGGTTACCCTCGCGACAATGGCCGCCACCGACCGGACCCAGGCACTCATCGACCTCCTCCTGGGCGCGGCCTACGCCGACCAGCACCTCGACGACCGCGAGGCCGAGCGGGTCCAGGAGCTGCTCGCCTACATGCTCGACGGCAAGATCCCGACCGAGCTCGAGATGCAGATCGACACCTTCGATCCCGAGGCCTTCGATCTCGCCCGATCGGCCGCGGCCTTCAAGGGCGACCCGGCGGCCGACCGCGAGCACCTGCTCTCGCTGGTCGCGGCCGTGCACGAGGCCGACGAGACGCTCGACCTCGCCGAGGACGACTACCTGCAGCAGCTGTGCGCCGCGCTCGGGCTGCCGGCGAGCGCGCTCGGCGGTCTCACCGTGAAGGTCGAGGTCGAGGAGATCAAGACCCGCTACAAGAAGGTCACGACGCCGCCTCCGCTGCCGCCCGGCGCGCTCAAGAAGTGAGACGAGGGATCAGCGGCCGACCAGCGCCTCGGCGCGGCGGCGCACGACCTCGATCGCCGTGGGGTCGCCGGCGACGACCGTGACCACGACCGCCGGGCCGACGGCCTCGACGCGGAAGCTCGCGCCCGCGACGGTGACCGGCTCGCTCGGCATGTAGTCCGGATCGTGGCCACCGAGCGCGGCGCGCGCGTGGTGGCAGGCGAGCTCGCGGCGCAACTCGCCGGCGTCGAGGTCACCGCCCGACAGCGTGATGCGCGCGCCGCGATCGACGCGCTCGACGGCGGCCCGGGCCGCCAGCCGACGCAGCGGCGGATCGCGCAGCCGATCGAACGCGAGGCCCTGGCAGGCGATGCGATCGGCATCGAGCAACGTGCCCGCGCGCGCGCGCGCCCGGTCGGCCGCCTCGCGCAGCTCCTTGGCCCGCGCCTCGTGCCGGCGCCGGTCGGCGGCCGCGACGTCGTCGCAGACCCGGGTGCCGTGCAGGCGCTCGCCGCCGGTCGTCGTCTGCTCGCTCTCCGGCGCGGTCTGGCACTGGTAGTCCGCGCCCCGCTGGGCCGCCGCCTCGGCGGCCTCGTCCTCGCGCGTGGCCTCCGCGTCGAGGCGCGCGGCCTCGGTGATGTACGCCTCGTAGCTCACGCCGGGCTGCGGCGCCGCCGGCGGTCGATCGCGCCGACAGCCGGAGAGGCTCGCGACGGCGGCGGCGAAGGCGACGGCGAGGAGGCGCATGACCAAGTCTACCCGTCACCGTACCAGGGACACGTGCCCGGCGGCGAAGTCGATCACGCACACCGTGCGGAACCGCGCATGAGGGCCCCGTCGTCGATGTCGGCGGCGTGATCCTCGGCGGCGCGCGCGAGCCCGGGCTCCCAGCGCGCTAGGCCACGACGCGTCGCGCCGTCGCGCGAGGCGCAACCCGCCGCCACGCACGCCACGACGAACAGTTGTACAAACGCTCGCATGGGTCGCAAGGAAGACGCGCTCGCGTATCACAGCCGTGGACGGCGCGGGAAGCTCGAGGTCGTCCCGACCAAGCCGCTCGTGAGCCAGATGGATCTGTCGCTCGCGTACACGCCCGGCGTCGCCGAGCCGTGCCTCGCGATCGCGGAGGATCCCGACGCGAGCTGGGAGTACACGGCCCGCGGCAACCTCGTCGCCGTGATCTCCAACGGCACGGCCGTCCTCGGGCTCGGCGACATCGGCGCCGCCGCCGGCAAGCCGGTGATGGAGGGCAAGGCGTGCCTGTTCAAGAAGTTCGCCGACATCGACGTCTTCGATCTCGAGATCGCCGAGAAGGACGTCGACAAGCTCGTCGACATCGTCGCCGCGCTCGAGCCCACGTTCGGCGGCATCAACCTCGAGGACATCGCCGCGCCCGCGTGCTTCGAGGTCGAGGAGAAGCTGCGCGCGCGCCTCTCGATCCCCGTGTTCCACGACGACCAGCACGGCACCGCGATCATCACCGGCGCCGGCCTGCTCAACGCCGCCACCCTCGCCGGCAAGGCGCTCGCCGACCTCCGCGTCGTCGTGTCGGGGGCGGGCGCCGGCGCCATCGCGTGCGTCGACTTCTTCGTCGCGCTCGGCGTGCGTCGCGAGCTCGTGATCCTCTGCGACTCGAAGGGCGTCGTGCACGAGGGCCGCGACGACCTCAACCGCCACAAGCGCCGCTTCGCGATCACCGACGACGGCCGGCGCACGCTCGCCGACGCGATGCAGGGCGCCGACATGTTCATGGGGCTCTCGGTCGCCGGCGTCGTGACGCCCGAGATGCTCCTCACCATGGCGCCGCGCCCGATCATCTTCGCGCTCGCCAACCCCGACCCCGAGGTCTCGTACCCCGACGCCGTCGCCGCCCGCCCCGACGCGCTGGTCGCGACCGGGCGCTCCGACTATCCCAACCAGGTCAACAACGTCCTCGGGTTCCCGTACATCTTCCGCGGCGCGCTCGACGTGCGCGCCAGGAGCGTCAGCGAGGCGATGAAGATCGCCGCCGCCCGCGCGCTCGCCGAGCTCGCCCACGAGTCGGTGCCCGAGTCGGTGGTCGCGGCCTACGGCGGCAAGCCCATCCGCTTCGGCCCCGATTACTTCATCCCCAAGCCGTTCGATCCGCGCGTCCTGTGGTGGGTCGCGCCCGCCGTCGCGGAGGCCGCGATGACCTCGGGCGTCGCGCGCACGCCGATCGATCCCGCCGAGTACCGCGACCGGCTGATGCGCAAGAGCTCGAACGCCGCCTACTCGATCATGCGCGGCATGTCGCGCACCGCGAAGGCCGACCCGCGCCGGATCGTCTTCCCCGAGGCCGGCAACCTGCGCGTCCTGCGCGCGGTGCAGCAGATCCTCGACGAGGGCATCGCGCGCCCGGTGCTGCTCGGCCGCACCGCGGAGATCGAGGCGCTGTGCAAGGAGTCCTCCCTCGACGTGCTCGAGCGCGCCGAGCTCGTCGATCCGGTGGCGCCCGGGTGGTCGACGCTCGCCGAGCGGTACGCCCAGCGGCTCGCCGAGCTGCGCTGCCGCAAAGGGGTCACGCTGCCGCAGGCGCGGAGCCTCGTCCGCCAGAGCAACTACTTCGGCGTGATGATGCTCGAGGCCGGCGACGTCGACGGCCTCGTCGGCGGCTTCAAGCGGACGTACCCCGACAGCGTGCGCCCCGCGCTCCAGGTGCTCGGCATGGCGCCCGGGGTCGAGGTCGCGGTCGGCATGTACATGATGGTGCTGCAGAACTCGGTGAAGTTCTTCGGCGACACCGTGTTCAACATCGACCCGACACCCGCGCAGCTCGCCGACATCGCCGTGCAGATGGCCGACGCCGTCGCGGGGTTCGGCGTGACGCCGCGCGTCGCCATGATCTCGTACTCGAACTTTGGTTCCGTCCGCCACGGCGACGTCGACCGCATCCAGCGCGCGCTCGCGATCGCCCGCGCGCGCCGGCCGGAGCTCGAGCTCGACGGCGAGATGCAGCCGGAGATCGCGCTCGACGAGGAGCGGCGCCGCGAAGCCTTTCCGTTCTCGACGCTCTCGCGCAACGCCAACGTGCTCGTGTTCGGCAACCTCGCCGCCGGGAACGCGGCGTATCAGACCCTCGAGTGCCTCGGCGGCGCTGCCGCGGTCGGACCCATCCTCCTCGGCGTGTCGAAGCCGGTCTCCCTCCTCCAGAACGAGTCCACCGTCGACGACATCGTGAACATGACCGCGTACACGGTGACCCGGGCCCAGAAGAAGCCGTAGCCACGCGCGGGTGATCCCGCGATTGCCGTGCGCTGCCACGCAACCTCGGCCCGCGAACGGACACCATGCAGAGGTGCGCCCCTCCACCCGTCGACTCCAGCCTCGCAACGAGGCCCTCCCCTGCCCCAGCTGCGCCGCGATCACGCCGCTCTCGAGCGGCGAGTGCGGCGGCTGCCACGAAGCCCTCTTCACCACCGCCTGCGGCTGCTGCGGCGAGACGCTGTTCGCCGGTCACGAGTTCTGCGTGACCTGCGGCCGTCCCGTCGAGCAGCGGGAGCCCGAGTGGGCCGAGGGCACGCCGCCCGGCCGCGTGCTCTTCGATCCCGACGC
>DDTA01000104.1:9561-32462 GCA_002344285.1 Myxococcales bacterium UBA2376
TGCCGCGGCCGGCTCGAGCCGCGCGCGGTCGGCGCGGTCGATCTCGACGCGTGCCCCGAGTGCCACGGCGTGTTCGTCGAGGCCCCGGAGCTCTCGGCGCTCGTCCACGATCGTCCGACGGCGCTCGCGCTCGCGACCGATCTCGCGGCGCGCCCGGCACCCACGCCGGCGACGGCGCTGCGCGGCTCGTGTCCGGTGTGTGCCCGCGCGCTCTCCGTCCGTGTGGTCGGCCGGCTCGGGGCGCGCGCGCTCACGTGCAAGGCGCACGGCGCCTGGTTCGAGCACGCCGAGCTCCTGCGCACGGCGACGGCGGTCGGCGACGGGCGCATCGACGCGCCGGCGGCGAACCAGATCCTCGCGTTTCTCCTCGCGTGATCGCCGCTCACCCGCGGCCTCCCTTGCGCGGCGCGGCATCGTGACCATGTTGTCGCGATGGCCAGCTCGACCGAGTCGTCCGTCCCGGTGCGCACGGCTCCACCTCCGGCCGCGCGCGGCGACATCGCCGCCGCGCGCGCCGTGGTGAAGGCGCTCGACACCTGGCAGCTCGATCCGATCATCGGCTTCGTCGTGCCCTGGCTCGGCGATCTCGTCACCGCCGCCGTCGGCACGTTCATCGTCGTCACCGCCGCGCGCACCGGGATGCCGCCGATCGTCATCGCGCGGATGCTCATGAACCTCGGCATCGACGTCGGCATCGGCGCGATCCCGCTCGTCGGCGACCTCGGTGACTTCGCGTTCCGCGCCAACAAGAAGAACCTCGAGCTGCTCGAGGACCGCCACGCCCGCGGGGCCAAGGCGACGTGGAAGGACTGGGCGGCCGTCGCCGGCGCCGGCGTCTTCTGCCTCGCGCTCATCGCCGCCGTGATCTGGCTGTTCGTCGCCGCCTTCCGCGCGGTGTTCTGAGGCCGAGCGGCGCGCCGCGCGTCAGTGAAAGAGCCAGCGCAGCGCCGCGCGCGCCGGACCCGCGAGCGGGTGACCGGCCACGACCGCGTCGAGCTCGGCGAGGAGCATCGCGCGCGCGGTGCCCTGGACGCGGCGGCGCTGGTCGAGGCGAGGCGAGTCGAGCGCCGGGACCTGCACCCGCAGCACGATGTCGAGCGCCACGTCGGCGACGTCGGCGGCGCTGGCGCCCGACGCCACGAGCGGCAGCGCGGCCGCGAGCGCGTTCACCGCGCGCTTGGCGTCACGTGGCGTCTCGCACAGGTCGAGGAGCGGCGAGCCCTCCGGCTCGTCGGGATCACAGAGGTGGAGGACGTCGTCGACGTCGCGCCCGGTGCGCTTCGCGATCCGCGCGAGGCCGCCGGCGAGCACCCGCGCCAGCAGCACGCGATCCGCCGGCGGCAACCCGATCTCGACCGGCACCAGGCGCTCGAAGCTGCGGGGATCGAGGATCTCGTCGGGCAGGAGCGCGGCGGCCCGCCGGTCGTAGGCGAGCACGATGGCGACGTACGGGATCGCCGCGACGTGGCGGAGCGCGACCAGGAGCCCGGCCATCTCCCTGCCAGGCAGCCGGTCGACGTGATCGAGGAAGATCACGATGCGCTGGCCGATCTCCTGGGTCATCTCCGCGATCTCGGCGCGCACGTCGTCGGCGGAGCGCGCGATCGCGCCGCCGAGGTCCACCTTGACCCCGGCGATCCGCGCGAGCCCGGAGATGACGCCGCCGTAGCGCGCGAGCGAGTCGCGGACCGCGTCGGTCGTGTCGACCACGTCCTGCGCGGCGAAGAACTCGAGCAGCTGCCGGATGAGCGCGTCGATCACCTCGCGCGCGCCGGCGTGGCCGGTGCCGTCGACCGTGAGGAACGCCAGGTCGCCCCGATCGGCGAGGAGCGCCGTCGCGAGGTTGAGCACCGAGCTCTTGCCGGCGCCGGGCCCGCCGGCGAGCCCGACGACCCGCGGCGTCGCGGCGGGCTGGGCGCACGCCAGCTCGCACAGCCGCAGCGCGAGCGGGCCGCGGGCGAGGAGGTCCTCCTCGGCGCGCGACACCGGCACGTCGGGGAGGAGCTCGACCGCGGGGTCGATCGCCTGCGGCGCGGGCGCGTCGGCCATGGGCGAGAGTGGTAGCATGGCGCCGCTCACAACCGGGGGGGAACCATGTTCGAGGACGACGACGACTACGGCGGCCGCAGCTTGATGGGACCGATGTACCTGCTCAGCATGATGACGCCGGTGCTGGTGGTCATGCTGGCCACCAGCCTGCTCTTCCCGCTCCTCCTCTACGTCATCGCGCGCTGGCGCGATCACCGCGCGCCCGTCGCCGATCCCCAGCTCGGCCTCAAGTTCGCGCTGCACTTCTTCCGGGTGCAGAGCTACCAGCTCCTCCTGTTCGGCACCGCGATGCTCGTCTATTCGATGCTCTCGAAGGAGCTGAAGGGCGAGATGAGGGAGTTCATCTACCGCCCCGCCTTCGGCTTCCTCGTGCCGGCCGGCATCGTGTTCGGCGTCGCCACCGCGATGCTCGGCCGCACCAACAACTACGCGTATCCCGCCGTGGGCCGCCTCTTCAACGGCTACAACCTGATGCTCACCGGGTTCATCGGCTTCGCCGCGCTCATCTGGGGCTTCCAGGCGCTGTTCCAGAAGGGCTCGAGCGGCGAGCTGGGGCGGCTCGCCTGGACGGGCATCCTGGTCTACACCACGGCATGGGCCATCCAGGGCGCGATCTTCGGACGAACCGTGCTCGAAGCGTCACCGCCGACGAGCTACGAGCCGCCATCATCGGCGCCACCCGGCGAGCCGCCGGCGCCCATGCCCGGGCCGATGCAGAAGCCGCTCGCCTGACCGCGCCAGGAGGACGTATGCGCCGCGCCGTACCTTGGATCTTCCTCGCCGCCTGTGGCGGCGGCACCGACGCACCCACCGATCGCCCGATGACGTTCGGCGGCGATCGCCCCGTGCAGCTGCAGGTGCCGTCGGACTTCTCCGACGACCGCAGCTACCCGGTGGTCATGATCCTCCACGGCTACGGCGTCTCCGGCTTCATCCAGCAGACGTTCCTCGGGCTCGCCGACCTCGCCAACACGCACGACGTCCTCGTGCTCGCGCCCGACGGCACCATCGACGGGACCGGCCGGCCCTTCTGGAACGCGGGCACGCGCTGGTGCGGCGCCGCCACCTGCCCCGACGACGTCGGGTACCTCGGCGGCGTGCTCGACGAGGTCATCGCGACGTGGCCGGTCGACGAGGCGCGGGTCTCGCTCGTCGGTCACTCCAACGGTCACTTCATGTCGTACCGGATGATGTGCGACCGCGCCGACGTGGTCACGGCGATCGCCGGCCTCGCCGGGCTCGGCCCGGTCGATCCGTGCGCGCCGAGCCAGCCGGTGCACGCGCTGCACATGCACGGCACGGCCGACGCCGTCGTCCCGTACGGCGGCGGCGACTGGGGCGGCGTGACCGTGCCGAGCGCGGTCGAGAGCGTCGCGCAGACCGCGACGCGTAACGGCTGCACCGGCGCACCGACCGCGGGCGAGCCCAAGGACCTCGAGAGCCAGCTTCCCGGCGCGGAGACCGTGGTCGCGATCACCGGCGGTTGCCCGGCCGACGGCGCGGCCGATCTGTGGACGCTCGAGGGCGGAGGTCACGCCCCATCGTTCTCGCCCGCGTTCGTCCCCGAGCTCACGGCGTGGCTCGACGCGCACGCGCGCGTTCGATAGCCGAGGCCGGCGGGTTCACCCACAGCGCGCCGTGCCGGCTGGAGGTCGGCGCGTCGACGGCGCAGCGGTCGCCGGGACGGATCCACGCGTGCAGCCCGCGCACCTGGGCGAGCAAGGGCCGCTCCTCGACGCGGCAGATCGCGAGCGCCGCCGCCGTCGGCGCGCCGGCCGAGACGAGCGCGCCCGCGTCGCGCGCCGCGGCGAGCAGCGCCACCAGGCCGCCGACCCGCTCGCCGACCCACACGGCGCCCGGCGGGAAGAGCGGCTGATCCGCGGCGAGCGTCCACGCCACCGCGAGCAGGTCCTCGATCTCCTCGGCGCGCTCGAGCCCGGCCCCGGCGCCGGGGTCGCCGCCCGACCGCGCGGCGGCGACGCGATACGGCGCCCGGGCGTACTCGCGCGCGACGGCGTAGAGCCCGGTCACCGTCGGCGCCGCGGCGGCGAGCCGCTCGCGCAGGCGCGCGTCCAGCCACAGGAGCTCGAGCTCGGCGACGGCGCGCATCGCGGCGGCGTCGCCGGTCCGGCGGATGCGCTTGATCGCGCGGTCGAGCTCGCCGGGCAGCGCGTCGAGCCCGAGGCGGATGTCGATCGCCTTGCGCGCCTCGAGCGACGCGAGCGTCGGCACGATCGACGCGCGCGCGACGGCTGCGCCGGCGACGACGACGTCGCCCTCGAGGCGCGCGCTGCGCGGCGCGGGTTCGTGATCGGCGCGGCGCTCGAGGGCGAGCGTGACCGGCGCGCCGAGCGCAGTCGCCAGCGCGACCTCGGCCGCGGAGAAGGCGCGCGCCTGCGTCCGCTGCAGCACCAAAACGCCGATCGCGCGCCCGCTGCCCAGGAGCGGGACGCCGACGTAGGCGGGGAAGCGCTCCTCGCCGAGGTCGGGGAACGACTTGAAGCCGTGCTCGTGGGCCGCGACGGCGACCGAGACCGGCCGCAGGCACGCGGCGCAGAGGCCGGTGAGGCCCTCGCCGACCGCCAGGCGCACCGCGCCGATCGCCTTTGGCGCGAAGCCGTGGTTGCCGCGCATGACGAGGAGATCGTCGCCGTCGTCGGCCGCCTCCCGGACGTAGACGCTCACGACGTCGACGCCGGTCATCGTCGCGATCTCGACGCACATCGCCGACAGCCGCGGCGCGAGCGGCGCGTCCTCGCCGGCGATCTCGATGAGCCGCAGGATGCCGTCGACGCGCGCATCCCCGGCGTGGTGGATGTGGACGGCGTGATCGGCCATGCCTCAGTGTGGCCGGGCGATGTTTCCCGAAGGTTTCCGGTTCATGAAACCGGTTCGCGCGGGGCGTCGGCAGGCCGGTCGGCGAGCTCCACCGGGAACTGCTTCACGCGGGCATAGCGGCGCGCCAGCGCGACGGGCGAGCGCGGCAGGCGCACGCAGTAGCGGAGGAACCCGGGCAAGGTCGCGAAGGTGCACTCCGCCGCCGCGAACACCGGATCGGCGCGCAGGCTCTGCTCCTGACGCACCGGCGGCCGCGCGCCGCGGTCGGCCTTGAAGCGGCGCACGTAGTCGAGGAGCCGCGCGTGATAGTCGTGATCCTCGACGATCGCGCTGATCGTCGGGTGCCGCGGGTGGGCGCCGTCGATCATCTGCCGCACCTGCGCCTCGAGCTCGTCGAGGCCGTCGTCGAAGCACTCGAGCAGCTGGAGGTCGTAGATCGGGTTCAGGTGCACGACCTGCATCAGGTGCCCGATGATCGTGTCGCGCGCCGAGAGGAAGCCGGTGGGATCGATCATCGACACCGGATCGTCGAGCACGCGCAGGAGCGTGTGCAGGCGGAACGAGATGCCCTTGTGCTGGTAGTAGTCGCGCGCCGCCGGCTCGATGACGAAGCGCAGCATGTCGAGGCCGCCGAAGAGGAGCTGCGCGCGTGTGGGCGCGAGGTCGACGTAGCCGCGGGCGCGCAGGCGCTCGAGCCGGTCGGGGATCTCGCGCGCTGACGCATAGAGCGCGGCCGTCGCCGCCACGCGCCGGAGCTTGCCGGCGAGCTGACGCGGCCCGCCGATCGCGCGGAGGACCAGCCGCGCCGGCCGCTCGCGCAAGCGCAGCGGGACGTCGTCGCCGCCCGTCATCGTCGCCATCCCGCCGCGGCTCAGTACGTGCGCGGCTGCGTGCCGACCCAGTAGCCGGAGCTCATGCCCGGTGCGTGGAGCGGCGTGATCGTGCAGTCGGTGGTCACCCCGTTCACCACCGTGGGCGTCACGTCGGCGACGCGCCACAGATCGCCGCTCGAGCTGGCGCCCGATTGATCGAAGTCGGGGACGAGATCCGGGGCCTGCCCGTAGGTCGCGCGCAGGTAGCCGCCGCAGTAGATGTTCACCAGCGGGTTCACCGCGCCCGTGCCGCTGTAGTAGTTCAGCATCACGCGGTAGGTCTTCGCGTTCTGGGGCACGTCGATGTTGATGTTCTCGGGGACGCCGTTGGCCCGGATGCTGTCGATGTCGAGGCGTGGGTTGCGGCAGTAGCCGAGCAAGGTCCACGCCGCGCCCTGCGGTCCGCCCGAGCACGCCGACAGCGGGCTGTTGGCGTAGCCCCAGTTGATCGAGCCGGAGGCGGCGCAGTTGCCGAAGTAGCAGGTGTCGGGGCCCCACCACGTCGCCGTGCTGTCGGGGCGGTGGACGTGGGTGTCGATGTCCGTGGTGCCGCTGCGGTTGGAGCACATCTCGACGCGCAGCCCGGGACCGCGGATGTGGATGATGAACGTGCAGGTGTAGACCGTGCCGTCGCTCGCGGTGATCGTGACCGTCACCGTGTAGTCGCCGGACAGGGACGGCGTGAAGGTGAGCATCGACGTGTTCTGGCCGGCGAGCGTGAACGACTGCCGCACCGGGTTCGTGGTCGTGAGGAAGAGCTGATCGCAGGGACCACCCGTGACCGTCCATTGCCACGACGTGACCGTGCCCGAGTAGAACTGCGTGCCGTCGATGACGTAAGGCTGGAACGGGTCGCCGTCGGGCATGGACGTCGGGCACTGGAGGTTGACCACGCAACACGCGGGGTTGTCGTCGGCGCAGCCGTTGCAGTCGTTGTCGACCGAGTCGCAGGCCTCGGCGCCGGGGCGGATGCCGCCGTTGCACGGACCCCAGTAGTCGAACTCGCCGCCCTCGATGCAGGTCTGCATGCCGTCGACGCACGCGCCCTGGCCGCGGCGTCCGGGCGGACCGAGGAAGCACTGCTGCACGGCGCCGGCGGTGCAGGTGCAGCCCTCGTCGACCTCGCCGTTGCAGTTGTTGTCGAGCCCGTCGCCGCAGATGTCCGACGTGCCGAGCATGCAGCCGTCGTTCACCGGCGTCGTGCACATCCAGTCGTTGCACGTCGGGTTGCCGTCGAAGCCGGCGGCGTCGGGGTACGCGGTCGCGGCGTCGTCGACGGCGTCGGTGGGCGCGTCGATGTCCGGTGCATCGACCTCCTGCGACGCGTCGTCGGTGCCGTCGTCGTCGGCGACGTCGTCGCCCAGTCCCTGGGTGCTGGGGCCGCAGGCGGCGACCCAGAGCGCGAAGAGCGAGACCAAAGCGAAGCGCGACCTCATGGCCGCACTCTAACGCAGCGATCCCCCCGTTCGTCGATGTGCGTGAGTGTGCGTTATCCCACAGCCGGCGCGCGGAACCCGGTGACGAAGCGCTTCCACCGATCGGCGAGGTGGACCTCGACGTCGACGCCGGGGAACACGGCCGCGTCGACGCCGTTGAGGATCCGGTTGATCCACTCGTTCGACGCCGGCGCGCCGCCGAGCTGCTCCCACATCTCGGCGTAGGCCTTGCCCTGGATGCGCTTGCCGCGCTCGATGAGGTGCGGCGCCTCGATGCCGAGGACGTGCAGGTCGCGCTCCATGGCCTTGAGCGACGCCGTGCTCCAGAAGACGAGGCGCGCCTGGAACAGCATCGTGTCCGCGGCCTCGAGCGTGGTCTGCCGGCGCAGGAGCGTGGGCAGGAACTGGGTGCCGAGGCCGACGTGGCGGGCCTCGTCCTTCTCGTAGTAGTGGAGCAGGTCCGCGAGCACCGGCTCGACCTTGCTCTCGCGCACCTCGGCGAAGATCGTGAGCGCGATGGTCTCGAGCATGAGCTGCATGCCGAGGATCTTGTGGACGAGCGAGCGCGCGCCGAGCGTCAGATCGAGCACGCGCTGCGAGTAGGGATCGATGCGCGTGGGCGTGTACCCGAGCGCCCGCAGGTAGTCGTACATGACGTAGAAGTGGCGCGCCTCGTCGTGCGACTGCGCCGTCGCCGCCATCTTCGCCTCGAGCGGCACGATCTCGTCGGCGAGCTCGGCCGAGATCTTCCACGCCGCGAGCTCGCCCCACAGGATGATCTCGAAGACCCGGCCGAGCGCGGCCGCGTGCGCGGGCGCGACCGTGATGCCGCCGTGCTTCTCCAGGAGCTCGCCCAGGACGTCGCGGCCGTCCCACGCGAGATCCTGGCCGCGGTGATAGATGTGCCGCAGCTTGTCCATGCGCCGTGCCTCGTCGGCGTCGCGCTCGAGGGCGAACATCTCGAACGGGATCTTGCTGTGTCGGGCTTGCCACGTGGCGAGCTTCTCGATCATGAGCGGCCTCCAGCCGGAAGGAGCGCGGTGACGAGCAGGTCCTTGGCGTCGTCGAACGTGCGCCGCACCGCGGCGACGTCGTCCTCGAGGAAGAGGCGGAGGCCGATGCCGTCGAGCACGGCCTGGATGAGGACGCCGGCGCGCTCGGGCGCGAGCGTCAGCCGATCGGCGAGCGGACCGAGCGTGGTGCGCAGGCCCTCGACGTAGAGCGCGCGCAGCTCGCGGTCGAACGCGCGCAGGCGCTCGCGCACCGACGGGCTCGACACGCTCTGGCGCCAGAGCTCGATCGCGAAGGGGAACTGGGCGCGGGTGAGCACCATCGCGTCCCAGATCTGGTCGAGCGCGGCGAAGGCGGCGGCGCTCGAGGGCGGCGTCGCCGCGAGGCGGGCGCGGATCCCGCGCGCGACGCGGTGGCACCAGTCGGCCTGGAGCTCGAGGAGCAGGTGCTCCTTCGACTCGAAGTGGTAGTGGACGAGCGACTTGGCGACACCGGCCGCCCCTGCGATCTCCTGCAGCGAGGCCCCGTGGTAGCCGTCCCGGGTCCAGAGATCCTGGGCAGCACGGAGGATCTTCCGCACCGATTTATTCTCCAGATTCACGGACTTGAATGGGCTTGCTTGCATTTGGACTGGCCGGCCAGTCCGAATCATGGATCCGGCCCCTGGATTCGTCAAGCCCCGCATTGTGATCGACAATGCCGCGTGGCCGCCGGCCGGAGCACGATGTGGAAGATCGCGGTGCGCAGCCTCCCGGCCCGCATCGCGCTTCGCACGCACCGAGACGACGCCACCTTCCTGGCCGCCGGCGTCGCGCTCTACCTCCTGCTCGGTCTCCTGCCGACGCTGGCCGCCGCCGTCTCCATCTATGCGCTGGCCGCCGACCCGGCGCAGATCGAGCAACACCTCGCCGGACTCGATCGCGTCGTGCCCGACGCGGTCTTCGAGCTGACCGTCGATCAGCTGCAGCTCGCGGCACGGCGCTCGGACAACGAGCTCGGGCTCACCGCCGCCGGCGCCGTGTTCGTCGCCCTCTACTCGATGCGGGCGTCGGCCGACGCCGTCCTGACGGCGATCGAGCACGTGGAGAGCACGCGCCCGCGCTGGAACGGCTGGCGCCGCGTCGTGCTCACGATCGGGATCGCGATGGGCGCGCTGGTGGCCCTGGTGACGCTCCTCGCCGTGGTGGTGGCGGTGCCGGCGACGTCGGCGACGCTCGATCAGGCGAACCGGAGCTGGCTCTTCACGCTCCGCTGGCCGGTGCTCGTAGCGATCGGCGTGTGGAGCCTGTCGGCGTTCTACGCGCTCGGGGCGCCGCGGCGGCCGCTGCGCCTCGTCGTCCCCGGCGCGCTCCTGGCCACGGCGATCGGGCTGGTCGCGTCGTTCGGCGTCTCGTACTACGTCACCGAGCTCGCCGGGTATCGCTCCCTCTACGGCGCCTTCGGCGGCGCGATGATCGTCCTCATCTGGTTCTACGTGGTCTCGCTCGCCGTCGTCATCGGCGCGGTCACCAACGCCGAGCTCGCGGTCACGACCTGAACGCGGCGAGCAGGATCGGGCGGAGCGACTCGTCGACGAGCGGTAACGTCGCGGCCGCATCGCGGTCGACCCAGCGGCGCTCGCGCGTGCCCGCCGGCAGCGGCCCGAGCGTGACCTCACCCCGCGCGCGCACGGCGAACACGTGCACGTGCTTGTGCCAGCGATCGTCGGCCCAGGTGAAGTCGTAGGCGAGGTGGCCGAGCGGCGCGAGGACGTCGAGCGCGCCGGTGAGGCCGGTCTCCTCGGCCAGCTCGCGGCACGCCGCTTCCTCCACGAGCTCGTCCCACTCGACGCCGCCCTTGGGCAGCTCGAAGACGTCGGCGCGTGTGCGGATGACGAGCGCGCGCCGCGCCGCGCCGTCGCCGTCGACGAGGACGGCGCCGGCCGAGATCTCGCTCGGCACGCCGGGGAGGTCGAGGACGAGCCCGTCGGCGAGCAACCCGCGGCGGCGGGCCTCGGCGTGGAACCACACCGTGGGCTGGTTGCGGCGCCAGGCGCCCGGCGCGTCGACGCGGTCGGCGACCATGAAGAGCGCGAGCTGACGCAGGTCGACCTCACGGGCGAGGCGGCGCCACGCCGCGTCCCCGGGCGGCTGCCCCTTGCGGAACGAATTCCACCAGGGCAACGCCGTGTCGTGCCAGCGCACGAGCGCGCACAGGACCGGCTCGGTGACCCCGCACGCGTCGAGCACCTCGAGCGAGCGCTCGGGGCGCGCGGTGCCGGTCACCTTGCCGATGTCGTGGGCGCGACCGAGGTCCTCGAGCAGGTCGCGCTCGGGCGCGGCCATGCCGTTCGCGGCGGCGAGGGCCGCGGCGCGCGCCGCGACCGCCTCGGAGTGGGTGAGCGCGTCGGCCATGGTGTGGCGACGCGGGTTGAGACGGACACGCGCGAGGTCGCGGTAGCGGGCAGCGAAGGCGGGGTTGTCGAGCAGGCGAGTCATGATGTTCCCGTTGTACGCGCGACCGGCTGTGGCGAGAACGATCGAGTTTGGATGAACTATTGTCTCACGTTATAGATTGACGATGAACTATGAGCACCTGCGCGCCTTCGTCGTCTTCGCGGCGCACCGGAACTTCACCCATGCCGCGCGCGAGCTGCACCTCTCGCAGCCGGCGTTGCACGTGCAGATCCGGAAGCTGACCGAGGCGGTCGGGCGACCGCTCTACGCCCGCCACGGGCGAGGCCTGGCGCTCACACGCGACGGCGAGCGCCTGGCCGCGTTCGGCCGCGACACGCTCGCGCGCGGCGGTGCGCTCCTGGCGGAGCTGCGCGGCGACGGCGGCGACGTCCCCGTCGTGCTCGCCGCGGGCCGAGGCGCGTACCTCTACCTGCTCGCGCCGGCGCTGCGGCGCTTCCAGCGCGGCCCGGGCCGGCTGCAGCTCGTCGTGGCGAGCGGTGACGAGGCCGTCGTGATGGTCGCCGAGGCACGCGCAGACCTCGCGGTCGCCGCCGTCGAGCTGCGCGGCGCGGGCCGGCGAGCGAGCGACGTCGCCGCGCTCGTCGCGCAACCCGTGCGCGTCACGCGCCACGTCGTCGTGATGCCCCGTGATCACGCGCTCTCGCGCCGCCGCCGCGTGCGCGCGATGGATCTCGACGGCGCGCCGCTCGTGGTCCCGCCCGCGGCGACGCGACATCGCGCCGCGATCGAGGCGGCGTTCGCAGCCGGCGGCGCGAACCTCGCCGTCTCCGTCGAGGCGGCCGACTGGGACCTGATGATGCAGCTCGCCGCCCTGGGTGCCGGCCCGGCGATCGTGAACGAGCTGTGCCGCCCGCCCGCCGGCACGGTCGCCGTGCCGTTCGAGGGCCTCGCGCCGGTCACCTACCAGCTCGTCCGACGGCGCGACGCTGGCGGAATCATGGTGGATCGGCTGGCGGCGACGCTCCTGGCCTTGCGCACTGCGGCATCGGACTTACATGGAACGGTATGACCACCGACAGCCCGAAGCCGACCGCCTCTGCCTGGGACGACGTCAAGCGCATCGCCGACGAGGTGAAGCTCAAGCTGCACCTCGCGAGCATGGAGGCCAAGGAGCAGTGGAAGAAGCTCGAGCCGAAGATGCTCGAGCTCGAGCAGAAGGTGAAGACGAACGTGAAGGGCGGCGGCGAGAGAGCGGTCGGTGCGGTCGGCGAGCAGGTCGAGGCGTTCGCGACGGGCCTCCGTCAGTTCGCCGACGAGCTGAAGGAGTCGGTCACCAAGCTCAAGCCCGACGCGAAGGCTGATGCCAAGCCTGACGCGCCCGCCGAGGCCAAGCCCGAGACCGAGTCCAAGCCCGAGTAGTCACTCCGCGCAGGGCACGACGCCGATCGCGTCGATCTCGTTCCAGCCCTCGACCGCACGCGAGTCGATCGTGACGCGCATCGCGACGATCGGCTCGCTCGTGCACCCGATGTCGGCGCGCAGCACGCGCGTCGCGCTGCCGAGCTTCTCCGCGCGCGCCCGGTACACGACGCTGCGCGCGCCGCTCGCGCTCACGAGCTCGAGCTGGGTCACCGCGCCCGGATTGAACGTCTCGTAGACCTCGACCGCCGAGACGCGCGCCGTGCGCGGCGGCGAGCGCGAGATTCGGCCTCCTCCCCCCCAACGCATGGCCCCGCCTCAAGTTGTCAAAGTTGACACCNNGTGTCAACTTTGACAACTTGAGGGGGCGCGCCCGTCCTCCCCCCGATCCGGGGGGAGGTCAGTCGTCGAGGGCGCGCTCGTCGCGCGCCTTCTTGCCGCGCTTCGAGACGCCCAGCGCCTCGAGCTTCTTGCGCAGCGTGTTGCGGTTGAGGCCCAGGATCTCGGCGGCCTTGACCTGGTTGCCGCCGGTCTTGGCCATCACCAGGTCGAAGAGCGGGCGCTCGACGCGCTCGAGGACCTTCTCGTAGAGGTCGCTCACCTCGTAGCCGTCCATCCGCGAGAGGAACCCGGCGAGCTTGGACTTCACCATCTCCTCGAAGGAGAGGTCGTCGAGCGGCACCCGCTCGGCGACGGTGGGCAGCACCTCGTCGACGTCGCCGGCCTCGACGCGGCTGCCCTGCGCGTTGACGACCAGCCGGCGCGCGATGTTCTTCAGCTCGGCGACGTTGCCCGGCCACGGATACTTCACCAGGCGCTCGTGGGCGCGCGTCGACACCGTCAGCTTGCCGCGGCCGACCTCGTCGGCGTAGTGGCGCACCCAGCGCTCGACGAGGGTGGGGATGTCGCCGCCGCGGTCGCGCAAGGGCGGCACGTCGATCCGGCGCTCGACCATCTGATCGTAGAGGTCGCGCGACAGGATCTTGGCGTGCACCGCGCGCTCGAGGTCGAGGTCCGCCGAGCCGACGACGCGGACGTCGTACACCTCGGTCGGCGTGTCGGGGCGGCGCTCGCGCTCGGGCGCGCTCATCGCCCGGCGGAGCTGGCGCTGGCCCGCGGCCGGGACGTCGCACACGTCCTTCACCAGCAGGGTACCGCCCTGGGCCGCGCGCAGCGCGCGCCGGCAGCGCTCGTCGCCGCTCGCGCCCGCGTCGCCCTGCTGCGCCGCGACGTCGGGCCCGTCAAACGTCGGACGCACCGCGACGAAGCGGCCCTCGCGCCGCCGGCTCTTCAGGTGCAGGACGCGCGCGACGAGCTCGCGCCCGGTCCCGTGCTCGCCGCAGATGAGCACCGGGGCGTCGGCCTCGGCATGGCGCGCGACGGCGTTCACCACCGCGCGCATCGCCGTGCTCTCGGCGACCAGGTAGTTCTCGGGGTCGGACTTGCGGAACATGCGCTTGGAATCTCTACGCCGCGGCCACCGCGTCCATCTCGGTGCGATCACCCTCGGGCGTGAGGCCGAGCCGCGCCCGGCGCTCGATCAGCTGCGTGAAGTAGTCGTCGGCCAGCCTGGTCGCGGCCTCCGGATCCGGCGCCGCCCACACGTCGAGGCGCAGCCGGTTGCAGCCGTAGAGGCCGCGCGCGTACCACGCACATGCCTTGCGCACCTCGTGCAGCACGCGCGGCCCGGTCTTGAGCTCGTGGATGAGGCCGACGTGGCGGCGGAACACCGCGAGGCGCTCCTCGAGCGTCGGCGGCCCCGGATCGGGCTTGCCCGCCGCCACCGCCGCGCAGCGCGCGAACAGCCACGGGTTGCCGAGCGCGCCGCGGCCGATCATCACGCCGTCGCAGCCGGTGACCTCGCGCATGCGCACGAAGCCGGCTACGTCGACGACGTCGCCGTTGCCGACCAGCGGGATGTGACGGGGCAGCGCCTCGCGCACGAGCCGGATGATCTCGAGGTCGCTCGAGCCCGCGAAGCCCTGGGTGCGCGTGCGGCCGTGCACGGTGATCATCTGGGCCCCGGCCTCGACCAGCGCGCACGCGAACTCGGGTGCGTTGCGGTGAGCCTGGTCCCAGCCGGCGCGGTGCTTGACCGTGACCGGCACATCGGCCGGCACGGCGCCGACGACGGCGCGCACGAGGCGCTGCGCCATCTCCGGCTCGCGCATGAGCGCCGAGCCACACTCGCCGGCGACGACGCGCTTGGCCGGGCAGCCCATGTTGATGTCGACGAGCGAGGCGCCGATCTGCACCGCGATCTCCGCCGCCCGCGCCATCGGCGCTTCCTCGCGCCCGAAGATCTGCACGCCGAAGCGGCGGCCGCCCAGGCTCGCCGTCAGCTTGCCCAGGGTCTTGGGGTCGCCGACCGACAGCGCGTGCGCCGAGAGGAACTCGGTGATCGTGAGGCCGACCCCGTGCTCCTCCGCCACCGTCCGGAACGGGAGATCCGTGACCGCGGCCATCGGCGCGAGGAGCACCGGCGGATCGACGACGACTGGACCGACGCGCATGGGGCTGCCGAACATAAAGGATCGTGCGCCGGGTGCAAGTCGTAGAACGTGTGAGGACGAGTACGACTAACCGACGTCGCCCGGCTCGTTGACATTCGTGAACGTGCGTAGCTCCGGATCGAGCGCGCGCAACGTGTCCTCATCGAGCCACGAGACGCGCAGCTCGTCGAGGATCCCCTGGGTACGGCGACGGCCATCGGTGAGGTAGCGCGCGACGACCGGCGCGGCGCCGCGCCCGTAGAGCGCGCACAGCGGCTCCGGATAGCCGCCCACGCGCGGCACCACCGCGTCGACGTCGGCCTCGGCGCGGGCGAGGAGCGCGTCCAGCACGGCGGGCGCCAGGTGGGGCATGTCGCCGGCGACCGCGAGCAGCCACGGCCGGGCGCTCGCGGCGAGCCCGGCGGCGAGCCCGGCGAGCGGGCCGGCGTCGGGGACGGCGTCGACCACGGCGCGCAGCCCCTGCTCGGCGAGCGCGCCCGGCCCGGCCACGGCGATCACGATCTCGGCGCAGCGCGACGCGAGGACGGCGCGCTGGCGCGCCAGGATCGTCTCGCCGTCGACGACGAGGAGCGGCTTGAGCGCGCCGCCGAGCCGGCGCGCGCGCCCACCGGCGAGGATGCACGCGGTGACGTCGTCGCGCGGGATCACGGGACCGGGGCTCAGCGCTTGACCAGGGTCTCGACCGATTCCTGCACCGGCGTCGTCACCTCGAGCCCGTCCTTGCCGAGGTAGGCGCTCACCTCGGCGCGCACGCCGAGCTCGCCCGCCGCGTAGACGCCCGGCCCGACGGTGAAGCCGGTCCCGACCACGAGCGCGCGCTGGTCCTTCACCTCGGTGTCGTCGAGGTCGGTGCCCGAGCCGTACAGATCACCGTCGAGCGAGTGCCCGGTGCGGTGCAGGAGCCGGTCGAACATGCCCGCACGCGTCACCACGTCGCGCGCCGCCTTGTCGACCTCCCAGCCCTTCACCGCACGGCGCCGCTTCACGCGATCGCGCACGAAGGCGAGCGCCTCGTCGCGCGCCCTGGCCGCCGTCTCGAACGCGACCAGGACCGACGGGCTCACCGTCCCGTCGGCGACCGCGACCCACGAGTGGGCCGCGTAGATGCCGCCCTCGACCTTGCCGGCGAGTGACAGGAGCACGACGTCGCCCCGCTCGAGAGTCGCCGAGCGCGCCGGCCCCGGCACGTAGTCGGGGTCGGCGGAGTTCTTGCCGAACGCGACCACCGGCGCCGGCCCGACGAGCCCGCGCATCTGCATGCCCTTCTCGACGCGCTGCTGCACCTCGCGCTCGGTCACGCGCGAACCGGCCGCGAGCTTGTCGCCGATGAACGCGAGCGCGTCCTTGCGCAGCTCGACCAGGTGATGGACCGCGATGTAGTGCAGCTTGCGGCCCTCCGGCCCCCACGTCGCCTTGGCGAACTGGACGAGGCCGTCGCTCGACTTCACCGTCACGCCGGCGGCGCGCACGAGCTCGACGGTGCCGGCGTCGACCCGCGAGAGCGACGGCAGCGCACCCTTGGGCGAGTACTCCATCGCCAGCGACTTCTTGCCCTTGAGCATCGCGCGCAGGATCTTGTCGAGGTCGCGATAGCCCGTGTACGTGATCTTCATGCCGGGCACGTTGGCGAAGCTCTGCACCTCCGACGCGTGGCACAGGACGGTCGGCTCGCCGCTCCGCGGCACCAGGTAGAACCACCGCCGCGACGCGTTGCCCTGCACGGCGACGAGGCTGCGCGCGACCGGGTTCTGGCCCGCGTGATCGACGATGAGCCAGCCGTCGAGGTTCTGCACCGCGAGCAGGCCCTGGACGGCGGCCAGATCGAACCGCCCCTTCACCTCGTCCGCCCCCGTGCCCGTGCCCGTGCCCGTGCCCGTGCCCGTCGGCCCGGGAGCCTTGCCGCCACCACCGGGCAGCCGATCCAGCAGCGGATCACGCACCGGCGGCACCGGCGCCTTCGGCGCCTCCGGCGCGTACGGATCGAGCACGCCCGGCTCCCCCGGCCCCGCCGCCTTCTCCTCCGCCTTGCCCTTGTCCTTCCCCTTCGCCTTCTCCTTCCCCTTCGCCTTCTCCTTCCCCTTCGCCTTCTCCGTCTTCCCCGGCTCCGCATACGGATCCACCGGGCCCGCCCCCTTCTCCGGCTCCGCGTACGGATCCACCGGCTGCGCCCTCACCGCGCCGACCCCCGCGATCCCGGCGGACACCGCGAACCACCCAGCGACGAATCGAGCGACGTGCTTCCCGTGCTTCATGACCGGACCTCGGCGAGCTCGCTGACGATCATGTCATGAATAGCACCGTTGCTCGCCACGACATCGCCGGCGGTGGCCACGAAGGGCTCACCACGTGTATCGGTCACACGCCCCCCGGCCTCGACCACGACGAGCGCGCCGGCGGCGACGTCCCACGGCTGCAGCCACCGCTCCCAGTAGCCGTCGAGCGCGCCGCTCGCCACCAGGCACAGATCGAGTGACGCGGCGCCCAGCCGGCGGCACGCTCCGGCACGGCGCTGGAAGTGCTCCCACTCGGCGAAGTTGTTCCTCGGGTTCGTCGCGCGGTCGTACGGGAACCCGGTCACGAGCAACGCGCTGCCGAGCTCCGCCACCCCGCTGACCGCCAGCGCCGCCAGCTCGCCGCCGCGCTCGGCCCACGCGCCGCCGGCGCGCCGCGCCCAGAACGTCCACCCCAGCGCCGGCGCCGTCACGACGCCGACCTCCCCGCCAGCCGCACCCTCGAGCGCGATCGACACGGTCCACAGCGGCAGCCCGTGTGCGAAGTTGACGGTGCCGTCGATCGGATCGACCAGCCAGCGCCGCGCCGCGGTCGCGTCGCCGCCGCCCTCCTCGCCGACCATCGGGATGTCCGGCGTCAACGCGGCGAGGCGCGCGCGGACCAGCTCCTCGGCGCGCGTGTCCCACTCGGTCACGAGGTCGCGCGGGTTGCTCTTGCTGCGCACGTCGGCCGCGCGCACGCCGCGCAGGAGCGCCGCCGCCTCGCCCGCGACCTGGCGCGCGATGGCGAGAGCGTCGTCGAGCTCGCTGGCCATGCCGGCGCCGATCCTCAGAGGTCGAGGCGCATCGCGACGAACTTGGAGTCCGTCGACGAGCGGAACGACGCGGTGTCCGCGACGGCCGGCGACACCGTCGAGCGGTCGACCACGCGGAAGCCGAGCTTGGCGCCGAAGAAGTCGCTCGCGGTCTCGGTGAGCAGGTAGATCCGGCGGCAACCGCGGTAGCGCGCCCACTGCACGACCACGTCGGCGAGCAGCCAGCCGAACCCGGTGCCGCGCGACTCCGCGCGCACCGCGAGGCTGTGGAGGATCGCGTCCTCACCGACGACGTCGATCGCGACCACGCCGTCGACGCCGCGCTCGTTGCGCAGGTAGAAGTAGTGGCCGAAGTTCTCGTCGGTCGCCTGCGGGTCCGCGAGGTGAACCTCCTCGAGCAACCCGCGCACCCCGGCCATGTCGGCGCGACGCGCGGGCACGACGGCGTCGCCGATCTCGTCGAGCAGGCGATCGTGCAGGCCGTCGAAGCTCCCCGACGAGAGCACCACGACCACGTCACCCGGCGCGGCCGCACCGGCGACGTGCTTCACGATCGCGGCGGTCTCGGGGATGTGCGTCGCCTTGGTGCCGTGGCGGTGCAGGTCGAGGGCCAGGCGCTCGGGATCGAAGCGCTCCTCCTTGGGGATGCGCGTCGGATCGTAGAGCCTGCCGACGACGACCTCGTCGGCGTGCGCGAACGCCGCGACGAACTCCTCCTGGAACGTGCGGCGGCGCGACGTCGCGGAGCGCGGCTCGTACACGGCGATGACGCGGCGCTTGGGGAAGCGGCGGCGGACCGCCTTGAGCGTCTCCCTCACCGCGGTCGGATGGTGCGCGTAGTCGTCGAGCACCCAGACGCCGCCGGCGATGCCGCGCAGCTCGAGGCGACGACGCACCCCGGCGAAGCTGGCGACGGCGCGCCGCACGATCTCGACCTGGACGCCGCGATCGATGGCGACGGCGATCGTCGCGAGCACGTTACCGACGTTGTGACGCCCGACGAGCAACGTCTCGAAGCGCCCGAGCTGCTCCCCGCGGCCGACGACGTCGAACGCGACCCGCCCGCTCTTCAGGTACTCGAGGTTCTCGGCGCGCCAGGTGAGCTCCGCCGACGGCTCCTCGTCGTCGACGACGGCGTAGGTCTCGACCCGACAGGCCGCGGCGCCGGCGAGGGCCATGGCCTCCGCCGACTCCTGGCACACGACGAGGAGTCCGTCCGCCGGCAGGAGCGCGACGAAGCGCCGGAACGCCTCGCGCACCGCATCGAAGGACTCGAAGATGTCGACGTGATCGAGCTCGACCGACGTGAGCACGGCGGTGCGCGGACGGTAGTGGAGGAACTTGGAGCCCTTGTCGAAGAAGGCGGTGTCGTACTCGTCGCCCTCGACGACGAACTCCTCGCCCTTGCCGAGGTGCCAGCCCTGGCCGCTGGCGATCGGCACACCACCGACGAAGAGGCCGGGATCGCGGCCGGCCTCGAGCAGCACGTGGGCGAGCATCGAGGTCGTGGTCGTCTTGCCGTGCGTACCGGTGATGACGATCGCGTGGCGCTGGGCGAGGAGCTGCTCGCCCAGCACCGCGGGGAACGAGGTCAAGGGGATGCCCGCCTCCTGGGCGGCGACGACCTCGACCTGGTCCTTGCTGTTGACGTTCCCCACCACGACCGTGTCGGGCTTCCAGGCCAGGTTCTCCGCCGAGAAACCCTCGAACACGGGGATGCCGAGCACGGCCAGCTGCTCGCTCATCGGGGGGTAGACCGCGGTGTCCGAGCCCCGGACGTCGTGGCCCGCCGCGCGGAGGAGCCCCGCCACCGCACCCATGCCGGTGCCGCCGATCCCGATGAAGTGAACCTTCACAGCCGCGGGAACGTATACGGAGACCCCCGGGGCGTAAAGACACCGTTCGCGGACTTTTGCGACGGGGTCCCGCGACGCGGTAAGCTGGATAGCGGACCCAGGGACCCATGGGAGACACGTCCACCCCGGAACGACGACGGCACTTCCGCGGCAAGGCGCGCGCCGGCCGGCGGATTCGCGTGCGCTACCGCGCGCGCGGCAGCGACGCGTGGCTGCCGGCCGAGACGCGAAACATCGGGATCGGAGGCGCCTTCATCCTGGACGCGGTGCTGGCGACGAAGACCGAGATCGACGTCGAGATCGACGTCGCCGGCCGCGAGACGCCGCTGCGGCTCGGCGGTGAGGTGCGGTGGAGCGCCGACGGCAAGGGCAGCGACCCGATCGGCGTCGGCGTGCAGTTCCTCGACGTCGACATCGACGTGCTCCTGGAGCTGAACAGCTACCTGGCGACGCTCACGGGGACGGACCCGGTCGAGCCGTGATCGGGCTGCTCCCGGGCCTGGCGGCGGTGGTCATGTTGATCGCGAGCCCCGAGGCGGTGCTCTCGCGGTTGCAGGGACACACGGCGCGGGTGGTCGGCGGGGAGGTCGTGATCGACGACGTCGCCGGAGAGGGAAAGCCGCTGGTGGGCGTGGTGGAGCGGAGGGGCAAGGCGCTGTGGGTGGTGGGAGCCGAGGGCGCGTGGGAGTTGCGTGGGCCGCTCGCGCGCCCGCGCATCGCCGGACCGGGCTATCGGGTGTGGGTGCTCGGCGAGCGGCGTGGGGCGGTGCTGGTCGCGAGGAGAGTGGGGATCATGGCGCCTCCCGGATCGGGCACGGGCACGGGCACGGGCACGGGCACGGGCACGGGCACGGGTAGCGGCACGGGATCAGCGGGGGACGAGGACGCGGGAGAATGAGAGCGGGTCCGCGATCGACTGCTCCCGCATCCACTCGATCGCGTCCTCCCGCAGCGCGGCCCCGCCGCCGCCGGCGATGAGCTCGCCGCGCGCGTACCGCGTCGCGCGCTCGAACGCGCGCATGTCGGCGCCCCGGAAGCGCACCTCCGCGTCGGCGTAGCCGGCCACCGCCGCCTCGAGATCGCCCTCGGCGTGCGACGCGCCGGCCGCGAGCAGGACGCCGAAGGCCTGGCTCCACGCCACCGGCAGCTCGCGGAGCTGCTGCGCGCAGCGCCGCGCCGTCGCGATGCGCTCGCCCTTGTGCTTGCGCGTCGCGTGCGCGCACGCGAGCGACGCGCGTCCCAGCAGGAACCGCGACTCGATCGCGACGCTCTGCACGCGCAGGAGCTGCGACGCCTCGAGCTGCGGCCACGCACCCTCGACGCGCGCGAGCGCGCCGTCGCCGTCGTGCAGGTAGAGGTCGATCTGGCCGGCGGAGATGAGCTGGTAATAGTCGTGCAGGTGGAACTCGGCGAGGTCGCCGCGCTCGTTGCCGACGGCGAGCACGTGGGCGCGCGCGTCCTCGGGCTTGCCCATCGCCAGCCACGCCAGGTTCGAGCGCCACGCGCGGATGCCGTGCTGGGCGTAGACGTCGCCGCGGTCGGTCGCCTCGGCGAGGAGGATGGGCGTCCACCGCACGAGCTCGCCGATCTCGCCGAGGTAATAGAGCGACGCCAGATAGAACATCTCGCTGATGTCGATCTCCCAGCGCGCGTCGACGCCGTGGTCGCGCATGAGGCGCAGGCCGGCCTCGATGTGATCGTGCGCGAGCCGCCAGCGCCCGAGCAGGAAGTGGCCGAGGCCGCTGGACGCCTCCACCAGGCCGAGGTGGTAGGGGTCCCCGTGTTTTTCGGCGACCTCCCTCGCGCGCGCCATCAGCATCTCCACGCGGCCGGCGCTGCCGACCCCCGCGGAGGCCGCGTAGCCGATCTCGACCGCGAGCGCCGAGGCGACCCGTCGCGTCTCCCCCAGCACGAGCGCCCGGCGCATGTGCCAGGCCTGCACGAGCCGGCCGCTGATCGGATCCGCGAACGAGAGGCCACTCGAGATCGACCAGAGCACGTCCACCTTGCGCAGCTCCGCGCGTGACACCTCGTCCTCGGTGCGCGCGGTGAACGAGAGGCCGCGCAGACGCAGCAAGACCCGCTGGGTCAAGAGCTTGACGAACGCCCCGCGCCGCGTCAGCGGAAGCTTGTAACCGATCTGGGAGAGCAGCGCCGGCGCCTGCGCGAGCCCCTCCTTGAGCTGCCCCGAGCGCAGCACCTGCTCCAGGCGCAGGCGCTCGAGCTCGGCGCGCTCCTCCTCCGGCGCGCCGGCCATCGCGTCCTCGTACATCGCCGCCGCCTCGCGCAGGTGGCCGGCGTTGACGAGCGCCTGGGCGCGCGCGCGCAGGAGGTGACGGCGCTCGGCGTCGTCGAACGCACCGTACTCGAGCGCGATGCCGTAGAGGTCCGCGGCGCGGCGGAACGCGAGCGCCTGCTCCGCGACGGTCGCGGCCTCGATCGCATGCCGCGCCGCGAGCTCGGCGTCGCCGGCGCCGAGCAGGTGCTCGACCAGCGCCTCGTGCGCCGTCGGCCTGGTGTTGCCGTACGCGTCGACGAGGCCGCGGTGGACGGCGACGAGCTCGCCCGACGCGAGGTCGTCGACCGCGGCGGCGCGCACGCGATCGTGGAACGGCTCGAGGCGCTCCTCGCCCTGCCCCGCGCGGATGAGCCGCTCGGCGCGGAGCACGGCCAGCGCGCCCTGGGGATCGGCGAGGCCGGCCGCGCGCGCGGCGACCTCGATCGCCATCGGCCGCGCCGCCACCGCGCACGCGGTGAGGAGCTTCCGGGCCTCGCCCGGCAGCTTCTGGATGCGCGAGCGCAGGAGCTCGTCGAGCGTGGGCGCGCCACCCGCGGTGCCCGCCGAGCGCGCGAGCTCGGCGAGGAAGAGCGTGTTGCCGCCGGAGTCGCGCACCAGGCCGGCGGCCCAGGCGTCGACGTCGCCGTCGAAGCCGGAGAGCTTGCGCACCAGCTCGCGAGCCTCGTCGACGGCGAGCGGCGGCAGCTCCAGGGCGCGCACGTCGGGGATGAGCGACGTCGTGGTCGAGCGCTTGTGGATCTCGGCGACCACCGGGCTGGTCGCCTCCTCGCTGCGATAGACGAGGACCACGAGGATGTTCGGGCGATCGCCCCGCGAGATCAGGTCGCCGAGGAAGGAGGCGCTGTCGAGGTCGCCCCACTGCAGGTCGTCGACGCACATCACCACCGGGCGCCTGGCGGCGAGGCGGCCGAGCATCCAGCGCAGCGCGCTCCACGCGCGCCGTCGCAGCTCCTGCGGATCGGCGGGCTGGAAGCGGCGGACCTCGGGCTCGGCGATCTGCGGGACGCGGCGCAGCACCGGGAACAGGCGGGCGAGCGCGGCGACGTCGCGCGGCAGGACATCGGCGAGCGCCACCGGGTCGAGCTTGAGGAGCGCGCTGGTGAGGACATCGATCAGCGTGTCGAGCGTCTTGAACGGCACGGCCTCGCGCTCGTAGCAGCGCCCCG
>DDTA01000104.1:32506-43028 GCA_002344285.1 Myxococcales bacterium UBA2376
GCGCGGCGCGAGTCGACGAGCGCCTGGTTGAGCGCGGCGAGCTGCTCGTCGCGCCCGACGAACGGGGCGCCGCCGGTCACGCGCTCGACGGTGGCGGTGGCCAGCGATGGCTCGCGGCCGAGCGCCTCGAGCACGGCGCGGCCATCGGGGCGCGCGCGCGGATCGGGCGAGAGCAGCGCCATGCACAGCTCGTCGAGGTAGGGCGGCGTCTCGGGCGCGAGCACGATCGGCCGCGGCGGCGTCTCGTGCTGCTTGCGCCGCATGACCTCGTCGGGGCGGCCCTCGAAGGGCCGGCGACCGGTGAGCGCCTCGTAGAGGATGACGCCGACCGCGTACCAGTCGCTGGCCGCGGTGAGCGGCGTGTCGGCGGCCTGCTCCGGCGACATGTACGCCGGCGTCCCGACCGCGGCGCGCTCGTGCGTGTGGTCGACGCCCAGCGTCTCGACGTCGGCGACGAGCCCGAAGTCGAGCAGGACGACGCGCCCGGTCGGCTCGACCAGGACGTTCGACGGCTTGAGGTCGCGGTGCAGCTTCCCCGCGGCGTGCAGCGCGTACACGCCGTCGCAGAGGAGGCCGATACCACGCTCGATCCGCTCGAGCTCCGGCGACGCCGACAGGATCTCCGTGCGTGATCGCGGCACGGGCTCGTCGGTGATCGGGGACGTGTCCCCGGCCTCGCCGTCGAAGCGCGGCACGTCGCTGCCGCTGGACGGGCGCACCCAGTCGATGAAGCCGACGCCGCGGACGAGCTCCATCGTGAAGAACCACTCGTCGCCGGTGGTGTGGAGCTCGTAGAGGGCGCAGAGGTTGGGATGGGCGAGGTCGCACAGCGACCGGAACTCGCGCTTGAAGCGGTACAGGTCGCGCGCGCTCTGCGCCTTCAGCGTCTTGAGCGCGACCTCGCGCTGCTGCGCGCGATCGAGCGCGCGGTAGACGACGCCCATGCCGCCGGCGCCGAGCTTGCCGCGCACGACGAAGCGCTCGTCAGCACCAGCGAGCTGGGCTTCCGCGTCAGTCCCCACGACACCATGGTACCTCCCGCGCGGCGCTGGCCACGGCGGATCTCGGGCGGGTTTCGGGCGCCTCCGCCGTCACTCCCGGACGCCGGCGCATGTACGCTCGTCAGAAGAAGGCCGCGTTGCGCGCGATGTCGTCGACGTGCTCCGCCGGGACATCGCGCTCGGGATGGATGGCCTCCGCGGGGCATTCCGGCGCGCACGCGCCGCAGTCGATGCACCGGTCCGGATCGATGAACATCTGGATCCCGGGGAGTCGCTGCCCGCGTTCCTCCGCGGGAACGGCACGGATCTGGTCGACAGCGACGGGACCGACGATGCAGTCGCACGGACAGACGTCGACACACGCGCTGTCGAGACAGCCGACGCACTTCCTGGTGATGACGTAGGACATGCCCGTGTCCTCAGCACGCATCGTGCCCGAGACAACCATCCGATATTGTTTGGCAGGTGCGCTCGATCCAGCGAAATACCAGTGACCATCACTGATATTTCAGTATCCTGGGGTCGTGCACCGTGAGCGACTCGCCTTCCTGACCGAGCTGACGGCTGCGCTCGCCGACGTGCACACCGAGCGAGGGCTCGCGCGGGCGGTCGAGTCGACGCTCGCGAAGTGGTGCCCCGGCGTCCGGCTGTCGCTCGGCGCGCCCTCGAGCGACCCGCAACACACCGAGCTCTGGCCGGGGCTCGCCGTCGTGACGCCTCCGGGTCGCCAGCTGCCGGAGCTCCTCGCCGACGGCGACGTACGTGCGGCGCTCGCGAGCATCCTCCACGTCGCGCGGCGGCACCTCCTCGTCGTCCAGCGCGTGGCGAACCTCTCGCGGCGCGCCCATGTCGACCGCAAGGAGCTTCGACGCGACCTCGAACGTCTGGCCCCGGCATCACCGATCGCTCGCAGTCACGCCATGCGCGAGGTCCTCGCCCGCGTCACGCTCGTCGCGCGCCACCCGACGACGGTGCTCTTGACCGGCGAGTCCGGATCCGGAAAGGAGGTCATCGCGCACCAGCTCCACCGCCTCTCGCCGCGCGCCCACCGACCGCTCGTCCAGATCAACTGCGGCGCGCTCCCGGCGTCGTTGATCGAGTCCGAGCTCTTCGGTCACGAGCGCGGCGCGTTCACCGGCGCCGATCGGATGCACCGCGGCGTCTTCGAGCGCGCCGACGGCGGCACCCTCCTGCTCGACGAGATCGGCGACCTCCCGCTGCCCGCGCAGGTCAAGCTGCTGCGGGTCATCCAGGAACGCAAGGTCCGCCGCGTCGGCGGCACGGAGACCGTGGGCGTGGACGTACGGCTCGTCGCCGCGACCAACCGGGACCTCGCCGCGATGGTCCGGGAGGGCGGCTTCCGCGAGGATCTCCTCTATCGCCTCGACGTCTTCTCGATCCGGCTCCCGCCGCTGCGCGAGCGCCGAGACGACCTCGCCCCGCTCGTCAACGCGATCCTCGACGACCTCGCCGCGCGGCTCGGCATCGCGCCGCCGCGCGTGCCGCGCACGGTCATGGACCGCCTCGCGGCGCACGACTGGCCCGGAAACGTGCGCGAGCTCGCCAACGTGCTGGAGGCCGCCGCCATCGTGAGCGCGGACGGCGTCCTCACCTTGCCCGACCACTTCGCGACGGGCGGTGCGCGCAAGGCGCGCGCGTTCGACGCCTCGGTTCGCCAGGTGATCGAGGGCGCGCTGCGCGCGGCGCGCGGGAAGATCTACGGCGCGGGCGGCGCGGCCGAGCGGCTCGGGCTCAAGCCCGGCACGCTGCAGAGCAAGATGAAGAAGCTCGGCATCGAGCGGTCGCGCTTCGTCTGAATCGGTGGAGCTCGCTCAGCGACGCACGTCGGTCGACTCGAAGAGCTTGTCGGCCGAGGTCGGCACGAAGCCCTGGAACAGCTCGCCCGACGGCAGCGGATGGCGCTTCGCGAACTCGTAGTAGCAGGAGGGGACGCGGAACACGCCGTCGGTGAAGGCGACGTCGACGGCGTCGGCGCAGGTCGAGGATTGCTCCAGGCGCTGGGCCGGCGTGCCCTTGATCAGGCCGCCCGCGCGGTTGAGCTCGAAGCCGGCGCCGGCGACGAGCGCGTTCACGGCGTCCAGGCCGCCGAGCGTGCGCAGCCGCCCCACGTCGACGGTGAAGTGGTTGACGCGGAAGCCGAACGCCGACACCCAGGCGGCGTACTCGCTCTCGCGCAGCAGCTCGGCGTAGGTCGCGTGGGCGAGCGACCAGGGCCGCCCCGCGTACGGCAGATCGTCGCGGTCGCCGAAGCCCGCCGGCAGCTGCGCGACCAGCGCGTCGATCGTGGCCGCGGCCTCGGCCGACAGCTCGTCGACACACAGCTCGGAGATGAAGACCTTGGGCAACGCCGGGTCGGGGTGCTGGAAGTAGCGCGCGCGCAGGTGCTTGTCGTCGAAGCGGTAGTCGTCCCGCGGCTCCCAGCCGCGCGCGAGGAAGGGCCGCGCCATCGTCGCCAGCTCGATGCCGGGCCGCCCGTAGGTCCGGAGCGCGACGTGGTCGTTCACGATGGTCTCGCCGCGCGCGGCGAAGAGCGCGTGGATGCGGGCCGCCTGCGGCGTGATCGCGGTGTAGTCGCGCCAGAGCGCGTCGAGGTAGTCGGTCGCGGACGTCGCCATCGCGCGCACTCTACTCCACGACCATCTCCGCCGGCACGACGTCGGACTTCACGATCGGCAGCCGGTCCTTGTTGGAATCCCACGACGGGTGACGCCGGTAGAAGAAGTCGAGGCGCGCGCGCGGTGACTTCGCGCGCTCCGCGTCGGCGGCGAGCCAGGCGTCGAACTCGGCGCGGAGGCCGGGGGTCGTCGCCAGGAGCTCGCGCGCGACCTCCTCGGCGACGTAGCTCTCCATGTACTCCTTCTGCTCGAAGACCGCGTTGAAGAAGCCCCACGCCGCGAACGAATCGGGCGCGGTCGGCTCGAACAGGTGCAGCGCCAGCCGCGCGCCGCGCTGGCCGATCGGCACCCACAGCGCGCCCGCGCCGAGCGTCACGCGCTCGGGCGTCCACGCCCCCTCGATCGTCGCGCGCGTCCGCCCCTCGAACGGCGGCGCGTACGTCACCTTCGACGCGCGGAAGACCTGGCCGTCGTCGACCGTCACGGGCCGCGTGAGTCGCGAGAACGCGACGCGATGAGCCTCGAGCCGCGGGGCCACCAGCGCCGCGTGGGCCGCGGGAACGTAGTAGCCGCCGCGCGGCGCCTTCACCGTCACGGCCGGCGCCACGACGTCGCGCAGCGGCACCTTCCACACCTCGGGCGTCCGCTCGTCGTACACGATCCACGTGCCGCCCGAGATCTCGGACGGCCGCCGCTCGTACGCGTAGCCCCGGAAGTCGATCATCCGCCCTTCGGGCTGCCCCTGGGTCACGAGCACGACGTCGCTGCCGCCGAGCCGCGTCGCCGCCACCGCCGCGTCGTCGATCGCCTTCCGCCACGCCGGCGCGTCGCTCACCGCCCGCTCGAGCAGCGCGAGCAGGAGATCGCGCATCGCCTGCGCGCGCTCCCGGTAGACGCGCCACGAGTGGGTCTCGACGAGGACCCCGATGCGATCGCGCGCCGACGCGTACGCCTGCGAGAAACGCGCGGGCGGATCGCCGGCGGTGAAGCCGCTCGCCGGGTCGTCGTACACGTCGAACGACGGATAGAAGTCGAGCGGGAGATGCCCCATCGCCGTGAGCCGCGCCTGCAGCGCGTCCGACAGCGCCTTCGCCGTGCGCTCGAGGCCGTCGGGGCGCGCGCCGAGCGGCCCGACGAGGACCGCGACGTCGTGCTCGAACTTGGCGCCGTCGGTGGTGTGCAGATCGACGTAGACGACCGGGTCCCAGCGCGCGAAGAGCTCGAGCAGCGCCGCCATCTCGGGCGCGTCGACCTTCACGTAGTCGCGGTTGAGGTTGAGGTTCTGCGCGGTCGTGCGGAAGCCCATCTCCGCCGGACCGCGCTGGTTCACGCGGTGCGCAGGGCCGAAGCGCTCGTGACCGTCGGGGTTCACGATCGGCACGAACACGACGGTGACCGCGGTGAGCGGCTCGCCCGCGACCGTGCCGTCGAGGATGTCGCGCAGGAGCGCGAACCCGGCGTCCTTGCCCTCGATCTCGCCGGCGTGGATGCCGGCCTGCACCAGGATCACCGGGCGCCGCCGCCGCGCCGCCTCCTCGGGCGAGAGCACGCCGTCCTGCGAGACCACGAGGTAGACCAGGTCGCGCCCCTCGGGCGTGACGCCATAGCGATCGCAGCGCGCCGACGCCGGATAGACGCGCGCGAGGTCGCGACACAGGCGCACCGCCTCGTCGTGGCGTCCGGTCGTGAGCCAGCCCGACTTCTCGGCGGTGGTGGTCAGATCGATCTCGCTGCGGCGAGGCGCCGCCGGCGGACCGCAGGCGACGAACGACAGGACGACGACGACGACGAGCGAGACGAGCGCGGCGCGAAACATGCGCCGCCGAGCCTAAACAATTCTGGACGCGTCTGCGGACTCGCCCGGCTCGTCCAGCTATCTGCGGATCACGAACGCGCGCGGCAGCTTCCGGCTGCGGCGCGCCCGCATCAGCCACTGTCCCAGGTGGCGTCGCACCCGCAGCACCGCCACGCCCAGCGCGGTCAAGACGAGCGCGCTGCCGGACGTGAGGAGCGGGACCACGCCCACCTTCGACCCCGGATCGGGAGCGCGAAGGGCCGCCACGCCCATGACGAGCAAGGCGGCCCCGACGATCCCCGCCGTGATCGCGCGCAATGCCGTTCGTGGCACCTGACGCAGCTCCGCCATCATCTCCATGATGGCGAAGGCCGGCCCAGGCGGCAAGTACGCGCGGGCGCGAACGCCTACTGCGTGACGATCTCGAGCGACCAGCCGTTGAGCGTGCCGGTGTCGTAGCTCGCGTTGTCGCTGACGGTGAGCGTCCACGCGCCCTGGAGCGCGGTGCCGGCGAGCGCGGCGGCGTCGACGGTCAGCTTGAGGTCGTCCTCGTAGCCGCCGGTCTGATCGTGCAGCGTGACCGTGCGACCGCCGTGCGCGAGCACGACCTTGAGGTCGCCGCGGTACGTGTGGGTGATGTCGAGGGTGACCTTGACGGTGCCGACCGTGCCCGCGTCGGGCACGTCGATCGTGCTGGTGATGCCCGCCGGCGCGTTGTCCGGGATCGCGGCCGACGTCGTCGACGTGTACGTGCGCTCGGTCGGCGACTGCTGGCAGGAGGCGTGCGACGCGCACTGCGAGTCGTCGCAGTCGACCTGGTTGTCACCGTCGTCGTCGATGCCGTTGTCGCAGGTCTCGGCCGGCGCCTCGTAGCGCGGAACGTCGGACACGTACGCGGTGCCGTACTCGCTGACGTACTGGTACGAGAGGTACCCGTAGCCGTCACCGTGCGGGTTGCCGGCGCCGAAGCTGCCCGTGCCCCACGAGTTCTTGAAGATCCAGAAGCCCTTCTCCTTGAGGACGTTCCCGTCGGCGTCCTTGAGCGGCTCGCCCTTGTCGTCGACGCGGACCACTTCCTTCTCGTCGTCCCAGCCCACGATCTGGATCGCGTGACCGGCGCGCATCTCGAGCGACTTCTCCTTGTCCTGGGCGTTCGGGTAGAGAACGATGCCCTCGCGCCAGTAGTCGCGGTTGACGGGGAGCGGCGACTTGCGGTGATTCCACGACTGGTAGAAGAACGTCATGCCGACGTTCACGCCGTGGCGCTTGGTGGTGAGGTGGGCCTTGATCGAGTTGGTGTTGAGCCAGCGGCCGCGCGGCAGCTTGAACTTGGTCGCGTCGACCGCCATCTGCGGCGGCGCGCCGTTGGTGTAGCACTTGGTCGGCAGGTTCTCGGTGCCGCCGCACTCGGGGTCGTTCGACGCCGACCACTTGAAGCTCTCGTAGGGCCACTTGGCCTCCTCGACGATGCCGTACTGGCTCGCGGCGCGGAGGTTGGCGTCGGCGTTCGAGCCCTCGGTGTAGCGGTACTCGCGCACCTGCTCCTTCGTCGACCACTGCATGTACTGCTCGGAGAAGTCCGGGTTGGGCATCCCGGCCTTGATGTAGAGGTTCTCCATGAGCGCGACGGTCGCGAAGATCGAGCACACGCCGCGGCTGCCCTGGCTCTTCACCGGGGACTGATCGCGCACGAGCTCCGAGAACTGCTTGGGGTAGACCGCGTCGGCCTTGTTCTCGTCGGGGAGCGTGCGGTTCTCCGGGGCGCCGTCGAAGATCGAGTCGAGGTCGGAGACCGGGTACTCGTCGTCGAACGGCGACGGGCCGTCATCGGGATCGGCACCCGCGCACGCGAGGAGCGGGAGCGAGAGGCAGGCAGCGAGGAGGGAGAGGCGCATGGCCGGCTCGATTAGCGCGATCCGTGCCATCGACGTGGCCGCGCAAGCGCACGAAAAGAAAGCGCTGCCCGCACCTCGGTGGCGGCGGTGCAGGTGCGTCGGCCGGCGGGTCGCCTTGCCAGGGAGGACTCCCCCGCCCCGTGAGGTGTCCTGGTTGCAGGCTACTCGAGTGGCCAGCGCCGCGGGCGCGGTACGCTGCGCGCGATGTGCGGCAGGTACTCGTCGACCCGGCAGGACCAGCTCGTCGCCGAGATGGAGCTGGCGATCGCCGACGAGCCGAGCGCGAACGCGGGCGTGCTCGCCGTGGCGCCCGGGTTCCCGGCCGGGCTCACGTCGTGGTGGGCGCCGCGCTGGAACATCGCGCCGACCCAGCCGGCGCCGGTCGTCGTCATGCGCGAGGCGGTCGCCACGTTGTGCCTCATGCGCTGGGGCCTGGTGCCGCACTGGGCCGATGACCTGTCGATCGGCGTGCGCCACATCAACGCGCGCGCCGAGACCGCGGCGGGCAAGCCCGCGTTCCGCGACGCGCTGCGCCGGCGCCGCTGCCTGGTGGCGGCGGACGGCTTCTACGAGTGGCAGAAGGACGGCAAGCGCCGCATCCCGTTCGCGTTCGCGCCGGCCGACGGCGCGCCGGTGACGTTCGCCGGGATCTGGGATCGCTGGAAGGTGCGCGACCGCGCCGACGGCGTGACCGCGCCGTGGGTCGAGTCGTTCTCGATCCTGACGACGGCGGCCGACGCGCTGGTGTCGCCGCTCCACGATCGCATGCCGGTCGTCGTCTCGCCGGCCGACCGCGCGCGCTGGATCGCCGGCGAGGAGATGTCGTCGGACGCGCTCGCCGACCTGCTCGCGCCCCATCCGCTCGTTGGCTGGCAGCGGCGCGAGGTCGAGCCGTGGGTGAACGCGGCGACGCGCGAGCGCGGGGCCGCGATCGAATGATACGTTCGGTTCTCCGCCGTGGCCGAGAACCTCTACGAGCTGCTGATCGCGGGCCACACGGTGTGGCTGGTCCTCGCCTGGGCCCTGGTCACGCCGCTGTCGCGGTTCGGGACGCTCGCCGCGCGCCGGCGCCTGCGGGCGCCGACCGCGATGATGGTCCTGCACGTCGGCATGATCCTGCTCGTCGCCGGCATCGACAGCGCCGGGTACGACCCGCGGACGGCGGCCATCGCCGCGTTCGCGTTCTCGCTGCTCGCGTTCATCGGCCTCGCCCAGATCCTCGTCTTCTGGATCGCGCTGCCGCGGGTCGGCGTGCGGGTGCCGCGCATCGTCGTCGACGTCGCCACCGCGGTGGTCTCGGTCATCGCCCTCATCGCCGTCGGCAAGCGCGCCGGCTTCTCGGTGACCGGCCTCATCACGACCAGCGCCGTGCTCACCGCGGTGATCGGCTTCGCCATGCAGGACACGCTCGGCAACCTGATCGGTGGCCTGGCCCTGCAGATGGACAGCTCGATCCGCGTCGGTGACTGGATCTCGCTCGGCCGCGATCAACCCGCCGGTCAGGTGTCGGAGATCCGCTGGCGCTACACCGCGATCGAGACCCGCAACTGGGAGACGGTCATCGTCCCCAACTCGATGCTCATGAAGAGCCAGGTGATCGTCCTCGGGCGGCGGCAGGGGCAGCCGGAGAAGCTGCGGCGCTCGGTCGAGTTCCACGTCGACTTCCGCACGCCGCCGACCGAGGTCCTCGAGGTCGTGCGCCGCGTGCTCGCCGCCGATCCGGTGCCGGGCATGGCCAGCGAGCCGGCGCCCCACGTGCTCTTCCTCGCCGTGCGCGACAGCTACGCCGCCTACTGCGTGCGCTACTGGCTGAACGATCTCTCGATCGACGAGCCCACCGACAGCGAGGTGCGCGTGCGCGTGTACTTCGCGCTGCAGCGGGCCGGGCTGGCCATGTCGATCCCGGCGCAGACCCTGTTCGTCACCGCCGACACCGACGAGCGGCGCGACCGCAAGCAGCGCGAGGAGCACGCGCGCCGGCTGGCGGCGGTCGGCAAGGTCGACCTGCTCGAGCCGCTGTCGGCGGCGGAGCGCGAGCGCCTGGCCGACCAGCTCCAGCACACGCCGTTCGCCGAGGGCGAGGCCGTGTGTCGCGAGGGCGCCGACGACCAGAGCCTGTACATGCTGGTCCGCGGCGAGGCCGCGGTGCAGATCGGGCGTGGCCCCGCCACCCGGGAGGTGGCGCGCATCGGCCCCGGCGAGTTCTTCGGCGAGATGTCGCTCATGACCGGCGAGCCGCGCTCGGCGTCGGTGGTCGCGATGACCGATCTCGACTGCTACCGGCTCGATCCCGAGGTCTTCCGCGAGCTGGTGCGGGCGCGGCCCGGGCTGACCGATCGCGTCGCCGAGATCCTCGCCGAGCGGCGCGAAGCGCTCGAGTCGGCGCGCGACCACGCCGACGAGCAGCGCAAGAAGCGGCTCGAGACGGCGAAGCAGGACCTGCTCGGTCGCATCCGCGGCTTCTTCTCGCTGCCGGACTGACGCCCCGGACGACGCGACGCGCGGAGGGGCGATCAGCGCTTCATGCGCGCGCCGAACCGAGGCTCGCGCCGGTGAGCGCCGCGCTGGCGGCGAGGAGTCCGAGCGTCATGGATGACCTGCCTCGTGTGCTCAGTCGTCGTCGGGGGCGCGGAGGCCGTGGGCCTCGAGCCAGCGGTAGATCTGACGGCGATCGCGGCCGAAGTGCCTGGCGACCGCGCGCACCGAGCCGCCGAGCCGCTCCCACGCCGCGATGAACTCCTCCCGCGACGGCACGGGCGGGCGCGCGACGCCGGGCGCGGTCGACGCGGCGGCGGGCGCGACGACCGCCCCCTCCGGCGGCGGTCCCGAGGGCGACGCCAGCGCGCGCGCCGGCTCGGCGGCGTGGAGCCAGTCGGGGAGCTCGGGCGTGTCGATGGTGCCGAGCCCCTGCCCGGCGAGCTCGTGGACGAGGCGATCGAGGCCGCGCAGGTTGTCGAGCCACGGCGCGCCCAGGATCGCCGCCGCGGCGCCCGGGGTGAAGCGCGGCGGCGGGCTCGCCTCGTCGCGCTCGAGGTGCCACGCCCGCCACAGGCGATCGACCCAGTCGAGCAGGTCGCCGCGGCGCGCGGCGAGCGATGGCACGCGCAGCTCCCACTTCGCGAGGCGCGCGTGGAGATCGCGGCGGAACTCGCCGGCCTCCACCGACGCGGCGAGCTCGCGGTTGGTCGCCGCGAC
>DDTA01000104.1:43034-45965 GCA_002344285.1 Myxococcales bacterium UBA2376
GAGGGTGCCGCCGTCGGCCTGACGGAAGAGGCCCTCGGCGTCGCCGGTGGCGCCCGTGAACGCGCCGCGGACGTGGCCGAAGAGCTGGCTCTCGACGAGGTCCGGGGTGAGGGTCGCGCAGTTGACGGCGACCAGCGGCCCCTTGCGCCGCGACAGCCGGTGGAGCTCCCGGGCCACCCACTCCTTGCCGACGCCGGTGTCGCCGGTGACGAGCGCGGGCGACGGATCGGGCGCCGCGCGGGCGACGCGGGCGCGCAGCCGCGCCACGGCCGGCGACGCGCCCGGGAGCATGTCGCGGTCGACGCCGTCGCCGTCCTCGTCGACGACGAGCTCGTACACCACGAACACGTCGCCGAGCCGCAGGAGATCCCCGTCGGCGAGGGCGCGCGGCTGCTGGCCGATCACCGACGAGGCGAGCAGCGTGCCGTGGCGGCTGCCGGCGTCGCGCACCGCGTGGTGGCCGGCGACATCCCACCACACCTGGGCGTGACGGCGCGACACCGTCGCGTGGTGGAGCGGCGGGCTCCCGTCCTCGGGCTGGCGGCCCAGCGTCACCGGCTCGGCCGAGAACTGATGATCCCAGCGCAGGTCGCGCGGGAACACGGCACGCAGCCGCGCCGCGCGTGGCCGCAACACCGGGCGGTCCGCGCCCACGAGCGACGCGGTGTGGGACTCGGCCATGCAGCCACTATACGCGCGCCGCGATGGGCTAACATCGTCGCCGATGAGCGAACGCGCCGGTCGCCGCCGTACGCTACCGCCGCCCTCCACGCCGCCGTTCCCGCGGGCGGTCGCGACGTGGGTCGGTCGTGTCGCCGAGCTCGCGCGCGGCGCGCAGCTCATGGCGAGCGAGACGCTCCACCTGGTGTACGGCGTCGGCGGCGTGGGCAAGAGCGAGCTGGTCTACAAGCTCGTCGAGGAGGCGATGCGCCAGCCGCGGTGGGCGGACGCCGCGGCGGTCGTGCTGGTGGCGCGGCCCAACACGGGTGCGGCGCACCTCGCCGCCGCCCTCAAGTCGCAGCTCGGCGCGCGCCGCAAGCGCATCACGTTCTCGGCGACCGGCGGGTCGGCGATGGACGACCTCGCCGACATCGCGCAGGCGCTCGAGGCCAAGCCGCACATCGTGTTCCTCGACGACCTGCACCACCTCGATCCGCGCGAGGCCGCCGAGGTGCTCGGCTACCTCTCGCGCCACGTGCGCGAGAGCCGCGTGATCGCCGCGTCGCGCGTCGAGCTCACGCTGCCGGCGGACGCGCCGCCCCCCGTGGTGCACCGCCTCGGGCCGCTCGACGCCAGCGCGACGGCGGCGCTGGTCCGGCAGGTCGCGGCGCGGCTCGGCGTCGCGGCCCCCGACGCCGCGCAGGTCTTCCGGCGCTCGGGCGGCAGCCCGTTCTACGTCCTGCGCGAGCTGGCCGGAGACGCCGGCAAGGACGGCGGCCTCGACGACACGGTGCGCGCCCTGTCCGACGACGCCCGCCGTCTCCTGCTCGTGCTCGCGTCGACGCGCGGCCGGCTGTCGGCGGGGGACGCGCAGACGCTGGGTGGTCCGTCCGGCGTCGACGTCCTCCGCGCGCTCACGCGCCAGCTGCTCGTCGACACCAGCCGCGGCACCGCGATGGTGCACGACCTGGTGCGCGACGCGGTCTACCGGCTGGCGAGCCGCCGCGATCGCTCGGCCGCGCACCGCCAGCTCGCCGAGCTGCACCTGTCGCACGCCGGGGACGGCACGCGCCCGCCGACGCCGGCCGACGCGCCGTGGCTGGTCGAGGCGATCCATCACCTGGTCGCGGCCGGCGACGTCGACGAGGCGTGGGAGCGCTGCACCGAGCACTACCGGGTCATCGCGTCGGCGGGGCTCGACCACCTGCTGCTCGACGATCTGCGCGCGCTGGCGGACGCGGTCGACGACGCGCGCGACGCGATCGCGCTCATGCAGGTGCGCATCCTCGTGCGCCGCTCGCTCATCGCCCAGGCCGCCGACGTGCTCGGCCGGCTGTCGCCCGGGGCGCGCGGCACGCTGCGCGCGCTCCGTCTCACCGGTGAGGTCGCGCAGCGACGCGGGCGGCTGTCGGAGGCCGCGGCGATCTATCGCCAGGCCCGGGCGCTGGCCGAGTCGCCGGCGGAGCGCTTCGGCGTGGCGCTCGAGGAGGCGGACATCATCGCCCTGCGCGGGCATGGCGAGCAGGCCCGCGCGCTGCTCGACGCCGCGCTGCAGGATCACGCCGACGTCACGCCACGCGAGCGCGCGCGCTGGGGCTGGTCGCTGGCGCTCTCGTACCTCATCGAGGAGCGCTTCGCCGACTCGGTGCTCGCCATCGACAACGCGCTCGCCGCGATCCATGGCGCCGGGCTCGAGGATCTCGAGGTGATCCTGGTCATGCTCGCGGTGCTCGGCCGCGCCGAGTGCGACGAGCTCGGCACCGCGGAGCAGCTGCTCGAGAAGGTCGAGAAGGCGGCCGCGGGCGGAGCCCTGCGCGAGCACGTCGGCGCGCTCTATGCCGGCGTGGTGGGCCAGGCCGCCGGCGATCTGGCGACGGCGCAGCGCCAGCTCGAGCGCGCGTACGGATACCTCACCGATCACGGCGATCAGGTGATGGCGTCGATCGCCGGGTACTACCTCGCGCGCGTGTTCGTCGCCCTCGGCGACATCCCGGCGGCGATCGAGATGGCGGGGCGCATGAGCCGCATGGCGCAGGCCGCGGAGCTCGACACGCTCGCCGCGCACGGGCGCGCCACGCAGGCCGAGGCGCTGCTCATCGCCGGCCGCAGCCCGGAGGCGCGCGTGCAGGCAGAGGCGGCGCTCGCCGGCCCGTGGATCGGCGCGCAGGGCTGGCGCATCGCCAACGCGACGCTCGGACGCATCTCCGTGCTCGATGGGGATCTCGGGCAGGCCCGCCGTTTCCTCGACGCCGCCGAGCGCGGCCCGGGCGC
>DDTA01000104.1:45979-46138 GCA_002344285.1 Myxococcales bacterium UBA2376
GGAGGCGGCGGCGCGCCGCGCGGCGGTCGATCTCGAGCGCGCCGGGCTGGAGCTGCACGGTGGCGACGTCCGCGTCGCGCTCTCCGCCGCGGGTCGCGCCCTCGAACACTACCGCCGCGTCGGCCGCCTCGGCATGTACGCGCGCGCGCTCGTCGCGCG
>DDTA01000334.1:0-1662 GCA_002344285.1 Myxococcales bacterium UBA2376
GTGCGCATGTTCCTCGCCGAGGCGCGGCTGCGGGACGCCGTGCCCTACGTCGGCGGTGTCGAGGCGCTCGCCGGCGAGCGCGATCTCGAGCGCGGCGCGATCGCGGCCCTCCGCCGCGGGCCGTCGCTGCTCGTGCTCGGCGGCAGCGGTCGCGGCGTGGCGAGCCTGCCGCTGGGGCGCCCGTTCCACGTCGTGCGCATCCCGCGCGTCGATCTCGACGAGCGCGAGCGGGCGTGGCACGCGTCTCTCGCGGCGGTCGGCGCCACCCTCTCCGACGGCGCGACCGGCGAGCTCGCCGGCCGCTACGTGATCGGGCCGGGCGCGATCGCCGAGGTCACGCGCGAGGCCGCGCGCTTCGCCGCGGCGCGCGGCGGTCTGGTCGACCGCGACACCCTCGAGGACGCCGTGACCCGGCGGCTGTCGATCCGCCTCGGCGCGTTCGGGTCGGTGCTCACGCGCAAGGCGCGCTTCGAGGAGATGGTGCTCCCCGACGAGGTGCTCGAGGCGCTGCGCGACATGATCGCGATGGTCGGCCAGCGCGCGCAGATCCTCGAGCGCTGGGGTTACCAGCGCCACCTCGGCATCTCGCGCGGCGTGTCGGCCCTGTTCTCGGGCGAGCCGGGGACGGGCAAGACCATGGCGGCGAGCGTCGTGGCCTCGGAGCTCGGCCTCGAGCTCATCCGCATCGACCTGTCGCAGGTGGTGTCGAAGTGGGTGGGCGAGACCGAGAAGAACCTGGGCAAGATCTTCGACGAGGCGCAGGACGCCGCGGCCATGCTGCTCTTCGACGAGGCCGACGCCCTGTTCGGCAAGCGCACCGAGGTGAAGAGCGCGCAGGATCGCTACGCCAACCTCGAGGTCAACTACATCCTCCAGCGCATGGAGACGTTCGACGGGGTGAGCGTGCTCACCACCAACTTCGAGAGCTCGATCGATCAGGCGCTCCAGCGTCGCCTCAACTTCCGGATCCGCTTCCCCGAGCCGGAGGTCGACGAGCGCGCCGAGCTGTGGCGCAAGCTGTTGCCGCCGGAGACCGCGCTGGTCGACGCGCCGTTCGAGCGCCTGGCCGAGCGCTTCGAGATGACCGGCGGCTACATCAAGAACGCGATCGTGCGGGCCGCCGTCATCGCCGCGCGTGAGGGCCGCGCGATGACCGTCGACGACCTGTGGAGCGGCGCGCACAACGAGTACGCCGAGATGGGCAAGGTCCTGTCGACCTTGACCCGGACGTGACGAGTCGGCACAGTCCGGCGCGAAGGGAACACGACCATGAACGCTGACGCCGAGGCGCTGAACACCAGGCGCAAGAAGACCGCGCGGGTCGTGTGCATCGTCGCCGCGGTGCTGGTCCTCGTCCCGTGCCTCGGGCTGCGCTGGATCAAGGCGCCGCACGGCATCGACGCCGGCGTCGGCCTCCTGTTCGTGTCGGCGGGCGGCGAGAGCGAGTCGAACCTCAACGTCGTCGACGAGCTCAACAAGTACGCGAGCGACAAGCACAAGATCATCGGCACGTTCGCCTACGCCGGCATCGCGACGATCTTCTTCTCGGTGATCGGGGCCGGCGCGCTGGCCACGGCGGGCGGGCTCGCGTTCAAGGACAAGTTCGTGCGCACACCCATCCCGCTCACGACGGTGGCGCTCCTCGCGCTCCTGCTCGCGCTG
>DDTA01000334.1:1675-18719 GCA_002344285.1 Myxococcales bacterium UBA2376
GCCGGGCTCACCGGCGCGCAGATGCTGGCCAAGGCTTACTCCGAGGTGCAGGACCCGTACTGGGACGGCCTCGATCAGAACCCGGGCGCCTGAACGCCCACGACCGGGACGGGAACCAGATGTCGCTCAAAGGAAAGACGCTCCTCATCACCGGCGCCAGCCGCGGCATCGGCCTGGCCATCGCCCTGCGCGCGGCGCGCGACGGCGCCAACGTCGCCATCGTGGCCAAGACCGCCGAGCCCGATCCGCGCCTGCCCGGCACGGTCTACACCGCGGCCCAGGAGATCGAGGCCGCGGGCGGCAAGGCGCTGCCCCTCATCACCGACATCCGCTTCGAGGACCAGGTCGCGACCGCCGTGCAGAAGACGGTCGAGACCTTCGGCGGCATCGACATCCTGGTGAACAACGCCAGCGCGATCCACCTGAGCGGGACGACGTCGACGCCGATGAAGCGCTACGACCTCATGCACGGCATCAACACCCGCGGCACGTTCGTGTGCTCGGCCCTGTGCGTGCCGCATCTGAAGAACGCGGCGAACCCGCACGTCCTCAACCTGTCGCCGCCGATCTCGCAGATCACCCAGGCCAAGTGGTTCGCGCCGCACGTCGCCTACACCATGGCCAAGTTCGGCATGAGCCTGTGCGTGCTCGGCATGGCCGAGGAGTTCCGGAAGGACGGCATCGCGTTCAACGCGCTGTGGCCGCGCTCGACGATCGCGACGGCGGCGGTGAAGAACCTGCTCGGCGGCGACGCGATCGTCCGCGGCTCGCGCAAGCCCGAGATCATGGGCGACGCCGCCCACGTGATCCTCACCCGGCCGTCGCGCGAGTGCACCGGCAACTTCTTCATCGACGACGAGGTCATGGCGTCGGCCGGCAAGACCGACCTCAGCGAGTACGCGGTCGACCCGACCGCGCAGCTCGTGCCCGACTTCTTCGTCTGAGACCTAGAGCGTCTCGAGGTACGCGACCAGGTCGGCGACCTGCGCGGCGCTGAGGTCGGCGGTGTCGGCCATGCCGTGCACGAGGCCGCGGTCGGCGAGTAGCGCCTCGAGCGTCGCGGCGCTGCCGTCGTGGTAGTACGGTGCGCTCGACGCCAGGCCGATGAGCGACGGCGTGTCGGTCTCGCCGAGGTTGCCGGCGAGCGGGTGGCGCTGGCGGTCGGTCAGGCGGGCGCCGGCGTGGCACGAGCTGCAGCCGAGCTCGGCCGACGCGAAGAGCGCCTTGCCGCGGGCGACCTTGGCGGTGCTGCGCGTCGGGGCGCGCGGCGCCGGCAGGCTCTCGAGGAACGTGGCGAGCGCGCGGGTCTCGTCCTTGCGCAGGCCGCCGCCGCCCAGCCGCTTCATCGTCGAGGTCAGGCTGATCGACAGGTCGACGTCGCCGCCGTCCCACTTGTACGGGTGGGTGCCGGGGATGCGGCCGCCGAGGAGCGGCGTCTGCAGCTCGTGCTTCTCGATGCGCCACGACAGGCCGTCGGTGCGCGCCTCGGGGTGGCAGCTCGAGCAGGCCATCGCGCCGCGGGTCGAGAGGCGGAAGTCGTTGCCGCGGCGGAACAGGTCGAAGCCCAGGTGCTCGTCGGCGGACATGCGGGTCTTCGCCACCGCCGGGCCCCACGCGATCGAGGCGACGTGCTTGTCGTCGAGCGACACGCGCGCGGTCTTGCGCGACACCGCGCAGTACACCCAGGCCGCGCCGTCGTCCGCGAACGCGACGCCCTGCGGGCCACACGAGCGGTCGCCCAGCGCCACGTCGGTGACGTGGCGGATGCCGGCCTGCGACGCGGCGTCGACGAAGAGCAGCGAGTCCGAGCCGAACCCGGCGACGACGAGGCGGTCGCGCCCCGGATCCCAGGCGAGCGCGCGCGGCTGGTGGAGCGCGATCTGCGCCGCGACGTGGCGCGGCAGCTCGGCGTCGCCGGCGGCGACGATGGTCAGCGCGTGGCTGATCGGCGGCTCGAAGCCGCCGCCGTACGAGCCGGTGTTCTCGCCGAAGCGCGTCTCCTGCAGCGGCGTGGACACCTGGTGCGGCACGATCGCGAGCTCGTTGCCGACGAAGCGCACGGCGAACGCGTTCCGCGGGAAGCGGCGCCCCTGCGTCGAGTCGTCGATGCCGTCGCCGGGCGCGGCCCCGAAGCTCTGCTCGTTCCTGGCGGTGCCGAGCGCGATCGCCGTCATCCGCGACGGGTCGGTCAGGCGCAGGCGATCGACCGTCGCGGCGGTCAGGTAGGTCACGATCGCCTGCGCGCCGTCGGGCGAGATCGCGACGCCGCGCGGCTCGGGGCGGAGCGGACGGCGCCAGCGGGCGCTGCCGTCGCGGGCGTCGAGCGCCAGCAGCGTGCGGTCGGCGACGGTGGTGACGAGCAGCGTCGCGCCGTCGGGCGAGAGGGCGAGGCCGAACGGCTCGGCGGGCGTCGACCAGCGCGCCCTCACCGTCGGCGCGGCGGCGGTGAGGTCGACGACCACGACCGCGTTGCCGGCGCGGTCGCTGACGTACGCGGTGCGTGCCGCGCGATCGACGACGAGCTGCGCGGCCTCGGGGCCGATCGCCAGGCGCGCGACGGCCTCGCCCTTCGGGTCGACCTTCACCAGGTCGCCGCTGTCGGGATCGAGGACCAGCGCGCCGTCGCCGAGCGACGCGATCGTGCTGCCGGCGAGGTGAGCGGGCGCGCGGGCGTCGGCGCCAGCGGGTGCGCGCGGTGCACCGAGCGCGGCGCCGTCGAGCGCGAAGCTCGGCGGGAGGCGGTCGAAGTCGTGCATCACCATGCGCTTGGCATGGGCGCGCGGCGCGAGGAGGATGGCGGCGGTGGAGACGGCGAGGACGGTGGCCAGGTAGGTGCGCGCGCGCATCATCACGGCAAACGCACGACCACGCGGGTGGTTCTCGGGTTTCGCGCGCGAACGTCGTCCTTACACGGGACCGGGTGCGCGCCTGTGCGTATAGTTCACCCGTGATCGCGCAACGTATCGAGATCACGACCCCGCGCATCTGTCTCGCCCTCTACGGCCCGGACGACGCCTCGCGGCTGCGCGACCACGTCGGCAGGAACGAGCCCCACCTCGCCCGGTGGTCGCCGGCGCACCCCGAGGGCTACGTGACCCACGCCTACTGGGAGGCGCGCGGCCAGAAGAACCTCGAGGAGGCCGCGATCGGGAAGGCGTACCGCTTCGCGATCACGTGGCTCGACGAGAAGGGCGGGCCGGTGCTCGGCATGATCGCGCTCACCGACATCGCGCGCGGGCCGCAGCAGTGCGCGAACCTCGGCTACGGGCTCGACGAGCGGGAGCAGGGCAAGGGCATCATGAGCGAGGCGGTGAAGGCCGTGTGTGCGTGGGCGTTCGACGAGCTGCGGCTGCACCGGGTGACGGCGAGCTACATGCCGGCCAACGAGCGCTCGTCCCGGGTGTTGCGACGCGCCGGCTTCGCGGTCGTCGGCTACGCGCGCGACTACCTCTTCATCAACGGCGCGTGGCGTGACCACGTGCTCACCGCGCTGGTCGATCCGAAGGACCGGCCGCCGGGGCCCACCTCCGGGCCGGGCTGACCTGTAAGCCATGGCCGGCGCGCGCGTTCCTGCAGCGTGCGTGCGATCCATCTCGTCCTCGTCCCGTCCCTCCTGCTCCTCGCGTCGTGCGCCATGGGCGGCGCGTCGAAGTCGATGGCGATGAGCCCCGCGGCCGTCGGCGCGGCTCCCGGCGCGGGGCCACAGATCACGGCGTCCGACGCGACGACCACGCAGATCCCCGAGCAGCTCGTCGTCGAGGGCTACCTGACGGTCGAGGTCGGCGAGGTCGGCGACATCGTGCCCGGGCTGCGCAAGCTGGTCGAGGACGGCGGCGGACGCGTGATCACCGAGGAGGTCTCGGGCGGCGAGACGTCGTGGAGCGCGTCGCTCAAGCTGCGGCTGCCGCCGGCGCAGGTCGAGCCCGTGGTCGCGTGGCTCGCCGGGCGCGGCGACATCCTCGACAAGCGCATCAACGCCACCGACGTGTCGCGCGAGCTGTTCGATCAGGAGCTCGCGCTCGAGAACCTGCAGGCGACGAGCGATCGTCTGCAGGCGCTGCTCGCCCAGCCCGGCCTCGGCATGAACGACATCCTCGCGATCGAGAAGGAGCTCACGCGTATCCGCGGCGAGATCGAGGGCATCAAGGGCGCGCAGCGGTTCCTCCGGGATCGCGTCGCGCTGGCGACCCTCGACGTGTCGTTGCGCCGCCGCGACGGCGCGATCGTCACCGTCGCGCGCGCCAAGTTCTATCCCGGCGTGCGGGCGACGATGCTGACGTTGCTCGATCCCGAAGGCCGGCAGCGCACGCGCATGGGCGGCAGCCTGGTCCTGCACTCGGTGTTTCGCAACCACAGCCTCGAGGTCGAGCTGTACGAGCCGGCGCCGGCGATGGACGGCGGCGACGCGAAGGCCGCGGTGATCGCGACCACCGGCGGCGCCGCGTACTCCGACTTCCTCGGCGGCGGTCGCCGGCGCACGCTCAACCCGTACCTCGGCCTGCGCGCCGGCTACGCCTACCTCGACAGCTCGCGCTTCGTGATCCAGGCCGAGGCCGGCCTCGAGCTGTGGAAGAGCCGGCACGCGATCATCGACGCGAGCGTCCGCGGCACCGGGCTCATCGGCAAGAACCCCGACGCCGCCGTCGTGGCGGGGACGGGCATCAGCGTCGCCTTCTGAGCGAGGCCTCGCGCCAGCGAGGCCGAGTCGAAGGACGCTCGCTACTGCTCGGCTGGCCTGGCGCCCGACAGGCTCTCGGGCAGGGGCGGCAGCTCGGCGAGCGCCGGCAAGAGCACGATCTCGATGCGGCGGTTCTTGGCGCGGTCCTCGACCGACGTGTTGCCCGCCTTGATGTCGTCGCCGCCGTTGACCGGATCGAACTCGCCGGCGCCGGCGGGGACGAGGCGCTTGGGATCCATGCCGGCCTTGACCAGCACACGCGTCACCGTGAGCGCCCGCGCCATCGACAGCTCCCAGTTGTCCTTCATCGTCGAGCTCTTGAGCGGGATGTTGTCGGTGTGCCCGACGACGAGGAAGCGCCGGTCCGGGAAGCGCTTCAGGATCACGCCGACCTCGACGACCTTGTACTCGCCCTCCTGCGAGATCTCGGCCGAGCCCGACTGGAAGAGCACCTCGGCCGGCAGCTGCACGACGAGGCTGCCCTTGCGGGCCACCACCTCGAGCTCGCCGGGCCGGATCATCTTGGCGAACTGCCCCTGGATCTCCTGGATCGCGGCGAGCCGCTTCTCGGCCTCGATGCGCTGCTGGCGCAGCGCGGTCAGCTCGTCCTTCGTCGCCGACAGGTTCGACTGCATCTTGGCGAGCGCCTCGTCGTTCTCCTTCTGCCGCGCCGAGACCGCCTCGAGGTCGGACTTGCACGTCACGTACGCGGCCGCGTCGCGCTGAGCGCCCGGCAAGGCCGTGGCGCACGCGGTGTACTCCTTGTCCTTGCGCTCGTTCTCGCCGCGCAGCTTCCACCCGTAGTACCCGAGCCCGCCGGCGGCGGCGGTCATCGCGATCGCGAAGAGCCACAGGCGGAAGGGAAACCCGCGCCCCTTCGGCAGCTTCTCGCTCGGCATCACGGCGGCATCTTTGGCCATCGGTTCCTCCGGCCCTCGACAATACCAGAGCCGGGGCCGCGCTAGCTGGAGGCGCTCGTGTAGCTGCGGATCGCAAGCGTCCATACGCTGCGTGCAAGCAGGAAAAACACCGCGGCGCCGCCAAGTGATGCGATCGCCGTGTGGAGCGAGAGTGTGCCCAGGAGCGCCATGGCGGGGAAGCTGGTCATGAGTGCGAGCGGGATGACGAAGGTGAAGATGAAGCGCCAGGTGCCGCGGAAGACGTGGATGGGCCAGCGCGCCGCGTCGAAGATCGCGCCGAGCAGGAAGACGAGGTTGTCCATGCGGAGGACCCAGAACGCCGACGCGATGATGAGGATCCACAGGGAGTACATGACCGCGACGGCCGCCGTGATGAGGAGCAGCGCGGCGGCCAGCTCGCCGGGGCCGGGCGAACGGCCGAGGTCGACGAACGCATACACGATGATGCCGAGCCCGAAGAGCACGTCGGTGACGTGCCAGGGATCGAAGCGCGTCGTCGACACCAGGAACTGCGCGTCCGCCGGCTTGAGCAGCGTGTAGTCGAAGCTGCCGGTGCGGATGCGCTCGACCACGGCGAGGAGCGACGGGTTGATCGCGCCCTCGAGCACGCCGCGCATGATCGTGAAGAGCCCCATCACCACGAGCGCGTGACCGAAGGTCCAGCCCGCGACCGACGTGCGATCGCCGAAGAGGACCAGCAGCGGGAAGACGGCGAGCCCGGTCCACAGGAGCGACATCGCGCCCTGGATGAGGAAGTCGGCGCGGTACTGCATCGCCGTGATGAGCGACGTGCGGATCGAGACCCACAGGAGGCGGACGTAGTACGCGAGCCGCACGTCAGGCCCCGTACGCCTCGAAGCGCTTGACGCCGGCACGCCAGGCCAGCGCGGCGATGACCAGCATGGCCCCGGCCCACGCCCAGGTGCCGGCGACGACCTCGGCGACCGACGCGGTGTCCGGGTAGCGCCCGATGAGGATCTCGACGGGCAACCCGAGCATGTAATAGAAGGGCAGCCACTCGGCCGCGGTCGACATCCACCGCGGCATCAGATCGATCGGGATGAGGTACCCCGACAGCAGCATGAACAGGCCGAAGTAGACCTCGACGAGCGAGAGCGACTTCTCGAGGAAGAAGGCGAGCGAGCCGATGGCGACGAAGACGCCGAAGGTGAGCAGCCACGCGCCGGCGAGCGACGCCACGAACAGCGCGATCCGCCCCGGGTCGTCGATGACCACGTGGCGCGCGTCGGTGAGGAACATGATGCCGACGACCGGCAGGATGACCGCGGCGCGCAAGGGCAGGGCGGCGAGGTGGGTGGCCAGGTAGCTGGCGAACGGGTGCACCGGGCGGAGGAGCCGCATCGACAGCGTGCCCATGCGGATCTCCTCGCTGATCTGCCAGGCGACCCAGTTGCTGGTCAGGTTGCGCACGACGAGCGCGCCGAGGTAGTAGGCGACGAAGTCGGCCTGCGTGTACGCGCGGAACGGCGCCTCGTCGGCGACGCTGGTCCAGAGCGACAGCATGACGAGCGGCATCGTCGTCGTGAGGATCCAGACGATCATCTCGGCGCGATACGCGATCGTCTCGGCGAAGCCGATCCGCAGCATGGTCGGCATCGCCCGCAGCTCAGGGCGCATCCGCGGGCTTCTCGCTGCGATCGGGCCGCCCCTTGAACATCTTGCGCATCACGTCCTCGAGCGGCGGGTCCTCGATCGCGAAGTCGGTGATCCCCTCGCCGCCCAGGAGGTGGCCGACCACCTCGCGCAGCTTGTCCTCGGGCACCTCGATCGTCGTGCGCACCCCGTCCCTGGCCACGACCTTGCCCAGCCGCGCCAGCACCTCCTCGGCGACGGCGCCCGAGAACGAGACGCGCTTGTCCGGCATCATCGCCTTCACCAGCGCGCGCAGGTCGCCGTCGTGGATGATCTGGCCGCCGTCGATGACGATCACGCGCGGGCACAGCGCGACGACGTCGTCCATGTAGTGCGACGTCAGCATCACCGTCGCGTCGTGGCGCTGGTTGTACTCGCGGATGAACTCGCGGATCGTCACCTGCATCGACACGTCGAGCCCGATGGTCGGCTCGTCGAGGAAGAGCGTGGTCGGCTTGTGGAGGAGCGCCGCCGCCAGCTCGCACTTCATGCGCTCGCCGAGCGAGAGCTGGCGCGTCGGCTTCTGCGACAGGGTCTTCAGATCGAGGAGCTCGGTGAGCTCGGCGAGCGTGCGATCGAACGCGGCGCCGTCGACGTCGAAGACCGCGCGGTTGAGCTGCCAGGTGTCGGCCGGCGGCAGGTCCCAGATGAGCTGCTGCTTCTGGCCCATGACCAGGGTGATCTGGCGCAGGAACGCGTGTGACCGCTTCTGCGGGCGGTGGCCGTCGACCGTCACCTCGCCCGCGGTCGGGTGGAGGAGCCCCGACAGCACCTTGAGCGTCGTGGTCTTGCCGGCGCCGTTGGGCCCGAGGAAGCCGACGCGCTCGCCGCGCTCGATGCGGAACGACACGCCGTCGACCGCCTTCACCGTGTCGTACTTGCGGCGGACGACCGAGCGCAGCGCGGCGGCCAGGCCCGGTGGTCGCTTGTGCACCTTGAAGTGCTTCTTCAGGTCGCGAACCTCGATCACGGTAGCGGCGCGAGCCTAGCAGCTATACTCGTCGGGTGAAGTGGACGGCCTGCCTGGTGATCGCGCTCGCGGCCTGCAAGGGATCCGATCCGGGCGGGGGCACCAAGACGGAGAAGGACCCCGGGTCGGCCGGCCACCGCGATCCGGCCCTGACCGCGACGGCGGACGCGGCGACCCTGGCCGCGGCGCTCGACGCCGGCGCCGCCGACGCCACGCCCGCGCGCCCGCAGCCGCCGGACCTCATCCCGCACGCCGATCCGATGTACCCGACGGCGCGCAAGGCCGGCACCGCAGACCTCTTCTTCCTCGAGGAGCCGGTGCGCGGCCCGCACGTGACCCGCGTGCGCCGGCCGTCGCGCGCCGGCCTGCGCGCCACCAAGCACGCCTACTGCACCGTCACCGGCGGCGGCATCGCGTGCGGCGAGGCGGCGCCGGTCCGCGGCGAGCGCGCCGAGGTCCGGGTCTGGCGGCGCAGCGACGGCAAGCCGGTGATCGCCGAGTGGCGCATCGCCGGGCGCGTCGACAAGTCGGCGGTCCTCACCTACGACGCGCACGGCCAGCTCACGCAGCTCGCGCGCTTCGACACGGTCGGCGACATCACCTCGGTGCGCTCCTACGATCCGCCGGGCAAGCGCTACACCGAGCGCAACCTCGACGGCACCAACGCCCTCGACGGCTGCGGCGGCATGGAGCTCACGCTCGACGGCCGCGGCCGGGTCCTCGCCGAGACCTGCCTGCAGTGGCTCGGCGAGCCGATGCGCGACACCAACGGCGTCACCACCTCGAAGTACGTGCGCGACGCCCAGGGCTTCATCACCCGCGAGGAGCGCTTCGATCCGAAGGGCGCCGCCATGGTGGGCGTGCGCGACGCCGTCCACCGCATCGACAGCGAGCGCGACGCGCACGGGCGGGTGACGGTCGAGCGCTACTTCGGCGTCGCCGGCACGCCCACGCCGTCGGCCGAGGAGCGCGGCTGCTACGGCGTCGCGCGCGAGTACGAGCGCGGCCTCGAGGTCCGCCGTCTGTGCCTCGACGCCGACGGCTCGCCGCGCCGCGACGCCGACGGCGTCGCCGCCTTCGAGACCGTGCGCGACGCACGGGGCTGCGAGGTCGGCGAGCGTCACCTCGGCGCCAGCGGCGAGCCGGTCCTGCGCGACGGCGTCGCCGGCTTCGCCTACAAGGTCGATCGCAAGTGCCAGAAGGTCGAGAAGCGCTGCCTCGACGAGGACGACGAGCTCACCGCGTGCGGTCCGGGCGAGCCGGCCGGCTTCCTCCACAAGCGCGACGCGCACGGTCGCATCGTATCGTCGAAGTTCCTCGACGCGTACGGCCGCCCGGGCCTGGACGCCGACTACGACGTGCACGAGGTGCGCTACGAGTGGGACGCGCTGGGGCGCCAGACCGGCGAGTCGTGCCACGACGAGCGGGGCCGGCTGACCGAGTGTGCCTCGACCGGCTTCGCACGCACCGCCGACACCTTCGACGACAACGGTCGCATCGCCGAGCGTCGCTTCTTCGGCCCGGACGGCGAGCCGGCGACCAACCGCGGCACGGTCGTGCGCAAGTACGTCTACGACAACTACGATCACCTCGCGGAGACCCGGAACCTCGACGACGACGGCGCGCTGTTCCAGTCGGACGGGATGGCGATCAAGCGCAACTACTACGACGACACCCACCTCCTCTTCGGCATCGCGCTCCTCGATGCCCGCGAGCGCCCCGCCTTCTACGAGGCGTGCTTCACCGGCGTCCGCTGTCCGCCCGGCGGCGAGCACTGGCACGCGGTCCGGATCGTGCGCTCGCCCGACGGCCGCGCCACGTACAACCACTACTTCGACGCCGACGGCCGCAAGCTCATGACCCTCGACTGCAAGTCCGATCAATGCTGGGGCGTCGACTGACGCGCGTGGCCGTGCACGGACGGGTCAGGACGTCGGCGGCTTGACGGCCTTGGCCAGGTCGCCCATCTGCTTGATGGGCAGCGCGTCGACCGACTCGCCGGAGAGGATGTTCTCGATGAGCGCCGCGCCGACGCTCGAGAGCTGCGAGAGGCCCGCGACCTTGGCCGCGATGCCGGCCACGCGCGCGGCCTCGTCGCCCGGCGGCGGCCTGGCCCCGGCGCCGCCGGCGGCGCCGAGCTGCTCGAGCGCCTCGTCGGCGGCGGCGAACTGCTCGGCGGCGTCGCGGATCCAGCGCAGCTCGCGCTCGCGGAAGACGCGCGACACCATCTTCCAGATGCTGGTCTCGGCCTCGTAGTAGTCGCGGCGCTCGCCCGGCACCCACGTCTTCTTGACCACGCTCCACTGCTGGAGCTCGGTGAGCAGCATCGACATCGCGCCGGTCGACAGGCTGAGGCGCTCGCCGATGTCGGCGGCCGACAGCGGCGCGCCCTCGAGGTAGAGCAGCCCCCAGACCCGGCCCATGTTGCGCTTGAAGCCCCAGCCCTCCATGAGCCCGCCGACCGCGTCGGCGACCTTGAGCACCTGCGCCTCCACCTCGGGATCGAGCGCTGCGGCCATCTACTTCTTCTTCTCGTCGTCCCCGGGCGGCCGCGGGATCTTCTGGATGTCGATCGTCGGCACGCGCGACACCGAGCCCTCGGACGTCGCCCGCGGGCGGCCGACCGCGGCGCTCTCCTCGTCGCGCCGGCGCGAGATGATCTCGACGATCTCCTTCTGCGACAGGCCGCCGGTCGGGCGCAGGGTGACGCCGGCCTCCTTGCCGGTCGACAGCTCGCGCGCCGTGACGCTCATGATCGACTCGACGTCGATCGTCAGCACCAGCTCGACGCGCACGCTGCCCGACGGCCCCGGCGGCAGCCCGTCGAGCACGACCTGACCCAGGCGCCGGTTCTTGCGCACGTCGGCGTGCTCGCCCTGGTAGAGCTCGATCGACACGAACTTCTGGTCGGGCGACGTCGTCGCGAACAGCTTGCGCACGCGCACCGGCAGCATCGAGTTGCGCGGGATGAGCACGCTGAAGCCGCTCTCGCCCACCTTGATGCCGAGGTCGTGGGGCGTGACGTCGAGCAGCGTCGCGTCGTCGGTGTCGCCGGCGAGGATGCCGGCGTAGGACGCCGCGCCCATGGCCACGACCTCGTCGGGGTTGACGTTCTTGGACGGCTTCTTGCCGAAGATGTGCTCGACCACCTGCTGCACCGCCGGCCAGCGGGTCATGCCGCCGACCAGGATGACCTCCTCGATGTCGGCGGGGGTGAGCCCGGCGTCGGTGAAGACCCGGTTGCAGGGCGGCGCCAGCTGCTCGAGCAGGTCCTTGGTCCAGCCCTCGACCTCGTCGCGCGTCAGCTTGCGCTCGAGGTTCACGGGCTCGCCGCTCTGGTCCTGGGCGACGAACGGCAGGCGCAGCCACGCCTCGCGCTCGCTCGAGAGCTGCTTCTTGGCGGTCTCGCACGCCTCGCGCAGGCGGCCGAGCGCCACCGGGTTCTGCATCAGGTCGACCCGGCTCTTGTCGAACAGGTAGTCGGCGACGCGCTCGACCATCCGGCGATCCCAGTCCTCGCCGCCGAGCGCGCTGTCGCCGCCGGTGGCGAGGACCTCGAAGATGCCGTTGTCGACGGTCATGATCGAGATGTCGAACGTGCCGCCGCCGAGATCGAACACGGCGATCGTGCGCCGGCGATCGCTGATGCGGTGCGCGCCGTAGGCCAGCGCCGCCGCCGTCGGCTCGTTGAGGATGCGCACGATGTCGAGGCCGGCGATGGTGCCGGCGTCGCGCGTGGCCTGGCGCTGGTGCTCGTCGAAGTACGCCGGCACCGTGACCACGGCGCGCGTCACCGGCTCGTCGAGCGCCGCCTCGGCGATCGCGCGCATGCGGCGCAGCACGTGCGACGCGATCTCCTGCGGCGAGCGGGGCGAGCCCGCGATGCGCACCCAGGCGTCGCCGTTGGCCGCCGCGACGACGCGGTAGGGCGCGGTCCGGGCGAGCGCGGTCACGTCGTCGGCGTTGACCTTGCGCCCGATGAGGCGCTTGGTCCCGAACACGGTCTGGGCGGCGTTGGTGACCGCCTGCCGGCGCGCCGGCACGCCGACCACGACCTCGCCGGTCGGGGTCCACGCGACGACCGACGGCGTGGTGCGATCGCCTTCGGGCGAGGCGAGCACGCGCGGGCCGCGCTCGTCGAGCACGGCGACACACGAGTTGGTCGTCCCGAGATCGATGCCGATGATCTTCGACATCCCTTACTCCTTCTTCCCCATGAGGCGCGACAGGAGGCCCTTGCGCTCGTTGGTCGCCAGACGCCGCATCTCGGCGAGCTCGCGGGCGGCTCGCTCGTTGGCAGGATCGATCTCGAGGACCGCCTCGAAGCGTTGCGCGGCCTCGAGGCGATCACGCTGGGCGATGGCGCGCAGGCCCTCGGCCAGCTCGGCGCCGGCGCGGGCCTGGCGATCGGACGGGTTCTTGCGCGCCATGATCTTGAACAGCGCGAGCGCCTCGTCGAGACGTCCCTCGTCGAGGAGCGCCTCGGCCGCGGAGACGTCGGCCTTGGGATCGTCGCCGACCGACGGTGGCTCGACCTTCATCGGGCGGCGCTGGGTCTCGGGCGGGGGCAGCGGCAGGTCGCGCTCCGGCGGCGGCGTGCGCTCGAGGCGCGGCGCCGGCGTGCGATCGAGGCGTGGCGCCGGCGTGCGATCGAGGCGCGGCGCCGGCGTCCGGTCCGCGCGCGGCGGCGGCGCCACCGGCGGCGGCACGGCCGGCGCCGACGGGCGCAGGGTCGGCACCCTCACCGCGGGACGTGCGCCGATCGACGCGACCGCCTTCTGCCGGGACGCCTCGTCGCCGAGCTTCCGGTACGCGTCGCGGATGAGGATGAAGATCTCGGCGGCGAGGCCGCGCAGCTCGGACGAGGTGTAGCGGGTGAAGCGGTCCGGGTGATAGCGGCGCGTGAGCTCGCCGAAGGCGCCGCGCACGTCGTCGTCGCTCGCCTCGTAGCCGACGCCGAGCACCTGGAAGGGATTGAGGCGGCGCAAGGACGCGAGCTCCTGGACCAGCGCGTGGAGGAGCTCCTCCTCCGCGGTCGCCAGGTCCTTGCCGTCCTCGATGCCGTGCGTGACCGCCGCGTCGCTCTCGCGCGCCGCCGGCACCGCCGCGCTGCTCGCGCTCGCCGCCGCGGCGGCGGCCTGCTTCTGCGCCGACGCGAGCGCGGTCTCGATGAGCCAGAGCGCGCTCTGCGGGATCGTGTTGAGCCGGATGTCGATGCCCGGCCCGCGGCCGCCGAGACCGCCCGGCGGGATGTGCTCGTTGACCGAACCGGTGAGCACGATCATCGACTCGGTCGGCAGCGTCAGATCGATGCGGACCGGCGTGCCGATCGGCGGCGGCGAACCCGACTTGAGGAAGATCGCGTGACGCGCCAGGTCGCGCTTGTAGATGCTGGCGAGCTGCTGCCACGAGGCACAGCGCAGCTTGATGTTGATCGGTGCCTCGGCCACCCGGCGAGAATTATAGGGGATCCCGAGCGGTAGCGTCGAGCAGTTCGCGGACGCGTCGCAGGAGCGCCGCCGGTTCGAAGGGCTTGGCCAGGAACGCCTCGTCGGCCCCGAAGCCGTCCTCGACGACGTTGGGCGCGTGCCCTGAGATGAACAGGACCCGGAGATCGGGGATCAGGAGCCGCGCTCGGCGCGCCAGCTCGCGGCCGCCCATGATCGGCATGACGACGTCGGTGACGATGGCGTCGACGGTGCCGGTGACGGAGTCGAGCACGCGCAGCGCGGCCGAGCCGTCCGCCGCCTCGACGACGTTGTACCCGGCGCCGTGGAGGATATGCGCGAGTGACTCGCGCACGAGCGCGTCGTCCTCGACCACGAGGAGCGTCTCGCTGCCCCCGCGCGGGTGGGCGTCGCGGCTCTCCTCCGCCGCACCCTCCGGCACCGCCGGGAAGTACACGTCGAACGTCGTGCCGCGCCCGGGGGAGGTGTCGACCCGGATCGTGCCGCCGCTGGCGGTGACGATGCCGTAGACCGTCGCCAGGCCGAGGCCGGTGCCGCGGCCGGGCGCCTTGGTGGTGAAGAATGGCTCGAAGATGCGCGCGACGGTCTCGGCGTCCATGCCCAGGCCGTTGTCGCGCACCGTGAGCACGGCGTACGTGCCGCGCGCCGGCTCGCCCGGCTCGGCGCCGCTGATCCGCCGGTGGGTCACCGCGACGTCGAGCTCGCCGCCTTCGGGCATCGCGTCGCGCGCGTTGACGACGAGGTTCAGGATCACCTGCTCGAGCTGGCCCGGGTCGGTCTCGATCCACGCGGCGCCGCCGTGCGGTGGGACCATGCGCAAGGTGACGTGCTCGCCGATGACGCGGCCGAGCGTCGGCATGAGCTCGCTGACGGTGCGCGCGAGATCGAGGCGGCGCGGCTGCACGACCTGCTGGCGGCTGAAGACGAGCAGCTGGCGGGTCAGGTTGGCGGCGCGGCGCGCGGCGTCGAGGATGCCGTCGACCGCGGCGCGCACGTTGTCGGGCTTGTCGGGCTCGCGACCGGCGACCGCGGCCTGCGCCATGATCACGGTGAGGAGGTTGTTGAAGTCGTGGGCGACGCCGCCGGCGAGGCGGCCGACGGCCTCGAGCTTCTGCGCCTGGCGCAGGTGGTCCTCGGCGCGGCGGAGCGCGCTNNCGACGCGCTTGCGCTCGGTGATGTCGGCGGAGATGCCGAGCAGGTAGCGAGGGACGCCGTGCTCGTCGAGGAGCGGGATCTTCTTGGTGTGCAGCCAGCGGATCCCGGTCGGCGTGTCGATCGGCTCCTCGGGGATGTCGACGACGCGACCGGCGGCGAGCGTCTCGCGATCCTTGCTCTGGAAGAACGCGGCCTGCTCGCGGGAGAAGAAGTCGTAGTCGGTCTTGCCCAGGAGCTCGGCGCGCGTGCGGCCGAGGAGCTGCTCGCACGCGCGGTTGACGCGCTCGAAGCGCAGCTGCTCGGCGTCCTTGACGAAGATGGTGTCGGGGATGTTGTCGACGATCGAGTCGAGGAACATGTGGGCGCGCTCGAGCGCCGCGGCGTCGGCGCCCGCGGTCGCGGTCGCGAGGGCGCCGAGCCGGGTGCCGTCCTGGGCCTCGAGGACGCGCACGTGGAGGCCGGCGGCGGGAGCCTGTTGCTCGCCGCGGACACATGCCGAGGCCGCGGTGATCGCGCCGTCGAGGTCGGCGCCGAGGCGCCCGCGAGCGGGCTCGTTGATCGCGATCGGAGCGCCGTCGGCGTCGACGACGATGACGGGAACGTCGAGCGCGAGGACGATCGCCTTCACCAGCTCCCACGACGACGACGCCTCCATGGCGACGAAGTGTATCGGGGTCGGAGGAGAGCGGGATCTGCCCAATCCGGAGAAACCGATGCGAGTCAGAGGTGATCTGTAGACTGAACGTATGCGCAGTAGCTATGCTCGGATGCAATCGCGATGAGTGACCGATCGTCCGCAGCGTTACGTGCCTTCCTCGAGAATGCGCGCGGCCGCCCGTTCGCCCTGAGCGAGGGCGTAGCCCGAGTCGAAGGGCGCGCTGGCAAGTGGGCGCTCGACGAGCTCGTCGGGCGGCTGACCGAGCTGTCGGGCCTCGGCGCGGTCGCGTCGCTCACGGCGGCGACGGCGCTCGTGCTCGAGGCGCAAGGGCGCGGCGAGCCGGTGGCGTGGATCGGGCTGCCGCCGGCGTCGTTCTATCCGCCGGACCTGGACGAGGCCGGCGTCGATCTCGACGCGCTCGTCGTGGTGCGCGCGCCCGACGTCACCGCGATGGTGCGCGCGGCGGATCGTCTGCTGCGCTCGGCGTCCTTCGGGCTGGTCGTGCTCGACCTGAGCGCGCCGGGCGCGCCGGCGCCGGAGATCCCCATCGCCGTGCAGGGCCGCCTCGTCGGACTGGCGCAGCACCACGACGCCGCGATCGTCGCGCTCACCGAGAAGCCGCGCGACGCCGCCTCCCTGGGCTCGATGGTGTCCCTGCGCGCCGAGGCCATGCGCGAGCGCGCCGGCGGCGGGGCCGGCCCCCGGGGCTGGCGCCTCGCGGTGCGCGCGGTGAAGGACAAGCGGCGCGGTCCGGGGTGGAGCGAGCTCGCCGACGTCGTCGGCCCGGACGGCTTGCCGTAGCCCGCCATGCGCGTCGCATGCGTCGACCTCCCCGCGCTCGCGCTGCAGCTCCTGTGGCGGCGAGAGCCGGCGTGGCGCGCGCTGCCCACCGTCGTCGTCGACGAGGATCGCCCGCAGGGCACGGTGGTGGCGGCGAGCGAGTCGGCGCGCGCGCAGCGCGTCCTGCCGGGGCAGCGCTACGCGACGGCGCTCGCGCTGGCGCCGGGGCTGCGCGCCGGCGTGGTGCCGCCCGAGGAGCTGGCGGCGGCGCAGGAGGACGTCGCGCGCCGCCTGCACGCGCTGTCTCCCGAGGTGACGGTGGACGTGGAGGGCCGCGGCACCTTCTGGCTGGGCGGCGCGGGGATGGCGAGCCTGTATCCGTCGGCGACGGCGTGGGGACAGGCGGCGATCGCCGTGCTCGCGGCGGTCGGGCTCGGCGGGGTCGTCGTCGTCGGCTTCTCGCGCTTCGCGACGTGCGCGGTGGCGCGGGCGCGCGGGCACGGCCTCGCCGTCGAGCGCGCGGCCACGCTCCTGCACGTGTTCGCCAAGGATCTCGACGAGCGCACGACGACGCGCGCGGTGCCGCTCGATCGCCTCGACGTCGAGCCGTCCCTGCGCGACGCGCTCGCGCGGCTCGGCGTCACCACGCTCGGTCAGCTCGTGCGCTTGCCGGGCGGCGGCGTGCTCGAGCGCTTCGGGCCGGCGGCGCACCGTCTGTACCGGCTCGCGGCCGGCGAGGGCTGGGACCCGCTCGCGCCCGAG
>DDTA01000158.1 GCA_002344285.1 Myxococcales bacterium UBA2376
TGTCGTTGGTCGGCCCGGTCGGCCCCGACGTGATCGTCACCGTCGGCGCCACCGTGTCGACCGAGAACGCCCGCGGCGCGTTCGCCGAGTTCCCCGCCGCGTCCGTCACCGTCACCATGAACGTGTAGCTGCCGTCGGCGAGCTGCGAGGCGGTGAACGTCCCGTTCGGGCACGAGACCGTCTGTGTGCCCACCGTGCAGGTGACCGTCGTCGGCGCGCCGCCGGTGGTGAACGTGAAGGTCGGCGTGTTGTCGTTGGTCGGCCCGGTCGGCCCCGACGTGATCGTCACCGTCGGCGCCACCGTGTCGACCGAGAACGCCCGCGGCGCGTTCGCCGAGTTCCCCGCCGCGTCCGTCACCGTCACCNNCGTCACCGTGAACGTGTAGCTGCCATCGGCCAGCGCCGTCGGCGTGTACGTGCCGCTCGGGCACGACGCCGTCTGCGTGCCCACCGTGCAGACGACCGTCACCGGCGCTCCGCCCGTCGTGAAGCCGAACGTCGGCGTGCTGTCGTTGGTCGGCCCGGTCGGCCCCGACGTGATCGTCACCGTCGGCGCCACCGTGTCCACCGTGAACGCGCGCGTTGCCTGCCCGCTGTTGCCGGCGGCGTCGGTGACCGTGACGGTGAAGGTGTAGTTACCGTCGGTCAGCGCCGTCGGCGTGTACGACGTCGTGCACGGGCCGCTCTGCGCGCCGATCGCACACGTCGTCGTCGTCGGGTTGCCGGCCGTCGTGAACGTGAAGGTCGGCGTGCTGTCGTTCGTGGGCCCCATCGGGCCGGCGGTGATCGTCACGGTCGGGGCGCCGGTGTCGACCGAGAACGCCCGCGACGCCATCCCCGTGTTCCCGGCGGCGTCGGTGACGGTGACGGTGAACGTGTAGTTGCCGTCGGCGAGCGCCGTCGGCGTGTACGACGTCGTGCACGCCGACGTCTGGCCACCGACCGCGCACGTGATCGTCGTCGGGGAGCCGCCGGTCGTGAACGTGAACGTCGGCGTGCTATCCCCGGTCGCGCCGGTCGGCCCGCCGGTGATCGTCACCGTGGGCGGCATCGTGTCGACCGTGAACGCGCGGGTCGCGTTGCCGGTGTTGCCGGCGGCGTCGGTCACCCGGACCTCGAAGGTGTACGCGCCGTCGTTCAGGGCCGTCGGCGTGAACGTCGCGCTGCACGGCGCGAACGCGCCCGTGCCGATGCGGCACTCGGTCGCCGTCGGGGCGCCGGCCGTCGTGAAGGTGAACGTCGGCGTGCTGTCGCTGGTCGGTCCGGACGGGCCATCCGTGATCGTCACCGTCGGGGCGATCGTGTCGACCGTCCACTGCCGCTGCGCCGGCGTCGGATCCAGGTTCCCGACCGCGTCGCGGACGCGCACGCGGAACGTGTGCAGACCTTCGCCCAGCGCGGTCAGGTTGCGCGGCGACGTGCACACCGCGAACGCGGCGCTGTCGAGCGCGCACTCGTACACGGCGCCCGCGCCCGCGTTCGGCGACGAGAACGTGAACTGCGCCGTGGCCGACGCGACGATGCCGGTCGGGCCGGTGTCGATGACGGTGTCGGGCGCGGTCGTGTCGACCGTCCACGCGTGCATCGCGGGATCGGGCTCGATGTTGCCGGCCTCATCGGTCGCACGCACCGTGACCACGTGGTCACCGTCGACCAGCCCGTCGACCGCGAACGGGGTCGTGCACGGCGCCTCGGCGCCGCCGTCGCGCGCGCACACGAACGTCGCCGGCTCGTCCGCCTCGAACGCGATCTCGGTGGCCACGCTGTTGTCGAGCGCGGCGGGCCCCATCGTGATGGTGGTGGTCGGCGGCGTCAGGTCGACGCGCCACGCGTGCTCGGCCGGGGTCTCGTCCGCGACCTCCACGGCGCTCACCGCGAACACCGCGAACGTGTGCTCGCCCTCGGCCGCCACCATCGCGTATGGCGAAGCGCACAGCGCCGGCGGCGAGCCGTCCACGCTGCAGCGGAAGGTCGCGTCCGCCTGGTTCGACGTGAACGCGAAGCTGGTCGCGGCGACGTTGGTGAGCGTCGCCGGCGTGGCCGTGAGCATCGTCTCCGGCGCGGTCAGATCGATCGGTACGGCATCGACACCCGCATCGGCGAACGGCGGATCCTCCGACATGCAGGCGGAGAGGGCCGCGAACGAAAGGCAGACGAGGACCAGGCGAAAGGCACGCACGAGGCCGGTGTAACGCGATCGGTGCTGGCTCGTGTGTGCAAACACCGGCAACACCCGACAGGTAAGAGCCCTACCGATCCGTCATTTACTCCCGGAACGACACTCATTTCACAAACGACGTTGTCAACTCAGGTTTCTGCGTGGTAGCAGTTAGTTACGCGTTCACAACGCAGCGCGGCAACCCATGGACTCCTCGACCATCGGCCAGCGTCTTCGCCAGCTCCGCCTGGCCCGCGACCTGTCCCAGGCCGATCTGGCGCGCCAGCTGACCATCTCCCCGGCGTACCTGAACCTGCTCGAGAAGGGCCGGCGCACGATGCAGTTCCCGCTGCTCCTGCGGGCGCTCGAGCTGCTGGGCGCCGACCTCGAGCAGTTCATGGCCGAGGCGTCGGGCGCCCGCCCCGAGGACGCCCTCGCCCACCTGCTGGACGACCCGCTCGCCGACACCCTCGCCCTCGACGAGGCCGACCTGGCGCGGATGCGCGCCGAGCCACGCGTCGCCACGACGATCGCCGCGCTCTTCCACCTCTACAAGAACGCGCGGGCCCAGCTCGACGTCGCGCTCACCAAGCTCGAGGCCGGCGTCCTGCCGCCCATGGGCTACGCGCCGGGCGACGAGGTCACCGACTTCCTCGAGGCCCACAAGAACTACTTCCCCGAGCTGGAGGCCGCGGCCGACGAGGTCCGCACCCGCGCCAACCTCCCCCGCCGCTTCCCGGCCGAGGCGCTCGCCGCCGCGCTGAGCGACCAGTTCGGCATCGCGGTCACGCTCGAGGCGCCGCACGGCTCGTCGTCGGTGGTGCGCGCGTTCGACCCGGAGGCGCGCACGCTGCGCCTGTCGACCGACCTCTCCGACCAGGCGCTCAAGTTCCAGCTGGCGCACGTCATCGGGCTCGAGATGCTCGCGCGCGATGGCGCCTTCGAGCGCCTCACCGCGACGCTCACGCCCCGCCACGGCGAGACCCCGCTGCTCGTCAAGATCCACCTCGCCAACTACTTCGCCGGCGCCCTGCTCCTGCCCTACGGCGAGTTCTTCGCCGAGGTGCAGCGCACGCGCTACGACGTCGCCAAGCTGGTCGCGCTCTTCGGCTCGTCGTGGGAGGCGGTCGCGCACCGCATGTGCAACCTCGGCGATCCGCGTCGTCCCGGCTTGCCGCTCCACTTCCTGCGCGTCGACGCCGCCGGCAACATCAGCAAGCGCTACTCCGCGTCGGGGCTGCGCTTCCCGCACGGCCACGGCTCGTGCCCGAAGTGGGCGGTGCACGCGGCGTTCATGACGCCCGCGCTCATCACCAAGCAGTACTCGCAGATGCCCGACGGCGACACCTACTTCTGCTTCGCCAAGGTCATCTCGCAGCCCGCGGCCGGCTCGCTCGTGCGCGGCGTGAACTACTCGATCGGCCTCGGCACCACCGCCGACAACGCGCGCCACATGGTCTACGCCGACGACGTCGCCCGCGCCGGTGATCGCGCCGCCGTGCCCGTCGGCCTCACCTGCCGCTTCTGCGAGCGCACCGACTGCAGTCAGCGCGCCGCGCCCAGCTTCAAGTTCGCCATGACCGTCGACGAGAACGTGAAGAAGGACAACTTCTTCAGCCCGCTGGTCGAGGCCGATCGCTCGATCGTCGCCCCGCCTGGAAAGAAAGGAACGCCGTGACCACCGCGACCCCCGTGAAGGATGTCTACGAGCTCGGCGAGATGCCCGAGCTCGGCCACGTGCCGCCGCAGATGCTCGCGCAGCTCATCCGCCCCGAGCGCTTCGGCGAGCCCATCGACGCGTTCAAGCAGGAGGCCGTGCCGGTCCCCGAGCTGGGACCGCGCGACGTGCTCGTCTACGTGATGGCCGCCGGCGTCAACTACAACAACGTCTGGGCCGCGATGGGCATCCCGATCGACGTCATCAAGGCGCGGCAGAAGAAGGGCGAGAAGGAGGCGTTCCACATCGGCGGCTCCGACGCGTCGGGGATCGTGTGGAAGGTGGGCAAGGAGGTCACGAGCCACAAGGTCGGCGACGAGGTCGTCGTCCACTGCGGCATGTGGAACCACGACGATCCGTGGGTGATGTCGGGGAAGGACCCGATGTTCGCGCCCTCGGAGATCATCTGGGGCTACGAGTCGAACTGGGGCAGCTTCGCCCAGTTCACCCGGGTGCAGGACCACCAGTGCCTGCCCAAGCCCAAGCACCTGACGTGGGAAGAGGCCGCCGCGTACATGCTGGTCGGCGCCACCGCCTACCGCATGCTGCACGGCTGGCCGCCCAACGTCGTCGGGCCCGGCGACCCCGTGCTGGTCTGGGGCGGCGCCGGCGGCCTCGGCTGCATGGCGATCCAGATCATCAAGGCCGCGGGCGGGCGCGCGGTCGCGGTCGTGTCCGGCGAGGACAAGGTCGAGTACTGCAAGAACCTCGGCGCGGTCGGCGTGATCGATCGGCGCAAGTTCGATCACTGGGGCAAGCTGCCGAGCTGGACCAACGAGCTCGACTACGGCATCTGGCTCAAGGGCGCGCGCGCGTTCGGCGCCGCCTTCTGGGAGGCGCTCGGCGAGAAGCGCAACCCGGTGATCGTGTTCGAGCACCCCGGCGAGACCACGGTGCCGACCTCCTGCATGATGGTCGAGACCGGCGGCATGGTCGTCATCTGCGCCGGCACCACCGGCTACAACGCGACGCTCGACCTCCGCTACCACTGGATGCGGCAGAAGCGCTTCCAGGGGTCGCACTTCGCCAACGACGAGCAGTGCGCCGGCATCAACAACCTGGTGATCGAGGGCAAGGTCGACCCGTGCCTGTCGCGCACGTTCGACTTCGCCGACACCGGCGCGTGCCACCAGCTCATGCGCGACAACAAGCACCCCAACGGCAACATGGCGATCCTGGTGAACGCGCCCAGGACGGGGCTCAGGACCGTCGACGAGGTCAAGGCGGCCTACCGTGGCAAGTGAGGCGCAGGCGGCGCCGGGCGACCGCCCGTTCCGCGTCCTCGGCGTGCAGCAGCTCGCGCTCGGCGGCCCGTCCAAGGCCGGCCTGCGCCGGTTGTGGGTCGACCTCTTCGGGCTGCCGGTGACCGGCACCTTCCGCAGCGAGCGCGAGAACGTCGACGAGGACATCCTCGTGTGCGGCGCCGGCGCGGCGAAGGTCGAGATCGATCTGATGGAGCCGATCGATCCCGAGAAGAGCCCCAAGGTGCACGTGCCGCCGCTCAATCACCTCGGCCTGTGGATCGACGATCTGCCGGCGGCGGTGACGTGGCTGGCGGGCAAGGGCGTGCGCTTCACGCCGGGCGGGATCCGCAAGGGCGCCTCGGGCTTCGACGTGTGCTTCATCCACCCCCGCGGCGCCGACGACGCGCCGCAGGGCGGCGAGGGTGTGCTCATCGAGCTGGTGCAGGCGCCGCCGGCGCTGGTCGCCGCGATGGACGCCCTGGCTCAGAAGCAGACGCCGTAGGTCACGCCGCCGATGACCGGCGGCATGGTGTACCCGCGGCAGCTGCCGGAACCGCCGGGGCACGTTCCCGCGGCGCAGTTCCCGCCCGGGCACACGCACGTCGGGCGGCACTGGTTGCCGCCCGGGTTGAGCGTGACGCAGTCGAGCCCGGCGTTGCAGCTGCGGTTGCCGGTGCAGGTCGCGCCGACGCCGCCGCCGCCCTGGGCGTCGCAGTCGGTGAGGAAGGTCTCGTCGCCCGGCGTGCCCGGGGTCGGATCCTCGACGTAGATGTGGCACGCCCAGCTCGCCGGGCAGGTCGGGTTGGTCGCCGCGGTCGGGTTGCAGTCGGTCGTGCACGTCGTCGGCGCCATCGGGATCGGCATCGCCGGGTTGCCGTACGTGAGCTCGATGAGGCACAGGCCGCCGGGGCCGGCACAGTCGTCGTTGTCGTCGCAGTACTTGCGGCAGCGGCCGCCGACGCACACGTGCAGCGGGCCGCAGGTGTTGGTCGCGCTGCACGTCGTGGTCTCGGTGCCGTCGAGCAGGTTGGCGCGGCACTTGGTGGCGCCGACCGGCAGCTGGTTGAAGTCGAGATCACACACCGGCGTCTGCGGGTTCGACTCGCAGCCGCACTGCGAGAGGATGTCGCACGGCGTGCGCACACACGCCGGGGCGTCGATCTCGGCGACCGCCGCGTCGGTCAGGTCGTCGGCCGCGTCCTCGGCCGCGTCGGCGCCGCCGTTCACGTTGGCGCTGGCGCACCCCGCCAGCCCCAGCGCGAGCCCCAGCGCGAGCACGACGAGAAGGCGCCACGACATCGAGGGGAATCGTACTACAGGGGCGTGCCCAGGGCCGAGGGAGTTCGACCGCGGCTGCGGATCGTGGCGAGGAGCACGAGCGCGACCACGTAGGGCAGGAGCCGCACCAGCTCGGCCGGCAGCCCCGTGCCCACGCTCTGCATCCGGGCCTGGACCGCCTCGGCGGCGCCGAAGCCCAGGCACACGAGCGCGACCCAGGCCGGGCGCCAGCCGCCCATGATGACGGCGGCCAGCGCCACGTAGCCGCGGCCGCTCGACATCTCGGCGACGAAGCCGTTCACGGCGAGCGAGAGCTGGGCCCCGCCGACGCCGGCGATGGCGCTGCCGAGGAGGACGGCGGCCGCGCGCGTGCGCGCCACCGACACGCCCGCCGCGGCGGTGGCGTCGGGGCGCTCGCCGGCCGCCCGCAGCCGCAGCCCGAACCGGGTGCGCTCGACCAGCACGATCGTGCCGACGGTGAGGAGGACCGCGAGCCACACCAGCGGGCTCGACCACACGGCGCTGCCGGTGCCGGCGAGCTCGGGCGAGTTCGCGCCCTGACCGTAGCGGATCTGGAGCAGGTAGCGGGTGAGCCCGTACGCCGCCATGTTGAGCGCGACGCCGGTGACGATCTGATCGGCGCCCAGCCGGATCGACCAGAGCGCCTGCACCGCGCCGACGGCGGCGCCAGCGAGCGCCGCGCCGGCGATCGCGATCGCGATCGAGCCGGTCTCGTAGCCGAGGACCGCGGCGGCGAACGCGCCGCACAGGAGCTTGGCCTCGAGCGCGAGGTCGACGATGCCCGAGCGCTCGCACAGGGCGCCGCCGAGCGCGGCGAGGAGGTAGGGCACCGTGATGCGCACGGTCTGGGCGACGAAGGCGACGCTCCACACCGCGAGGATGAGGTCGTGGACGGCGCTCATGACGACACCGCCGCGCCCGGCGCTCCCCGTCGGCCGAGCGTCGCCGCCGCGACCAGGACGACGACCGCCTGCAAGACGTCGACGACCTCCTTGGGCACGAGCTCGGCGACCTCGAGCCCGCCCTGCGCGAGCATGCCGAACACCAGCGCGGAGACGAGGATGCCGCCCGCGCGCCCCTGCGCCAGCAGCGCGACCGCGATGCCGATGAAGCCCTGGTTGCGCCCGAGGCCCTCCTCGAACGCGTGCTTGTGGCCGAGGACGAAGTGGGCGCCCGCCAGCCCGGCGAGGGCGCCGGCCGCCGCCATGGCCACGACCCGCTCGCGCGCGACGGCGAGGCCACCCGCGCGCGCGGCCTCCGGGTTGGCGCCGATCATGCGCCAGCGGTAGCCGGTGATCGAGCGGGTCTGGATCCAGCCGACCGCGCCGGCGGCGCCGAGCGCGACGAGGATGGACCAGCTGGCGCTCGAGCCGGTGATGCCCAGCTCGGCGAAGCGCGCGCCGGGCACGATCGTCGCCGTGCGCGTCGCGTCGCCGACGAACAGCCACTCGTTGCCGAGCCAGAGCGCGACGCCGGCGATGATGGCGTTGAGCAGGATCGCGACGATGACCTCGTGGGCGCCGCGATGGACCCGCAGCGCGCCGGTCGCCGCACCCACGGCGCCTCCGGCAGCCGCCGCGGCGAGGAGCGCCAGCGGCAGCGCGAGCACCGCCGGCGTCGCCACGGGGATCGCGGCGGCCACGACCGCGCACGCCAGGGCGGCCGCGATCATCTGCCCCTCGCCGCCGATGTTGACCAGGCCGGCGCGCAGCGGCACCGCGACCGCGAGCCCGGTGAGGACCAGCGGCGTGGCGCGGAAGAGCACCTGGCCGGCGCCGTAGCGATCGCCCAGCGTCTCGGCGAGGAGCGTGCCCCACACCTCGAGCGGCGACGCGCCGGCGATGACCATGAGCACGCTGCCCGCGGCCATGGTGGCCAGCAGCGCGATCGCGGCGGCCTCGAGCTCGCGCCTCATGCGTCCTCCATCCTGGCGCCCACCATCCAGGCGCCGAGGCGGGCGCGCGCGTCGGGGGCACGCAGCTCGTCCCCGGCGAGCTCCCCCGCGATCGCCCCGCGGTGCATGACCGCCACCCGGTGACAGAGCGCGAAGAGCTCGTCGAGATCCGCCGAGACGACGAGCACGGCGACGCCGGCCTCCGCCGCCGCGCGCAGCCGGTCGTGGATCACCGCCTGGGCGGCGATGTCCACGCCGCGCGTGGGCTGCGCCGCGACGACCGCGCGCACGCCCGGCCGGCCCAGCTCGCGGGCGACGACGAGCTTCTGCTGGTTGCCGCCGGACAGCGCGCGCGCGGGGAGCGCCGGCGCCGGCGGCCGTACGTCGAGCGCCGCGAGCGAGCGCTCGGTGAGGGCGCGCACCCGCTCGCGGTCGATGCGCCAGCCGCGCCGGACCTCGGCGTCGCGGCCGAGCATGACGTTGTCGGCGAGCGTGCCGTCGAGGACGAGGCCGTGCAGCTGTCGGTCCTCGGCGACGTGCGCGACGGTCGGGTCGCGCGTCGCGCCCGGTGCCAGGCCGGCGAGCCCGTGCACGAGCTCGCGCTGGCCGTTGCCCTCGATCCCGGCGATGCCGACGATCTCCCCGGCCTTGACCTCGAGCTCGACCCCGGGCCGCCGCACCGCGAGCACGACCGGCGCGCCGGCGGCCGGCGGCGGCGGCGCGGCCCCCGGCGGCGGCGGCTCACCGCCGACCATCGCGCGGGCGACGTCCTGCGTCGGCGTGCCGCGCGGCAGCTCGGCGACGGTCGCGCCCGCGCGCAGGACCGTGACCGCGTCGGCCACGGCCGCGACCTCGTCGAGCTTGTGGGTGACGAGCACCACCGCGCACCCCGCGTCGGCGATCATGCGCAGCATCGCGAGCAGGCGATCGACCTCGCGCGGCGCGAGCAGCGCGGTCGGCTCGTCGAGGATGAGCACCCGCCGGGCCCGCGCGACCGCCATCACGATCTCGGCGCGCTGCTGCTCGCCCACGGTCAGCGCCCCGGCGAGCGCGCCGCCGTCGAGCGGCTGCTCGAGCGCGCTCGCGGCGGCCTCGAGCTCGCGCTCCGCCGCGGCGAGATCGAGGAGCCCGTGGCGGAGGCGCTCGTGCCCGAGCGCCGCGTTCTCCGCCAGCGACAGGGTCGGCACCAGCATCCCGTGCTGGTGCACCATGCCGACGCCCTTCGCCTGGGCGGCGACGACGCCGTGGCGCGCGAGGTCGACGCGATCGCCGCCGAGCGTGAGCTCGCCCGCGTCGGCGCGCACGAGGCCATAGACCACCTTGAGCAAGGTCGACTTGCCCGCGCCGTTCTCGCCGACGACGGCGTGCACCGTGCCGCCCTTCACCTCCAGCCGCGCGTCGCGCAGCGCGACGCAGTCGCCGTAGCGCTTGCTCGCCCGCACCGCGAGCACGAGCTCGGACGTCGCGCTCATTGCGACGGGACCTCGATCTCGCCGGCGATGATCTGCCGGGCGAGCGCGCGCGCCCGCGCCGCCACCTCGGCGCGCAGGAGGTGCGCGTTGTTGCCGTCCGCCACGAAGCCGACGCCGTCCTCGGCGAGCCCGAGCTCGCGCACGCCGCCGCGGAAGCGCCCGGCCACGACGTCGCCGACGATCTCGTGCACGGCGACGTCGACGCGCTTGATCATGCTGGTGAGCACGCAGCACGGCGCCTGGTGGAACTGGTCGGAGTCGACGCCGATCGCGAGCTTGCGCCGCTCGCGCGCGGCCGCCAGCACCCCGCTGCCGGTCTTGCCCGAAGCGTGGTAGATGACGTCGGCGCCGCGATCGAACTGCGCGCTCGCCAGCTCCTGGCCGAGCATCGGATCGGCGAACGCCTTGGGTTCGGTGCCGGCGTAGGCGGCGAGGACGCGGCAGGTCGGGCACACGTGCTTCACCCCGGCCTCGTAGCCGGCCTCGAACTTGCGGATGAGCGGGATCTTCATGCCGCCGACGAACCCGACGACCTGGCTCCTCGTGGTCAGGCCCGCGATCGCGCCGACGAGGAAGCTGCCCTCGTGCTCGCGGAAGCGCAGGCCGGCGAGGTTCGCCGGGACCGCCGCCGGGTCGGTCGGCGCGTAGTCGACGCCGGCGAACGCCACGTCGGGGAACTGTCGCGCCAGCTTCTCCAGATCGGCCGAGAAGATGAAGCCGACGCCGAGGACGAGGTCGACCTTCTTCGCCGCCAGCTGCCGCAGCGCCGCCTCGCGATCGGCGCCGTCCGACGGCTCGATCGTCACCACCTCCACGCCGTGGTCGCGCTTCGCCCACTGGAGACCGCGCCAGGCGGCGTCGTTGAACGAGCGGTCGTCCTTGCCGCCGACGTCGAACACGAGCCCGATCGTCACGTCGGCGCGGCGCGTGGCGCGCGAGCTCGCGACCAGGTGGCCGGTCACGAGGAGCGCGACGTTGAGCGCGACGAGCCCGCCGATGAGGCGCCCGCGGGTCACTACGGCCGCCGGCCGATGAAGTCGATGCTGGTGATCGCGAGCTGGGCCTCGCTGTAGCGCGCGAAGCGCGGATGGACGCGGATCTCCGCCAGCTGGGCGAGCCGCGTCGGGTGCGGCCGCGAGGTGTCGAGCTCGATCGCGTAGCCGGCGTCCCGGGCCAGGTCGACGAAGTCGATCGCGCGCAGCCGGTTCTGGTAGAGGAAGCGGTTGTTCCAGCGCGCCCACTCGTCGTCGGAGTAGCGCAGGTAGTTGAGCTGGTTGATGCGCTTGTCGACGTACGCGTAGTGGTCGCCGCAGTTGACCGAGTGGAAGACGACCCCGCCCGGACGCAGGATGCGCTTCGCCTCGGCGAAGCACTTCGCGATGACGTCGCCCGGCACGTGCTCGAGCACGCTGTTCGAGAAGACGACGTCGACGGAGGCGTCGGGCAAGCCGGTCGCGGCGGCGTCGCCGGGCGCCCGGTACCGCACCACGCCGCCGGTCGCGTCCTCGGGCGACGCGCCGCCGGCGAGCGCGCTCGAGAGCGCGTCGTGCGCGGCGCGCACGTCGGCGATCGGCCGCTTCGAGAGCTCGGCGATCGTGTCGAGCTTGCCGCCGAGGAACCGGACCATGTCCCGGGTCAGATCGGGGCGCAGGTAGCGGTTGAGATCGATCGTGTCGACGCGCGCCGCGCCGCCGAGGTACAGGCTGAACGGAAAGGTCGGGTACCACCCGGTGCCCATCTCGACGAAGCGTGTGCCCTGGATCGGGATGCCCGCGTCGGCCAGGTGCCCGGCCATGAGGCGCCAGTCCTCGACCTTCGCCTCGAGCTCGTGGGAAAGGTCGCGCAGGCCGCCGAAGCGGCGCTGCAGCTGGTAGTGGAGCTCGTCTCCAGCCGGGACCAGGCCCAGGACCTTCTGGATCGCGCCCTTCATGCGCCAGTTCATGTGCTAGGTTCCTCGCTCTACGAGAGGAGAGAGAACATGGGAATTCTCGATTTCGTCAAGGGTGGCGTCAAGGAGATGGCCATCGCTCGCCCGGACGAGGCGAAGGACTTCTGGGTCTGGAAGCACCCCGATCAGACCATCCCCTGGAAGGCCCAGCTCACGGTCGATCAGGACGAGATCGCCATGTTCTTCAAGAACGGGCAGTACGTCGGCAGCCTCTCGGCGGGGCGCCACACGCTCGACGGCAACAACATCCCGTTCCTCGGCCAGCTGGTCGACAAGTTCACCGGCGGCAACGTCTTCATCTCCGAGGTGTACTTCGTCAACACCCGCGAGCACCCGTCGATCAAGTTCGGCACCTCGGTGGGTGACGTCCCCGATCCGCAGACCGGCCTGCGCGTGCGCCTCATGGTCCACGGCGAGTTCTCGGCCAAGGTCTTCGACCCGATGAAGTTCGTCATCGGCCTCGTCGGTCAGCGCGCGACCACCAACGACGCCTTCATCGGCTGGTTCAAGAGCCAGGTCCAGAAGACGATCAAGGACCACATCGCCGAGCTGATCGTCAAAGAGAACTGGCCGGTGATGAAGGTGTCCTCGGGCGCCTACACCAACGAGATCGAGGAGTTCACCGTCGGCGCGCTCCGCAAGCACATCGAGAGCTACGGCGTCGAGGTCATCCGCTTCGGCGACTTCACGATCTCGATGGACCCGGCGGACCGCGATCGCCTCGACAAGCTGGTCGAGCGCGCCGCGTACGTCAACATGGCCGGCGGCTACCAGCAGATGGCGCAGGCCGAGATGATGCTCGGCGCGGCCAAGGGCATGGAGAAGGGCGGCGGCGGCGGCGGCGCGCTCGACGGCGCCGGCATCGGCATGGGCTTCGCCATGGCCGGTCAGATGATGAACCAGTTCAACCAGGCAGGCCGTCCGCCGGCCGCGGCCGCGCCGGCCGAGAGCAAGGACCAGATCATGGGCATGCTCAAGCAGCTCGGCGAGCTGAAGGCGGCGGGCGTCCTCACCGACGCCGAGTTCGACGCCAAGAAGAAAGAGCTCCTGGCCAAGCTCTAGCTGGCGCGCTTCATCGAGGGCGCGTGCTGGTCGATCAGCTCGCGCAGCGCCCCCGGAAGCGAGGTGAGGTCGAGGCGGGACAGCGACCCGGCGAGCGTGGTGACACGCTCCTCGGTCGACGCCCGCTTGTCGATGATCACCCGGTACTCGCCCTTCACGCGGCAGAGGCCACCATGGCCGATCGCCGCGCCGATCTGCTCGTAGGAGACCTTGACCCGCATCTGGGTCGCGGCGTCCTCGAGCTTCTCCAGCATCACGTCCGGCTTCATCGGAAGTCCACCCTAACGGCCTCGATCCACCGGGGCAACTTATTGACGTGATTATCTAGGCGCCCGAGATCACTCCTTGATCTCTCGGGCCAGCGCTTCACGCGGGTGATCTCGGCAGCGTGACCAGGAAGCGCGCCCCGCCCTCGGGCGCCTGGCCGACCCCGATCGAGCCACGGTGCTGCTCGATGATGTTCTTCACGATCGGCAGGCCCAGGCCAGTGCCCTTGCCGTCGGTCTTGGTCGTGTAGAACGGCTCGAAGATCCGGCCCTGGTCCTCGGTGGAGATGCCCGGCCCCGAGTCGTCGACCATGACCTGGACGGTCTCGCCCGGACCGGTGCGCGTGCGCACCGCGACGGTGCCGCCGCCCTCGACGGCGTGGGCCGCGTTGGTGAGCAGGTTGATGAGCACCTGCTCGAGCTGTCCCGGGATCGCGGGGACCGGCGGCAGCGTGGCCTCGAGCTCGACGCCGACCTGGATGCCGCTGCGGTCGAAGAGGTGCTCGCAGAACGACAGCGACTGGCGCACGACCGCGTTCAGGTCGACCACGTCGATCTCGTCGCCGACCGGCTTCGCGTACTGCACGAGCTCGCGCGCGAAGCGCAGGATCCGCTGGGCGCTCTGCCCGATCCGCGCCAGCTTCTCGACGTCGCCCGGATCGCTGGCCTCGCGCTCGGCCTTGCGCAGGAGGAACTCGGCGTAGACCGAGATCGACGTGAGCGGGTTGTTGAGCTCGTGCACGACGCCGGCGGCGAGCTGCCCGAGCGTGGCGAGGCGCTCGGCCTGGATGACCTGATCCTGCAGCTCGCGCAGCCTGGTCTGGTCCTGGCCGATCGCGACGATCGCCTCCGCCGTCGGCCGCTCGCCGAGCACGCGCTCCTGGCCGATCGCGGCGAGCGACCAGACGGTGCGCACCCGGCCGCGGTGGCGCGAGTTGATGACCGCCTCGACCGCGTCCTGGGTGTGGCCCCGCATGGCGGCGGCGAACACCGGGGTGAGCTTGGCGCGCTGGTCGTCGGGGAGCAGATCGCGGAGGTCCTGACCGACGACCTCGTCGCGCCGGTAGCCGGTGAGCTCGAGGAGCGCGCGGTTGCAGACCGTGACGCGCCAGCTGCGATCGACGCCGACGATGAGCGCGTTGGCGTGCTCGATGAGGCGGGTCTGGAAGTCGCGCAGGCCCTGGGCGTCGCGCCACAGCCGCTGGTTGCGCAGGGCGAGCGCGAGCTGGTTGGCGACCGGGAGGACCAGCGGCTCGTCGGCGGCGGAGAGATCCTGCCCGAGCGCGTAGCCGAGGTCGAGCACGCCGTAGAGCTCGCCCGACGCGACCAGCGGCACGGTGAAGCCGGCGGCCACGTGCGAGAACGGCGAGTCCCAGCGGCTGTCGAGCCGGAGGCGCGCCGACGCGGCGACCGCCGTCTTGAGCCGCGTCTTCTGCACCGACGACTCCTTGATCGTGACGCGATCCGACTCGAGGCCGGGGCGGAGCTCGCCGCCGAGCGCGTAGACGCGCGCCGGGTCGCGGGTGCGCGGATCGAGGACGCGGAGCGCGATGCGGCGCGCGGGGAAGAGCCGGGCGAGGGTGGTGAGGAAGCGATCGGAGAGCTCCGCCTCCGACAGCTCGAGGTGGAGATCGCGCCCCAGCTCGAGCATGGCCGTGGCCACGGCGGCGAGATCGGGCATCGGGGGCTGGTTCGGGCTCATCGCTTGGGCTTCACCACGCGGGTCTTTTCCTCGCCGGGGCCGCTGCCGTTCTCGGAGTCGGGCGCCGCCGGATCGTCGATCAGCTCCTCGAGCTCGAGCGCGGCCAGCATCTCGGGCGGGGGACGGAACGCGGAGAACTCGCGCGTGCGGCTGCCGTCGACGCTCTCGTCACCGGTCGAGCTCGTGCTGCTGCCGTGGTCGGTGAGCGGGACGTCGCCGGCGGTCGAGCGATCGAGGTCGAGGATCGACGCGCCGCCGACGTAAGGCATGGTCTCGTACTTGGTGATGCGGCCGATCTTCTTGACGATGTCGGCCATGCGCTCGGCCTGCTCGCGGATGACGCCGACCGCGCGCAGGTGCAGGGCCTCCGGCGGGCTCTGGCGCTGGATGAGCTGGGCGTAGCCGAGGATCGAGGTGAGCGGCTGGTTGAGCTCGTGGGCGGCCGCCCCGGCGAGCTCGGCGACGAGCGCCTGCTTCTCGGTGATCTGCAGCTTCTCCTGGGCCTGCAGGAGTCGTTGCTCGATGCGGATGCGATCGCGGAGGTCGCTGAAGATGCCGACGGTCGCGACCTCGCGGCCGTCCTCGTAGATGATCGACGCGGTCATGTTGACCGGCACGAGCTGCCCGCTCTTGTGGCGGATCTCGCGGCGGGTCTGCTCGAGGTGGCCGACGCCGCCGTGCGAGGTCGACCGCAGCATGCGCATGATCTGGCGCGGGACGCCGCCGTCGTAGAGCTCCCAGACCGGCAGCTTGCCGATCACCTCGTCGGCCCGGTAGCCGTAGAGGCGCTCGGCGCCCTGGTTGAACAGGATGACCGTGCCGCGCATGTCAGCGGCGACGATGGCGTCGACCGTCGAGTCGATCAGCCGCTCGAGGAACTCCTTGGTCGCGCGCAGCTCGCTCTCGAGCGAGCGCTGCGCGGTCACGTCGCGGAAGGTGAGGATGACCGCGCCGGTGTCGGCGAGCACGGTCGACGTCGAGACCGAGACCATGAGGTGCTCGCTCGCCGTGGTCGCGAGCTCGAGATCGAACGGCTCGACATTGCCACCGCCCAGCACCTTCTCGACCACGCCGGCCAGCACCTCGGTCGACGCCGGCGCCACCAGCTCGGCCATCGGGCGACCGTTCAGGTTCGAGCGGGCGAAGCCGGTGATGCGCTCGGCCGCGCGATTGACGAACAGGATGGCGCCGGCGTCGTCGACGATGACCACGCCGTCGGCGGCGGCCTCGAAGTGCTCCTTCAAGGACTCGATGCCGCGCAGCCGGCGCTCGGCCTCGTACTTGAGCCGCGAGATGCGGTGGGTCTGATCGCGCAGGCTCTCGAGCACGGCGCCGTGGCGGAGGTGCGCGGCGGTGAGCGAGGCGATGAGGCGGACGAACTCGGCGCCGCGCCCGACGACGTGGCGGGCGCCGGTGGTGTTCTTGCGCAGGATGATCGCGCCCAGCGGCCGGCCGCGCCAGGTCACCGGGAAGACCGCGACGCCCTTCACGCCGCGCGCGAGGATCTTGTCGGCGACCAGAGCGGTGAGCGGGTGGGTGGTCGCGTCATCGAGGAGCACCGGCTCGCCGGTGCGGATGGCCTCGGCGATCTCGGGGTAGTCGGCGATCGCCAGCGTGAACTGCGTGCGCGCCGGGTCGTCGGTGGCGGCGACGACGAACGCGTTGGGCGAACCCTCGATGTGGGCGACCAGCGACGCGCGGTCGAAGGCGAGCGACTCGCGCGTCAGCTCGAGCACCTCGATGAGCGCCTCGACGTCGTCGCCCTGGTCGGCGAGGATGTCGTTGACCTTCATGAGCACCGGACCGAGCGAGCCCGGCGTCCACGGGCCGCGGAGGCGCCCGAGCGTCTGCATGTTCCGGACGCGGCGAGCCAGCGCGGCGTCCGTCAGGACGGGCATGGCGAGATCGGTGGCGCCGGCCGCCAGCGCTCGATCCTGATCCGCCGTGAGCACGAGGATCGGCACGTCCGCCAGCGGCGGCGCGGCGCGGGCCGCGGCGCACAGCTCGGGCGCCTCGTCGCCGACGACGATCACCAGCGACGGCAGGTTGGTGACGACGTCGAGGTGCAGCTGCTCGTGCGCCTCGGCCGCGAGGTCGTGATCCGCCAGCGCCGCGACGACGCGGTCCCGCTCCGCCGGTGTGCCACCGACGACGGCGATGAAGCTGCCGGACACCCGCGCAGGATACCAGACCGGCCCGGATCGGTACGCGCGCGTACTATGGTCGTCCGCGCCAGGCGGCGATCACCGCGGCGTAGACGTCCTTGAGCGGGACACCCGCCCGGGCGGCGGCGGCGGCGCAGGCGTCGTGCTCGGGCGCGGCGTTCCACACCGCGCCGTCGGGGCCGCGGGCCAGCTTGACGGCGAGCGGGCCGTACTCGGTGTCGACCGTCACGGCATCGCGCGCCAGCACCGTGCGCTCGACGCGGTCGAAGCGCACGCCGATCGTCGTGGTCTCGCGCAGCAGCATCGCGACGACCGCGTCGCGGACCGCCGACGGCGCGAGCGCGCCGAACAGGAGCGCCGGGCGGCCCTTCTTCATCGTGATCGGCGTCCACCACGCGTCGAGCGCGCCGGTGGCGAGCGCACGCTCGATGACGTGGCCGGCGAGCTCGGGGCTCATGTCGTCGATGTTGGCCTCGAGCCGCCAGACGTCGACGTCGACCGACGCGGCGCGCGGCGCGATCGCCGTGACGCGCACGACGTTGGCGCGATCGGGGAGCTCGAAGTCGCCGGCGCCCCAGCCGACGGCGACGGGGCGGCCGGTCGGCGGGCCGTCCCATGCGGTGACGGCGTGGGCGAGGATCGCCGCGCCGGTCGGCGTGGTCAGCTCCCGGGGGAGCCCGCCCGACGCCATCACGCCGCCGGCCTCGCGCAGGATCTCGAGCGCGGCCGGCGCCGGCACGGGCAGGACGCCGTGCGAGCACGTGAGCGTCCCCTGCCCCATCGCGACCTCGGTGCACGTGACCGCGGCGGGCGCGAGCCACGCCAGGGCCGCCGCGGTCCCGACGATGTCGACGATGGAGTCGATGGCGCCGACCTCGTGGAAGGCGACCTCGTCGACGGTGGTGCCGTGCAGCTTGGCCTCGGCGCGGGCGACGCGCTCGAACATGTCCATGGCGCGCGCGAGCACGGCGGCGGGCAGGCCCGCGCCCTCGAGGTGCCGCCGGATCTGCGCCCAGTGGTGGTGCGCGTGGTGCTTGCCGTCGCCGCGCGCGTGCGCGTGATCGTGCCCGTGCCCGTGCCCGTGCTCGTGCGCGCGAAAGACGTCCGCGATCCTTCCGCTGGCCAGGGCGTCGCGCGTGCTCACCTGCACGTCGACCGCGGCGATGCCGCGCTTCAGCACGCGGCGCACGCCGAGCCGCGCGCGCCCCACGCCGATGGCGTCGAGGGCGTCACCGATGACGCCCTCGGGCACGCCCAGATCGAGCAGCGCGGCCAGCGTCATGTCGCCGGCGATGCCGCTGGCGCAGTCGAAGTGCAGGTGCAGCCCCCGCACGTCGGACGTCGTCACTGCCGGGGCCTCGCCGCGCGCACCGCGGCGACCGCCGCCCCGAAGCCGTTGTCGATGTTCACGACGGTGACGCCCGGCGCACACGATGACAGCATCGCGGCCATGGCGACGAACCCGCCGACGCCGACGCCGTAGCCGACGCTGGTCGGCACGGCGACGAGCGGGCGGTCGGTCAGCCCGGCGAGCACGGATGGAAGCGCGCCCTCCATGCCGGCGATGACGACCACCGCGTCGGCGGACCGGATCTCGGGGAGGCGCCCGAGCAGCCGGTGCAGCCCGGCGACGCCGACGTCGGTCACGCGCCGCACGGTGGCGCCGAGGAACTCGGCCGTGAGCGCGGCCTCCTCGGCGACGGGCACGTCGCTGGTCCCGGCGCACACCACGGCGATGGTGCCGGCGTGGGGCCGCGGCGCCCCGCGGATCACGAGCGCGCGCGCGGCGGCGACGTGCTCGGCCTCGGGCACGAGCTGGCGCACGGCGTCGGCCTTGTCGTGGGCGATGCGCGTCGCGAGCGCGCCACGTCCGCCGCTGGCGAGCCCTTGCAGGATCGCGGCGACCTGCTCGGCGGTCTTCCACTCGCCGAGGACGACCTCGGGCACGCCCGTGCGCGCGTCGCGCGCGTGATCGAGCACGGCGTCGGCGATCGGCGCGGTGCCTCCGGTGGCAGCGGCCACCTGCGCCGCGGCCTCCTCTGGCCGCACCTCCCCTCGCGCGACCGCCTCGAGCAACTGACGCAAGCGTTCCGGATCCACGGGCACCTCATAGCATGGATGGGAGGCCTCGGGCCTCGGGCGTCGGGCCTCGGGAAGAGGGCCTCGGGCCTCGGGAAGAAGGCCTCGGCGCTGGCGACGCCGGGGGTGAAGTTTGCGATCTCGTGCCCCCGCCCGATACGATCATTCGATGCGCGTTCGCACATCCGCCGCACGGCTGCTCGCGGGCGCCGTGGCGTGCGCAGCCGCATGCGGCGCACCGCCGGGTCGCGCGCAACTGCCGGTCGCGTCGACCACGAGGGCCAACCCCGCGCCGCCGGCGCGCGTCGCGTGGGCGCTGACCTGGCGCGGCCACGCGATCGGCGGCGCGTGGGAGCGCGACGCGCCGGAGCAGTTCGAGCGCCGCGAGCGCATCGTCGTCCGTCGCGGCGAGGACCTCGTGATCAGCGACCTCGCGATCACGATCGAGCGCGACGCGGCCGGCGAGCCGTACCAGGTCGGCGTCACCCGCTGGCAGGATGGTCCGGTGCTCGAGGGCACGGCGATGCGCACGGCGGACGGCGGATGGTCGGTCGAGCTCGAGGGCGAGCCCGCCACGCTGCTGCCCGCGGCCGCGCCGTTCGAGCTCGTGCTCCGCGCCGGGCAGGAGTTCCACGGCACCGTGCTGCTCGCAGGCTGGGGCTTCGCGACGGCGCACCTCGAGCTCCGGCCGTCCGCCGGCACGGCCCGCCTCCACGTCGGCGGCCGTACGCTCGACGCCGCGATCGTCTACGACGAGGACGGGGCGATCGCGTCGATCGCCGGCGGCGACGGGATCGACGCGACCCGCGCGGCCCTCGACGCCGACCTGCGCCCCGCCGCGCCCCCCGAGGTCGTCGACGGCAACGCCATCGCCGTCGACGGCGCACCGACGGCGCCGGCGGCGCCGACCCTCACGCTGCTCGACGCCACCGCCCCGCCGCCGCCGCCGCTACCGGGTCAACGTCCGGTGTCCGGACAGCCGTGGACCGTCACCCTCGACGCGTCGGCCGACAGCGACCTCCCCCTCCCCGCGCAGCGTTCCGCCGACCGCACCGCCGAGATCACCGCGCTCGTCCGGCGCGTCGCGCGCGAGATCGACGACGACCTCGCCACCACCTCGACCACGACCGGCGCCGCCCTCGCCGCGACGCGCGGCGACTGCACGACGCACGCGCTGCGCTTCGCCGCCCTCGCCACCGAGGCGAACATCTCGACCCGCGTCGTCACCGGCCTGCGCCTCGACGGTCAGACGCTCATCCGCCACCGGTGGAACCTGGCCTGGACCGGCGCCCGCTGGATCACCGTCGACCCGACCTTCGACGAATCGCCGGCGGCTCCCGCGCTCGTCGGCCTCGCCGCCCACGGCGCCCGCGCCGCCGACCTCGCCGCCGCCGACGCGACGGTCTTCGACGGCCTCGGCCACCGCGCGACGCTGCGCTGACCTCGCAGCCGCTCAGCGGCCCGCGGTGCGGCCGCTCCAGGCCTCGTACTCGGCGACGCGCCTGGCCAGGACCTCGAGATCCTCGCCGGCGCGAGCGCGCTCGTCGGCGGCGACGACGAGGAGCCCCATCGCCGCCTGGAGGAAGCGGCCGCCCGGCAGCGCCAGGTTGGCGCCGCGCAGCGCGTAGTCGCGCACCTCGTCGATGCGGAAGCCGATCGAGCCGACCTGGAGGAAGCCGCCGGCGACGTGCACGGTCTCGTTGCCGACGGCCAGCGCGCGGTCGACCTCGCGCCGGGCCGCGCGCGCGTCGCCGCCGACGCCGGCCGCCAGGCGACGCCTCGCGTCCTCGTACACCTCGGGCCGGGAGATCGGCGCGTCGCGCGTGTACGGCGCGAGCTGGTCGCAGATCCGCTTGGCGGCGTCGGGCCCGTCGACGACGTGGAGCGCGACCTCGAGATCGCCGAGCGCCAGCAGCAGATCGCGGCTCTTGCCGCGCCGCCGCGCCTCGGCGAACCGCTCGTAGGCCAGGTATCCGAACCCGGCGACGGTGAAGATGCTGCCCGGCAGGATCGCGACCGCGCCGGCGATCGCGCCCAGCGCCGCCACGCCCGACGTCACCGCCGCGCTCACCGGCGAGCGCCCGATCAGCTCGACGCGATCGAGCAGGCGCGCGTCCAGACGGATGACCGGGTTACCGGGCGGGGCGATCACCAGGTCGCCGTCGTCGACCCCGATCCCGCTCCTCGGCAACAGCCGCAGCGGCTGTCGCGCGAGCGCGGTCTCCTTGGTCGCAGCCACGGCCATCGTCCGAGGGTAGCAGGTTACGTCATGTCGACGATGCCGCGATCGATCAAGCGCGCGAACACGACCAGCGCCTCGGCGGCTCGCACCGGCGCGTGCTGGACCAGCGTGAGCAGGTCCCATCGACCGTCCACCGCGTGCAGCAGCCGCCGCTCCAGGTCCGCCAGCCCCAGGTCGTCCAGCTCCGCCGCCCCGCGCCGGAGCACCGGCACCGGCGCGCGACCGTCGGGTCCGATCAGGAGCGCGTGGGCGAGATCCGCGACCCGGGCCCGCTCGATGCGGCGATACACCGCCGCCACCGTCTTGTTCTCCGGCGCGGCCGTGAACGCCTGCGCCGCCGCGGTCAGCGCGCGATCCCACGCGCCCGTGAGCGCCAGCTGCTCGGCCTCCGCGATGTGCTCGGCCGGGGTGAGCGGCATCGTCGACTCGGGCGCCAGCTCGAGGACGCCGGCGTCGACCAGCGCCGCCAGCCGGTCGAGCACCGCGAAGCGCTCGCCGCCGAGCGCGGCGACGATCGCGCGGACGCCGCTGCCTCGGGCGACGGCCGCGAACAGCCGCGCATCGTCGAGTCCGCCCGCCGCCGCCGCCACCGGCCGCGCGGCCGCGCGCTCGACTCTCCGGAACGCGGTGTCGTCATCGGGGATCGCCGTCCGGATCTCGGGCCAGCGCGCCGCTCGCCGTGCCCCGAGCGCGAGCACGTCCGAGATGGCGATCACCGCGCGCACGCCGGCCGGCGCCGGCACCGGCCCGGGCTCGAGATCGAACGAGCCTTCCCTCCACAGGAGGAGGTCACACAGCGACTCGCGGATCTTCGTGAGCAGCGCCGCCCGCAGGTGCTCGGGCGCGACCGCGCCGTGCTCGACCAGCCGCGCGCCCAGGGGGCCGGTCGCCGCCGCGTCCGCCATCGACGTCGCCAGCGTCTGGTCGTCGACGTGCCCCGAGCCCCGCAGGATCTGGCCGAGCTGCTCGGTCGGCTCCGTCGAGGACGCCCACACGACCGCGCCGGTGTCGAGCGTGAACGTGCGCGTGACCGCCTCGCCGTCGACGACCAGCTTGCCCGTGACCCGCCGCCGCTCGATCCACTCGAGCAGGTCGACCACGCTCATCGTCGCGAAGCGGCCGCGCAGCACCTCCTTCGAGAGTAGTCCCACCCGGTTCCTTCCGCTATGCTTCCCGCCATGTCGAACGCCAGCCCCGACGAGCGGGGCACCGCCTACCTGGTCGACGCCCGCAAGCTGATCGCCGGCGGCGTGGCCATGCTCATCGGGCTCGCGGTCGCCGGCATGTTCGTGTGGATGACGCCGCGCGCGGCCGCCCGCGAGACCAAGGCGGCCTGCGAGGCCCTGCGCAGCGAGCCGGGGATCAAGGCGTGGCAGGCCGCCCTGCCCACGGCCGCCCGGGACTTCACCGCGCAGGACCACCTGGGCCGCCCGGTCAAGCTCTCCGACTACCGCGGCAAGGTCGTCGTCCTCAACTTCTGGGCCTCGTGGTGCAACGTCTGCAAGGCCGAGAAGCCGTCCCTGTCCGCGATGACCGAGGAGATGGCGCAGGACGACCTCGTCGTCGTCACCCTGGCCTCGGACCATACCTGGGACGCAGTGAAGAAGACGCTGCCGGGTGGCGCGCCCTTCCAGGTCCTGCTCGATCCGCCGGCGGACATCGGGCAGCCCGGCCCGGCGGACGACGACAACATCGGCGCGATCGCGCAGTCGTACGGCATCAAGGCCGTGCCGGAGTCCTTCATCATCGACAAGAAGGGCAACATCCGCCACTACCTGGTGAACAAGCGCGACTGGGACACCTCGGTCGCGGAGACCTGCATCCAGTCGCTCATCGACGAGTGACCATGGCCCGCGTCCTGGTCATCGACGACGAGCTCGACATCGTGCGCCAGGTCGTGAAGATCCTGAGCGCGCGCGGTCACGACGTCGACACCGGCCGCGACGGCCTCGAGTGCCTGTCGCGCGTCCAGGCCGATCCGCCCGACGTCCTCGTCGTCGACGCCAACCTGCCCGGCCTCGACGGCGTCGAGCTCGTGCGCCGCCTCAAGGCCGACCCGGCGACCCGGCACGTGCCCATCGTGCTCATGTCGGCGACGTACCTGTCGCTCGGCGACGGCCCGGCCGCCGACGAGTACGTGGTCAAGCCGTTCGTGCGCGAGGTGCTGGTGAAGAACGTCGAGCGCTTGCTCACCCGCAAGGCCTGAGCCTCGACCGATGCCCGAACGCATCCCGTTCACGATCCTCACCGGCTTCCTCGGCGCCGGGAAGACCACGACGCTCAACCGCGTCCTCGCCGCGCCTCACGGTCGCCGCGTCGCCGTCCTGATCAACGAGCTCGGCCGCATCGCGATCGACTCGAAGCTCATCGTCTTCCGCGGCAGCGACGTGCTCGAGCTCGCCGGTGGGTGTGTCTGCTGCAAGCTCGACGTCAAGAGCGACCTGTGGGACGGCATCGCCGAGGTGGTGAAGCGGACCTCGCCCGACCAGGTCGTGCTCGAGACCACCGGCATCGCCGAGCCGGCGGCGATCCTCGAGGGGCTCGATCGCGTGCCGGCGGCGGCGCGCGACCGCATCGTCCCCGCAGGGGTGATCTGCGTGGTCGACGCCGAGGCCGGCGCGGCGCAGCTCGAACGCCACGACGAAGCGCGCGAGCAGGTCGCGTCCGCCGACCGCGTGCTCCTGCGCAAGCTCGATCGCGCCAGCGCCGCGCAGGTCGCCGCCACCCGCGCGCGCGTGGCCGAGCTCGGGCCTGCGGCCGAGCTGGCGAGCTTCCCCGACGACGACGACGGCGCGATGGCGATGACCGGCTGGCTGCTGGAACGACGGGGGAGCGGGCACGGGCACCGGCACCACGGCCGCCACAGCCACGAGCACGGCCAGCTCACGGCCGTGGTCTTCGTCGAGGCGGCGCCGCTGCTCGGCGACGCCGTGATGAGCGTGCTCGCGCGACTCGGCCCCGCCCTCGTCCGCGCCAAGGGCTTCGTGCGCGTCGCGGGCAGCGAGCAGGCCGCGTTCGCCGAGAAGGCGGGCACGATGCTCGAGCTGCGCACCGGCCTCTCCTGGCCCGACCCGAGCGCGGCGCCGCGCACGGAGCTCGTGCTCATCGGCGCGGATCTCGACGAGCCGGCGATCCGCCGCGCGCTCTGGGCCTGCCGCGCCGCAGCGTGATCTGCGCCTCAGAGTGGGTCGAGCTCGTCCTGCTCGTCGAGATCGTCGAGCTCGTCGAGCTCGTCGAGCTCGTCCTCCTCGTGGGCGAGCCGCGCGTAGCGCTGGAAGCGCTCGTTGCCGAGCGCATCCTGCAGCGCGAGCATGTAGACGTTGCGGTTCCAGCCCCGGTGCAGCCCCAGGGTCCGCTGATCGATGTAGCCGCCCTGGTAGGCCTCGACCGCGCGCAGCTCCATCGCGACCCACGTCGCCACCGCCGCCTGTACGGCCGCCTCCTGCTCCGTCGACAGCGATCCGCCGAACACCCGGCGGAGCCGCTGCCGCGCCCGCTCCCAGCGCGCGTCGACGACCGCCGCCGGTGGCGTGACGTGCGCGGTCTCGGGGATCGGCGGTGGCGGCGAGGATGTGGGCCCGACGATGCCCGTCGCCACGTCGAGCTGCGGGAGGCCGCCACGCGGCCCCGACGACGGCGGCGCGTCGCCGGACGAGCGCTTGCTCGTGCCCTTGCCACCGATCGAGCCGAGCAGGACGATCGAGATGCCGGTGACGACCGCCAGCCCGATCACGAGGTTCACCGTGCGCTGCATCGCTCCCCCTTCCCGAGCTTAGATCCACGTCGTGAGCAAGAACCAGCCCTCGCCGATGCCATCCTGCGACACCCCACGGCTGTACCCCAGCTCGAAGGTGCCCGGCACGAAGTAGCCGAAGAACGCGTCGAGGCGCACCGCGCCGCCGACCGACCAGCGCACGTGATCGGTCGAGAACGGCCCGTCGTAGGCCGCGCCGGCGTCGAGCAGGCCCGCGACGTGCAGGCGCTTGACGAAGAACGGCAAGCTCGACGCGCCCTGCTCGATCGTGAGGAGCTGGTGCCGGTACTCGATGTTCGAGAGGTGGAAGATGTTGCCGGCGACGGCGCGTTGCGCGTAGCCGCGCAGGTACCCCGTCGGCGAGAACCGCGCCGAGTCGATGATGCTCTGCGCGATGTCCTGCTTGGGCACGCCCCCGAGCGCGAACGCCGCGCCGCGGGCGTTGTCGCCGGCGCGGACCCCGCCGGTGTAGCGCACGGCCAGGTTGTTGCTCACCCCCCAAGGCATCTTCCAGTAGCCGCGCCAGAACCACGACAGCACGATGGCGCGGGCGCTGGCGCCGACCGCGGGATGATCGACGCGCACCGACGCCGACGCCTCCATGCCCTCGCCCGGCCCGACGCCGTAGAGGAACCCGCGCACGTTGCCGAAGCCGGCGCGCGCCGCGATGCCCGCGGTCCGCACGTCGGACGCCGGCACGCCGGGGACGGTCTCGTCCGGGTTGGCGATCATCGACGGTGTCGACAGCCGGCGGAACCAGTCGAAGTCATAGTCGAACGAGATCGAGACCGCGCTCGCGTCGTTGCGCCGCGGCGGGATCCCGATCGCGGCGGTGAGGCTGTAGACCTCCTCGGTCCATGGCTGCGGGATCCCGTCGACGCGGAAGTTGGTGCGCCGCGCGATCGCGCGCGCCGCCGCGACGCGGAGGCCCGGACGCAGGCCGGAGTAGCCGTACGCGCCGCCGACCGAGACATCGCCGCGCTCCAGCTCGACGGTCGAGCCCAGCGTCCAGCCGTGGAGGCCCGCGATGTCCGTGGCGCTGGTCTGCACCGTGACCGCCTGGCCGAACTGGCCGACCGCGAGCCCGCCCTCCCAGCTCCGCGGCGCCAGCGTCTCGATCGCGCGGTACGGCCGGGGCGCCGACACGGTGACCTCGCCGTCGTCGACCTGCGTCGGCGGCGGCCGATCGTCGACGTAGGGCAAGGCCGGCGTCCAGCGCCGGGGATCGAGCGCGAGCTCGTAGAGATCCCAGCCGGTGCCGACGAAGTCGCCGTACGCGATGCGCTCCCCGTCGGGCGACACCGCCATCTCGGTCACGCCGCCGATCGTGTTCGACACCTGCCAGGTCTCGCCGCTCGCGAGGTCCCAGGCGAAGACGTTGTTGATGCCGGTGCGGTCGCTGGTGAAGTAGAGCCAGCGGCCGTCGGGAGAGAACTGCGGATCACCGTCGAGCGCGCGATCGCGCGTCACCTCGATCACGCCGGGCTCGACGCCCACGCTCGTGCGATCCGCGGGCACGACGAGCACGTCACGCACGCCGCCCTGCCGCCACGCCGTGAACGCGATGCGCGCGCCGTCCGGCGACCACGCCGGGTTGAACGCCTGGTCCCAGCGCCCGCTGCCCTTCCACACGACCAGCCGCTCGGCCGGACGCCGGCGATCGAGCACCACGATCTCGCTGCGCGAGCCGCCGTTGCGCGAGTACGCGATGCGCTCGCCGTCGGGCGAGATCGCCGGCTCGCGCGCGCGCTCGCCGCGGGTCAGGCGCTCGACGCGGTCGCTCTTCGCGTCCCACCGGTACAGGTCCTGGAAGGCGTACACGTCCCTGAACGTCTGGCTCTGCTCGTAGACGATGGCGCCGTCGCCGTCGACGTCGAAGGTGCCGACCCGCTCGATGCGCCGCACGTCGCGCGCGTCCTGGCGGTCGCCGCCGCGCGGCAGCTTGCGGATGATCGTGTCGCGCACGCCGTCGGCCTCGAGCCAGTAGAGCTCCCGCCCGTCGGGGCTGTAGCGCGGGTTGCGGGCGACCTCGCCGATCACGGTCAGCCGCCGGCCGGTGCGTGGCTGGCGGCGCTCGACGGCCTCGAGCTGGAGCGTCGCCTTGTCGCGCAGGTGGCGCTTCCAGTCGGCGTAGAGCCCGTCGAAGTCGCGGCCGATCGCCTGGTCGAGCTGGCGGTTGACGCCGAACGGCACGGTCGCGCTGCCGCCCGCATGCGACATCTTGCGCAGGGTGTCGTCGCCGAAGCGATCGAACACGTAGCGCAGGAAGTGCCCGCCGTAGAGGTACGCGGTGTTGCCGCGGGGGAAGCGCAGGGGCGCGTTGGAGACCTCGTCGAGCTCGAGGCTCTGGCCCTGGAGCGCCGGCACGCGCAGGTACATGTCGAAGTGGCTGGCGCGGGTGCGGCCCGAGGAGCTGCGCTTGCTCTCCTCGTAGGTCGCGATGCCCTCGATGATCCAGCGCGGCATCGTCTGGTTGGGCGCCCAGATCTTGCCGAAGATGGCGTTGTAGTAGGACGCCAGGCCGCCGATCGTGTCGAGGTGGACGATGTGCGTGTACTCGTGGGTGAAGAGCCCGTAGAGCCAGTCGTCGTGATCGGCGAGCACCGAGCCGGCGTTGGGCGCGGTCGCGAACAAGGTGATCTGGTTGCGCGGCAAGACCGACGCGAAGCCGTTCGCGCCGTCGGTGTCGTCGACCACCACGACGTGCGTCTTCACCTTCGGCGCGTGGCCGAACACCGGCACCAGGACCTGGTGTGACCGCTCGGCGACGACCGCGACCCGGCGCGCGATGTCGTCGAGCGGCGCGTAGTAGTGGATGACGAAGTGGTCGGACTCGATCGTGCGCCACTGCCGAGCGGGGTCACCGGCGCGCGCCTCGGCGGCGAGCGCCAGCAGCACCAGGACCGGCATCAGCCAGCGCATCGATCCGATTGTAGTAGAGTCGCCGCCGCCATGGCGCGCCTCCTCGCTCTCGTCTTCGCCACGTCTGTGACCCTCCTCGCGTGCAGGGGCGGCAGCCCGCCGCCCGCGCCGCCGGCGCCGGCGCCGACGGAGCCGGCCGACCCCGCCCTGCCCGCCGAGCCCGTCGTCGACACCGCCGCGCTCGGGCAGCCGTGCGGCGAAGGCGACCACTGCCAGCCCGCGGCGAGCTGCGTCGCGTACTACGGCATCGCCGGACCCTCGGGACCGCAGTTCAAGAGCTGCGAGATCACGTGCGGCGGCAAGGGCGCCTGCCCCGACGGCACGGCCTGCGTGACCATCGCCGACGGCCCCGGCGAAGTCTGTCGAGCCAACTGACTCGTTGTTCAAGGAAGGCATCAGGCGTCCAACCTGCTGATGATTCAACACAACGTCGCGGCTGAGAGGCGACAGGTACGGAGACCGAGACCGAGACCGAGACCGAGACCGAGACCGAGACCGAGACCGAGACCGAGACCGAGACGGAGACGGAGACGGAGACGGAGACGGGGAACCCGCTCATCCTGAGCGAGCGCCAGCGAGCGCGAGNNGAGTCGAAGGACGGGACGAGGCTCGCGAAGCGCACGAACGTGCGGCAGCCGCGGCTCCGGGGACGGCCGGCGCGGGGCCGGATCGCTTCCGCGCGCGCATGGAACGCGCCCGTCGCGCCAGCGACGGTGGTGGCGCG
>DDTA01000300.1 GCA_002344285.1 Myxococcales bacterium UBA2376
GGTTTCGGTGAGGGTTTCGGTGAGGGTTTCGGTGAGGGGCGAGGTGAGGGTTTCGGGTGCGGGTGCGGACGCGTTTGCGGATGCGGGTGCGGATGCGGGTGCGGATGCGGGTGCGGATGCGGGTGCGGATGCGACCACCGGCCTGCCTGTTGCGGCCGCGACCGCGGCTGCTGCGACGGATGCGGAGGGCGCGTAGCGCGAGACCGCGTTCGAAGGTTCGGGTGACGCGACGGGGGGGGATTGTGCGGGGGATGCGAGGGGCGCGAGCTGGGGACGGGCGCCGGGCGCGATCGCGTGCGCGGGCTCGGGTGAGCGGAGTGTTGGCGCGACCTCGCGATCGGGTTGCTTGATGAGCACGAGGCTTGCGGCCGAGGCGGCGGTGGTGAGGAGGGTTGCGAGGGCGAAGACCGGGAGGCCCCAGGCAACCTTCATGATGTCGCTCGACGGGTAGAGGAGGAAGGACGCGAGGCCGGCGGCGAGCGCGAGGGTGGAGATGATCGATGTGGCCCAGGCCCAGGCGCCGGGGCGGATGCCGCGGGCGATGCGGGCTGCGGCGCCGAAGGCGGGGACGAGGAGGGAGGCCGACGCGAGCGACGTGAGCGCGGCGAGCGCGCGCTGGGAGGACGTCGTGCCGAACGCCGAGGAGAGCTTGCAGCCGGAGGCGTCGCAGACCTCGACGCCGAGCGGCGAGACGTGGAGCTCGGCGAGCGCCTTGCCGCTGTGCCACCACGCGTGCTCGAGCAGGGTGATCCACGCCAGCAGGGTGAGGAGGGAGATCGCGGCGGCGAGGAGGAGGCGCTTTGCGGCCGTGCCGGTGCCGGGTGACGACGGCCAGCCGACCCCGAGGCCGGCGAAGGCCGCGCCGACGATCGCGGACATGAGGCCCATGCCGCGGGTCACGTAGCCGACCGTGCCCTCGAGCGCCCACGAGGTCGCGAACGCCGCGCCGAGGCCGGCGGCGAGCGCGGCCAGGGATGCGGCCCAGCCGCGCAGGTGGGTGCGGCGCTGGACGCGGGCGGCGAGCGCGACGGCGACGAGGAGGACGACGCTCGCCATCGCGCTGCCGAGCGCGCCGCGGCCGAGCCACGCGAACGCGTCGTCGGAGAGGCCGGGCGCGCCGGTGTACTTCGCCGGCTTGCACTCGAGATCGACGCAGACCTCGCCGCTCACCAGCCCGAAGTTGGCGCGGACGTCGCGCTCCGCGTCGGCGCGGTCCTCGTCGAAGAGCGCGATGGCGCGCCGGCGCTCGAACGCCATGCGCGAGTCGATCTCCTTGCCCGTCGAGAACCACGGGGTGAAGCCGGCGACGAGGAGCGCGACCGCCGCGATCGCGCACAGGACGGCGCCCGTGACCGGAGCTCTCACTCTCGGTACGGTACCATGCCGGGGTGGAGGCTTCGGTCAGGACGTGAACGCTTCGGCCGTGCTCTGCAGCGCGTTGCCACGCGCCGCGCTGCGCCGGCTCGCCCCCGGCGTTCCCGACGACGATCGCGCCGTCGCGCTCGCGGATGACTTCGCGCTCGATCTGTGCGGCCTCCTCAACCGGCTGCGCGCGGACGAGCTCCGCGCGATCGCCGTGGCGCTGCGTCTGCCCGATGAGGGTGACGTGCTCGCGCTGCGCGCGCGGCTCTGGCAGTGGGGCGCGGAGGCGGAGGCGGGCGGCGCGGCGTGGCTCGGCTCGGCGCTGCAGCCGCGGCCGGTCGCGATCGGCGCGCGTCTGGTCCACGCGGCGCCGCCGCGCGGCCTCGCGCCGCCGTCGAGCGTGTGGCCGCGGCCCGTGCCACCGGCGCGTCCGGCGGCGCCGCCGGCGGAGGAGCCCGACGACGTCGACGCGCTCCTCGCCGCGGCGGACCGCGCCGTCGGCGTGCGCTTGCCGGCGCGCGGCCGTGACAAGGGCGCGTGGGGGGCCGCCGCGGCGTCGCTGCTCGGCGTCGTCGAGCGCGGCCACGACGAGCCCGACTGGCGCGGCGACGTCGAGGTGAAGACCGTCCCGGTCGCGCGCGATCGCCGCGGCCGGTGGCGCGTGACGGAGGATCCCGCCGTCGCGATGGTCGACGCCCGTCCGCTCGGGAAGCTGCGTCGCGTCCTGTGGCTGGTGCGCGCCGCGGTGGGCGAGGGGGCGACGATCCTGTCGTGGTACTTCGTCGAGTGGGACGCCGAGATCGCGCGGCTCGTGCGTCGCGATCTCCACACGCGGCCGAAGGGGCCGAAAGGCACGGACGCGCGGGGCTGGTACCTGCACAAGCGGTTCTTCATCGACGCGGGCCTCTACCCGACGTTGAACGGGCCCTGACGCGAGGCCGGGTCGTGGTAGGAGTGGGCGTGATCGACGACGGATTCCGGCTGGTCGGCTCGGCGCAGACGAACCGCGCCATGGAGGCGGAGCTCGTCCGGATCGTCAAGAAGGTGCTCGGGCGGCGACCGGAGAATCCGCGGCGCGACGGCACCGGGCAGCTGCGCTACGGCTGGGACGCGGAGGTGGCGAAGGCGGCGCTCGCGTATCACCGCACCTCGACGCGGGTCGTCCGCGACCTCTACGCCTCGAGCGCGCGGCGGCTCGAGCCGCTCTACGAGGAGCTGGTCGAGGACGTGCGGCACGACGAGCGCGACTGGTNNACGGTGAAGAACGCGATCGTCGACGGCCTGAGCCAGCGCGGGAGGCGCGTGCGCGTCGCGGCCGAGGACCCCGACGCGCTCGTCGTGGCGCGACTGGACGATCGCGGGCGCGTCCTGGTCGGCCTCGATCTGACGAAGGGCACGCGCACGCGCCGCGGCTGGCGGAGCGAGGCGGGCGAGGCGCCCCTGCGCGAGCACGTCGCGGCGGTGATGGCGATCGAGGCGAGGTACGATCCGCGCAAGGACCTCGTCGTCGATCCGATGTGCGGCGCGGGGACGATCGCGATCGAGGCGGCGCTCGCGGCCCGGGGCGCGCCGGTGGCGATGGGCGACGCGGCGCCGCCCTTGTGGCCCGACGCGCGGCCGGTGGTGATCGCCGGCGATCGCGACCTCGACGTGCTCGTCTCGGCCCGCAACAACGCGAAGCGCGCGGGCGTCGACGTGATCTTCCAGCGAGGTGACCTCGTCACGCTCGATCGCGACAAGATCTGGGCGCTCGCCGCCGACGCAGGCGCCGTGCCCGAGCGCGGCCTCGTGCTCTGCAATCCGCCCTGGGGGGAGCGCCTCGAGCTGGCGGAGGCGCGCCTCTTCTACGGCGCGCTCGGCGACTGGTGGCGCGCGCTCGGCGACTTCCGCGCCGCGTTCCTCGTCGCCAACCCGGCGTTCGAGGAGGCGTTCGGGGCGCGCTGGGCGATGAAGAAGCCCCTGTCCAGCGGCCCGCTTCGTGGTTACCTGTTCGTGTACGAGCCGTGAAGGGGCCTGACGAACATCTCGATGGCGCGCCCGCGCGCTTCTGGCACCCCGAGGGAGACGCGGGGCGCATCCGCTGCACGCTGTGCCCGCGCGCGTGCCTCGTCGGCCCCGGTCAGCGCGCGTTCTGCTTCGTGCGCGGCAACAAGGACGGCCAGATGGTGCTCACCACCTACGGCCGCGCCTCGGGCTTCTGCGTCGATCCCATCGAGAAGAAGCCGCTCAACCACTTCTATCCCGGCAGCTCCGTGCTCTCGTTCGGCACCGCCGGGTGCAATCTCGGCTGCAAGTTCTGCCAGAACTGGGACATCTCCAAGGCCAAGCAGTTCGACAGGCTGGCCGAGACCGCGACGCCCGACGACATCGCGCGCGCCGCGCTGGCCAACCAGTGCAAGAGCGTCGCGTTCACGTACAACGATCCGACGATCTTCGCCGAGTGGGCGATCGACGTGGCCCACGCGTGCCGCGACCAGGGCGTGAAGACGGTCGCGGTCACCGCCGGCTACATCACCGCCGAGGCGCGCCCCGAATTCTACGAGGCGATGGACGCCGCCAACGTCGACCTCAAGGGCTTCACCGGCGAGTTCTACCGCTCGCTCTGTTACGCCGAGCTCCAGCCGGTGCTGGAGACGCTCGAGTACCTCGTGCACGAGACCCAGGTGTGGGTCGAGGTCACGACGCTCCTCATCCCGGGCAAGAACGACAGCGAGGCCGAGATCGATCAGCAGTGCCGCTGGTTCCTCGATCACCTCGGGCCCGAGGTCCCACTCCACTTCACCGCGTTCCATCCCGACTACAAGATGATGGACCTGCCGGCCACGCCGGCGTCGACGCTCACGCGGGCGCGTCAGCAGGCGCTCGCTGCGGGGCTCAGGCACGTCTACACCGGCAACGTGCACGACGCCGGCGGCGGCAGCACCTACTGCGCCGGCTGCGGCCACCTGCTCATCGAGCGCGACTGGTATCGCCTCGGGCAGTGGAACCTCGAGCACGGCGCATGCCCGCGGTGCCGGAAGCCGCTCGCCGGGCACGTGACCGAGCCCCCGGGTACGTGGGGGCCCCGGCGCATGCGCGTGCTGGTGTAGCCGCCAGGCTCAGCGGCCGACGCCGGCCGGCAGCCCGGGGATCCCGCTCGCGCCCTCGAGGATCTTCAGCGACGATCCCTTGTAGTCATCGGCCGACGCGGGCTGGTAGGTGCCCCCGAGGTGCGCCGACAGGAACGCCTCGGCGAGCGCCATGAAGGCGATGTTGTTCTCCGGCCGCGCGAAGCCGTGACCCTCGTCGGGGAAGAGCACGTAGGTCACGGGCAGGCCCTTCTCCTTCATCGCCTTCACGATCTGATCGGACTCGGCCTGCTTCACGCGCGGGTCGTTCGCGCCCTGCGCGATGAGCAGCGGCCGCTCGATCTTGCCGGCGTGGGTGAGCGGCGACACCGCGAGCATCGCCTCGCGCCCCTCGGGCGTGGTCCAGTCGCCCATGCGGGTCTTGAAGACGCTGATGATCGGCTTCCAGTAGGGCGGGGCCGCCTCGGCGAGCGTGATGAGGTTCGACGGGCCGACGATGTCGACGCCGCAGCGGAAGGTCTTCGGCGTGAGCGTGAGCCCGGCGAGCGTCGCGTAGCCGCCGTAGCTGCCACCCATGATGCAGACCTGGTCCGCCGTGGTGACGCCCTTGTCGACGGCCCAGCCCACCGCGTCGAGCAGGTCGTCGTGCATCTTCTTGCCCCACTCGCGGTTGGCGGCGTTGATGAAGTTCTTGCCGAACCCCGTCGAGCCCCGGTAGTTCACGCGCAGGACCGCGTAGCCACGGTTGGCGAGGAGGTGGGCGAGCGGGTTGTAGCCCCAGCTGTCCCGCGCCCACGGGCCGCCGTGGACGAGGAGCACCATCGGCACCGCCTTCTCCGGCGTGCCGTCGCCATCGGGGTCGACCTCCGGCGGCAGGCTGAGATAGCTGACGAGCGACAGGCCGTCGCGCGCCGGGATCTCGTGCGCGTGCATACGCGCGAGCGGCAGGCCCTCGAGCGCGGGGCGCGTCGAGTAGAGCAGCGTGCCCTTCTTCGCCTTGCGGTCCCAGCGCCAGAAGCGCGTCGGGATGCGATCGCCGCTATAGCCGACGAGCCAGGTCCGGTCGTCGAGCGACATCGACGTGATGAAGAAGTCGCCCTCGTCGAGCTTGGCCAGCGCCGCGAGGTCGGGCGCGACGCTCTTGTCGAGCACCTTCCACTCCGGGCGGGCGCGGTTGAACGCGATCGCGCGGATCACGCCGGTCTTCGGGTGGACGAGGACGCCGCCGCCGACGTCGGCCCGCGGATGCTCGGCGAGGAGCGTGCGCTTGCCGCGCTTCGCGTCGACGGCGAAGAGCGCGGTCGTGTCGCGGCCGCGCGCGTCGATCTCGTAGTAGCGCTTGCCGCTGGTCTCGTAGCCGACGACGTTGGTGGTGAGCTGATCCTCCGAGGGGATCTCGTCGAGCGCGACCCAGGCCGCGCTGCGATCGCCGGACTTGAAGCGCTTGACGGTGCCGTCCGGCTGGAACTGCGACGCCATGCGCAGCTCGAGGTCGTCGTCGGCGACGAAGCCGACGTAGCCCGGGTTCTCGAGCACCAGCCTGGCCTCACCGCTCGACACCTGGATCTCGTAGACGTCGTGGAGCTGCGGGTCGCGGTCGTTCATGCCGACCAGGATGTGGTCGGGTCTGGTGACCGAGGCGCCGATCATCTGCACCTTCACGCCGGCGCGATCGGTCAGATCGATCGCGTCGTTGCCGTCCGGGCGCACCCGGAACAGGTGGAAGTTCTCGTCG
>DDTA01000276.1:0-6574 GCA_002344285.1 Myxococcales bacterium UBA2376
TGGCCTGCGCCGTCAGGCGCTGCACGTCGGCGCGCGCCTGCTCGTGAGGCGACACCTGCGGCGCAGGCTCCGGCTCCGGCGGTGATGGATCGGTCGTCGTGGTGGTCACGGGGGTCGGCTTGGGCGTGCCCGAGCAGGCGGCAGCCAGGAATGCGGCCAGCGTACCGCTGGCGAGGAGGAGGTTCCGCATGGGTCGGTGCTGTACCACGACCCGAGAACCCGGGTCGCCGCTTCCTCATTCCTGGCGGTCAGACCGCCCTGACACGATCGCGCGGTGTCCGTGGGCTCCCACGACGTGGTCCTCGTCGTCGCCACCGCCGCGGCGGTGCTCCTCGTCGTGCTCGCGCTGCGCGCGCTCGCCGCCCGCGGCCGCAGCCGGGTCGCCCGCCGCCGGGCGCGCGTTGCCCTCGCCGGCGAGGCGGCGGCCGAGGCCCTCCTCGCCGACGCCGGCTTCACGGTCGTCGAGCGCCAGGTCGCGCACGTCTGGCACGTCGCGATCGACGACGACGTGCACGAGACCGCGCTGCGCTGCGACTTCGTCGTCGCGCGCGCCGGCGAGCGCTGGGTCGCCGAGGTGAAGACCGGCGACCTCGCGCCGAGCCTCGCCACCGCGGCCACGCGCCGCCAGCTGCTCGAGTACCAGGTCGCGTACGCGGCCGCCGGCGTCGCGCTCGTCGACGCGACGGCCGGCGTCGTCCACGAGGTCCGCTTCCCGCTCGCTCAGCTCCCGGGCACGCAGGTCGACGACGCCGCGTCGCAGACGTAGTCGATCGGGCACCCATCGCCGCCGTACGCCGGGTCGCACGGCAACGGGAGACACTGCGACACGGGCACGCAGCGGCCGTAGAACCCGTCCTCGATCGAGTAGAGCGCGCCCAGCGGGCACGGCGCCGGCGGCGGCAGGTAGCCGTCGAGCTCGAGGTTCGCCGGGTCGCAGTCGAACGGGCCGTCTGCGACGGGCTCGACCGTCCCGCGCGAGCAACCGGGCAGGCTTCCGCCGAGGCCACCCTCGAGACATGCGACGTAGCCGCACTCGGCGCCGCGCGTGCCGAGGCAGATCTCGCCCTCGACGCACGGACGGCCACTCTCGAAGTGGCAGACGCGAGGCGCGTCACGGCACGCGGCAAGCGCGGCCATCCACGCGACGAACAGGCACGCTGCGATCCGCATGGAGGCGGCCACTGCATCGTGCAGGCCAGCCTCACCGTCGTGGCGGATCGCGCGCTTGCGCGGCGCGACCGCGACACGACTGTCAGGTTTCTCGGACGGAACCCGGATCAGCCCAGGTTCTTGTTCGCGAAGTCCCAGTTCACCTTCTTCCAGAACTCCTCGATGTACTTGGGTCGAGCGTTCCGGTAGTCGACGTAGTAGGCGTGCTCCCACACGTCGATCGTGAGGATGCACGTCTTGCCCGTCGCGAACGGGGTGTCGGCGTTGGCGGACTGCTCGATCGCGAGGCCGCCGTCGGCGTTCTTCACCAGCCACGCCCAGCCCGAGCCGAACTGCGTCGCGGCCGCCTTCGAGAACTTCTCCTTGAAGCTGTCGAAGCCGCCGAAGGCCTTGTCGATCGCCTGCGCGATCGCGCCGCTCGGCGCGCCGCCGCCGCTCGGCGAGAGCGAGTGCCAGTAGAACGTGTGGTTCCACACCTGCGCCGAGTTGTTGAACACCGGCTTCTCGGAGAGCTGGCCATGGCTCGCCTTGACCACCTCCTCGAGCGACATGTTCTCGTACTTCGTGCCGGGCACCAGGTTGTTCAGGTTGGTGACGTACGCCTGGTGGTGCTTGCCGTAGTGGTAGTCGATGGTCTCGGCCGAGATCACCGGCGCGAGGGCGTCCTTGGCATAGGGCAGCTCGGGGAGCGTGAAGGCCATGTCTCTCTCCTTTTCTGCGTCGAACCCTACCATCCGCGCCCGGGCCCGTGCCCATGCCCGGACCCGATCTTCTCGCTATTCTCGCCCGATGCTCGGACCGATCGGCCACATCGCGTCGCTCGTCGCCTACGCCACGCGGCGCCGCTCCCGCGCGAAGGCCGACACCTCGACGCACGCCGACCTCGCGTGGTCGCGCTCGCCGCGCGCGGGCGATCTGCCGCCCGGCCTCGAGCTCGAGTGGCTCGGCGTCGCCGGATTCCGGTTCACCTACGAGGGCCAGCACCTCCTCGTGGATCCGTACCTGACGCGGATCTCCGCCGGCGACTTCGTCCACCGCCGCGTCGTGCCTGCCGCCACCGAGCGCCTGCGCACACTCCCCGATCCGCTCGCCATCCTGGTCGGGCACACGCACTTCGATCACGCGCTCGACGTACCGGCGCTGGCCGCGCGCGCCGGGTGCAAGGCGTACGGCAGCGCGTCGCTCGCCCAGCTCTTCAGGGTGCACGGGCGACCCGAGCTCGCGGTGACGGTCGAGCCGCACCGACCGCTCGAGCTCGGCCCGTTCACCGTCACGTTCGTGCCGAGCCTCCACTCCAGGCTCGCCGCCGGTCTGTGGACCCCCAGCGACGGCGAGCTCTCGTGCGAGCACCTCGACGAGCTCACACCGCAGGCGTTCCGCTGCGGCCAGGTGTGGGGCATCCACATCGCGGTCGGCGGCGCGACCTTCTACCACCACGGCTCGTGCAACCTCGTCGACGACGAGATCCGGCACAAGGGCGTCGACTACTTCCTCGCCGGCATCGCCGGGCGCCGCTTCACGCCGCGCTACTGGCAGCGCATCCTCGCCCGCCTCGAGCCGCGCGTCGTCGTGCCCCACCACTTCGACGACTTCTTCCGCCCGCTCGACGAGCCGCTCGCCTACTCGCTCAACGTCAACCTCGCCGCCCTGCCCGACGAGCTGCGCGCCGTCTCGCACGACTTCGAGATCCGCGCGCTCGAGATGGGCGAGACCGTCCGCGGGACGTAACGGAACATATACTTTACAATATCCGAGGATAACGTAAAGTACACGTTACGTCATGAAGGCCAGCCGTGCCATCGTCGGACTGCCGCCGTCGGTCCGACGCAACCTCGCCAAGCTCGGAGCGGATCTGTCCGCGGCCAGGCGGCGACGTCGGATCTCCACGCAGGTCATGGCCGAGCGCGCGTTCACCAGTCGGCCGACGATCGCGCGCGTCGAGCGCGGTGACCCGAGCGTCTCGATGGGCATCTACGCGTCGGTCCTGTTCGTGCTCGGCATGACCGACCGGCTCGGGACGCTCGCCGACGCCGCGACGGACGCGATCGGGCTCGGCCTCGACGACGAGCGCCTACCCCGGCGCATCCATACGCCACGGCGGCGCTGATGGAACGCGAGGTCCTCGTCCATCTCCAGCGCGATGGCCTCGACGTGCTCGTGGGTCGACTGTGGACCCGCGTCCGCGGCGGGCGCGAGACGTGCTCGTTCGAGTACGCGCCGGAATGGCTGGCCGATCGCAACAACTTCGCGCTCGAGCCCGAGCTCCCGCTGGCGCCTGGCACGGCGCACTCGGAACGTCCGCTGTTCAACGCGTTCGCCGACACGGCGCCCGATCGCTGGGGCCAGATGCTCGTCCGGCGCCACGAGCGCGCGCTCGCGCGGCGCGAAGGTCGCCCGCCACGAACCCTCCACGAGCGTGACTTCCTGCTGCAGGTCGACGACGAGACCCGCCTGGGCGCCCTTCGCTTCGCGCTCGCCGGGCAGGACGGATTCGTCGCCAGCACGGGGCGCCGCGTCCCGCCGCTGCTCGAGCTGCCGCGTCTGCTCTCCGCAGCGACGCGCATCGCGGAGGACCGCGAGACGGATGACGATCTGCAGCTCGTGCTCGCGCCCGGAACGTCCCTCGGCGGCGCGCGCCCCAAGGCCTCCGTCCTCGACCAGGATGGCCACCTGCTCGTGGCCAAGTTCCCGCGCAAGGACGACGAGTGGCCGGTCACGCGCTGGGAGATGACCGCCCTGACCCTCGCGAAGGCGGCCGGCATCGACGTTCCCGTGGCGCGGCTCGACGTCATCGCGAAGCGCCCGGTGCTGATGCTGCGCCGGTTCGATCGCGCCGCCGGGCATCGGGTTCCGTTCATCTCCGCGCTCACGGCGCTCGCCGCGTCCGATCACGGTACGCACAGCTACCTCGAGCTGGTCGAGGCGATCCGCCGCGAGAGCGCCGATGTGAACGCCGACCTCCGCGAGCTGTGGCGGCGCATGGTCTTCAACATCCTCATCTCCAACACCGACGATCACCTCCGCAATCACGGCTGGCTGCGCACGGCGGAGGGCTGGAGACTGGCGCCTGCATTCGATCTGAACCCGATGCCCGTCGACGTCAAGCCGCGGATCCACGCGCTCGCGATCGACGAGTCCGACGCCACCGGCTCGCTGGAGCTCGCGCTCTCCGTCGCGCCCCTGTTCGGCATCGACAAGCCGGCGGCCGCGCGGGCGGTCGCGCGCGAGGTCGGCAAGGCCGTCGCGCGGTGGCGACCGATCGCGGCGAAGCACGACCTCACCCGCACGCAGCTCGATCGCATGGCGAGCGCGTTCGAGCACGATGACCTCGCCGCGGCGATCGCGCGATGACGCGCGCGTACCGAAGAGTGTCGAGACGCGAGGGCGCGTCAGCTCGCCCAGGCGGGCGTGCGGCGCGGCCAGAGCGGCGCGAGCGCGCGCACGCCGCGCGCGTCGAGGCGCACGGGGGCGGCGGCGACCACGGGGAGGTCGGCGCGGATCGCGTCCCACATGGCGAGCGCCGCCGTCTCGACCGGATCCTTGCCCTTGCCGACCTTCACGCGGCCGGCGTGGGCGAGGACCGCCGCGATCGACGCCGCGTACTTCGCCCCGTCGATCACCGTCTTCGTCAGCGCCGGCCCGACGTCGAGCGCGGACGCCTCGATGGCGAGGGCCAGCGCGAGGCCGGCGTAGTTGTGGCTCTGGCCGAGCGGCTCGTCGGTGGCGTCGAGCCGGTTGCACGCCCGCACGCCGAGGTTCTCGATCGACCGCGCGAGCGCGGCGTCGCCGGCGGGCGCCGTCGAGGCCACGCGGCTCACGTGGGCGAGGCCGCGCTTCCACGGCGCGGAGGCGCCGGGCGGCTTCCACGGCTCGACCCGCATCGCGCAGCGCGCGGCGAGCCGGAGCATCGCCGCGCGCGAGAGCATCTTCACCTCGGTCGGGCGCAGCGCCCACGCCTTGACGGACATGGGCGCACGCTACATGGCCGCGGCGTGCCTGTCAGCGGATCCGCACGCGACGCTGCTGCTTGGGCTGCTCGGGCAAGGCGCCGAGCGTGACCTTCACCTGCCGGGGCTTGCCGTCGCGGCGGACCTCGAGCGTCGTCGCCGTGCCGGCGCCCTTGATCGCGACCGCGTTGCGCAGCTTGGCCACGTCCTTCACCTCGAGGCCGTCGACCGCGACGATCACGTCGCCGGCGAACAGGCCCGCCTTCTCGGCCGGGGTGTCGGTGCCGACCTGCGCGACCAGGACCCCGGAGGCGACCTTGAACTTCGCCTGCGCCCGGGCGTCGAGCGGCGCCAGCGTGACGCCGAGCCAGCCGCGATTCACCTTTCCGTCCTTGATGAGCGCGTCCATGATCGGGCGCACCATGTTGGTCGGGATGGCGAAGCCGATGCCCTGGTAGCCGCCGGTGCGCGACAGGATCGCGGTGTTCACGCCGACCAGCTCGCCACGCATGTTGACCAGCGCGCCGCCCGAGTTGCCCGGGTTGATCGCCGCGTCGGTCTGGATGAAGTCCTCGTAGTCGACGATGCCCATCGACGCGCGGCCGGTCGCCGACACGATGCCCATCGTCACCGCCTGGCCGACGCCGAACGGGTTGCCGACGGCGAGGACGACCTCGCCGAGGCGCAACCGTGACGAGTCGGCGAACGCGAGCGGACGCAGCTTGCCCTTCACGCGCTGGAGCTTCAGCACCGCGAGATCCGACTTGGGATCGGTGCCGATCAGCTTGGCCTCGTGCTCGCTGCCGTCGTGCAGGGTGACGAGGATCTCGTCGGCGTTGCGCACGACGTGGGCGTTGGTCAGGATCTTCCCGTCCTCGGAGACGATGACGCCCGAGCCGAGGCTCTTCGCCTTGCGCAGATCGGGCTCGTGCTGGAACGGCGAGAACGGGTCGGTGAAGAACGGGTCGAAGACGAACGGCCCGCTCTCGACCGTCTGGGTCGTGGAGATGTTCACCACGCTGTCGACGACGCGCTCGGCGACGTCGGAGATCTGCGTCGTCGCGGGCAGGGCCGCGGGCGGCGCGCTCTGGGCGACGGCGTGATGGTTCGTGCTGGTGGCCGCGCCGATGGCGGCGGCGAGGATCGCCGCGCCCGCGCCGGCGACGAGTGCGTGCTTCATACGGATCATGCCCTTCATGGAGACGGGTACCTCGCGGTTTGATAGGAGGGACCGCCGCTGGGGTTGCCTGTATTCCGGACCGGTAACCACCCGATCGGACAGGTCAACCGTTCGGCCGAAAATGCGAATCGCCCTCCGCGAGCGCCTGATGGCCTCGCGAAGGGCGCACGGGACCGCAACGGGCGTTACGGCTTGGGGAGCACGGTCTCGATGTCGGGCGCGATGCGCTCGGCCGCGACCTTGGGCAGGACCGCGGGCACGCGCGTGCGCTCCGTCA
>DDTA01000276.1:6648-20426 GCA_002344285.1 Myxococcales bacterium UBA2376
TCGAGCTTGGCCTCGTAGCTCGTCGGGCGCAGCTTCTCGATCTTGTCGATGAAGTTCGCCGCGGCGGTGTCCGCGGTCTGGCCCTCGCCCCAGGTCTCGACGAGGTCGTCCTTGGGCTTGGGCATGTGGGGATCCGCGCCCTCGGGTGCGGTCTGCTTGGCCTTGATGCGGAAGACCGTCTTCTTGCGGTCGCCGGCCGCGATCTCGACCTGCATCGCCGCCTTGGGATCGAACGCGCGCAGATCGCTCGGACGCAGCGAGCCCTCGCCGCCCTCGAGCGGCGTGACCAGCGAGCCGGCGAGCACGAAGCCCTTGTTCGAGTCGACGTCGAGCGCGTAGCGGTCGCTGCCGCCCTGCACCCGGCCGCCGAGGACCAGGGTCTTGGCGCCGTCGCCGAAGACGATCGCGATCGTCTTGGTCGTGTCGACGAGCTCGTAGTCCTTCTTGGCCTCCTCCTTCACCACGCCGAGGCCCTTGATCGCGCGCATCGCCGCCAGGTCCTTCACCAGCTTCTCGCCGGGCTCGCCGACGGGGAACTCGCGGGTGACGGTCTCGTCGATGTACTCGGGCTCGGGCGGCGGCGGCGGCGGCTCGCCCGGGTTCGCCGGCGGCGGCGTCTCCTGCGGCTTGAGCTTCTTCGACGTGCGCGTGTCGATGCCCCACCAGTAGGCGTTCGCGCCCTCACCGCGGCGCTCGATGCGCAGCGTGTGGTCCTTGGTGGCGAACTCGACCGCCTTGAGGTCGCTCTCGGCGCGGTTCCACATCACCACCTCGCCGGTCAGCGCCTTCTTGGGTTTCTCCTTGGTCCACGTGACGTAGCCGTAGACCAGCATGATGGCCAGCAGCGCTCCGTGAACGATGACGCCCTTCATGGCGCAGCCTCCTTCTTCACGGCCACGTGCCGCTTGCGACGCGGGCGGCCGAACAGCATGCCGATGCCGAACAGGGCGAGGGGCGCGACGATCGTCGTCGCCGTGAACCACGCGGCCTGCTCGCGCTTGGTCTGCTTGATCTCGGGATCGCGCTCGTCGTTGACGATGTCGCTGATCCGCTCCTCGCCGCCGAGCCACCGGATCGCGTCGACCGGCAGCGAGCGACCGTTGGTCTCGACGAAGATCTGGCCGGTGCGGCTCTGCACCATGTGATCGGCGAAGAGATCCTGATCGCTGAACACCATGGCGCGGAAGCCGTCGGTCTCGGTGCCGTCCGGCGCCTTGACCTTGGGGCCCTCGATCGCCGCGCCGACGTTGTAGCGGTCGCGCTTCTCGGCCGGCCCGGCCTTGAAGTCGCCGTCGTAGTCGACCCAGGCCTCGCCCATCGTGCGGATCACGTACGTCCGCGTCGGCTTGGCGCCGGGCACGGTGAACTCGCGGTCGGTGAGGATGCCCGCGGTCTCGAGCAGGATGCCGTTGCGGGCGTCGCCGCGCGAGAGCGACGTGGTCGACGCGTGGGACGAGAACTGGTTGGTGAGCGCCAGCTGGCGGTCGCTCTCGTTGCGGCGCTGGGGCAGGAAGTTCTTGTCGTCGGTGACGATGCCGATGCGCGCGTCCTCGCCGGGCCGCAGCTCGCCGAGCCCGACGCCCAGGCGGCCCTCGAGCGGCCCGAGCCGGAAGTCGCCCTGCGGATCCATCGCCACCAGCAGCTTGCCGCCGCCGTCGACGTAGGCCGCCAGCGTGTCGAGCTCGGCCGGGTCGAACGCCTGCTTGGGCCCGAGCACCATCACGAAGGTCGCGTCGTCGGGGATCTTGCTGGCGAGGCCGTCCATCGTCCCCAGGTTCTTGGACTCGTAGTTGAGCTGGGTGAGGATGTTCTTGATCACCTGCGTGCGCGCGTCGGGGAGCTGACCGCGCAGGTGCGGGGGCATCGAGTCGGGATCGTTGATCTCGCCGTGCCCGACGGTCAGGTACGCCTTGCGCTTCTCGCGCATGATCTTCATGAGCTCGGTGTTCACCGTCTGATCGAGGACCCGCAGCTTGCCGTCGCGCTTGCGGTGCTTCTCGATGTCGGTGTCGAGCTCGAACTTGCCGTGCTTCTCCTTGGCGTCGGCGCCACGGACCAGCACCACGGTGCCGTCCTTGCTCACCTGGTACTTCTTGGCCAGCGTCACCGAGAGCAGCCGGTCGTGCTCCTCGACGACGACCTTGCCCTTGGTCAGGCGCGCGAGCTCGTCGAAGTAGCCCTTCACCTCGCCGCCGACCTCGTTGAGCTCGGGGAAGAAGAGGAGGACCCGCACCGGCTCGTTCATCGCCTCGACGATCTTGCGCGTCGACGGTCCCGGCTGCGACGTCTTCAGGTAGCTGACGTCCTTCCTGATGTTCTTGTCGCGGGCGACGTTGCACGTCACCATCAGGAACGCGAGCGCGAGCGCGATCGAGAGACCGGCCATGCCCATCTCGCGGGTGCGGCGCAGCTCGACGGCGTCGTCGTCGGCGTCGGTGGTCCACTCGCCGATCGTCGCCTCCATCAGCACCGCCGGGATGACGGCGCACGCCGCCAGGATGCCGGCGAGGACCGACATGGCGACGTCGTACTTGCGCGCGCCCTTGGGCGACAGGTCGTCGAGCCCGATCCAGCCCATGCCGGTCTTGGTGGTGAGGAAGTAGACGACGCCGGCGAGGATCAACGCGCCGTAGCAGAGCAGGAGCGCGCCCTCGGCCTTGCGACCGTTGTGCTTGCTCTGCACCCAGCGCAGCGCCTGGAGCACGGTGCCGCCCACGAGCAGGAACAGCGCGATCGCGATCGTGAGCTGTCGCACCACGGGGAACAGCGCCTGTCCGGAGACCGGATCCCGCAGGAAGCGCTGCGCCAGGACGAACAGCAGGAACGCGACGATGAGCCCGATCCGCGAGATCAGGCGGGGTGCACGGATCATTGCCATCGCTTCATCTCCAGCGTCTTCACCGAGCACAAGAGGAAGAAGTAGGTCACGGCGACGTAGTAGACGGCGTCCTTCAGGTTGAAGACGCCCTTCATGAAGCCCTGCTGGAAGTGGATCCACCAGAGGTCGAGCTCGGCCAGGATGTCGCGCATCGGCGGATCGAGCTTCCGGCTGAACTGGTAGAGGAGCAGCATCAGGACCACGATGGTCGCGCCGATGACGGCGGCGACGATCTGCTGCCGCGCCAGCGTCGACGCGAAGATCCCGATGGCGAGCGTCGCCGAGCCGAGCAACATCAACCCGAGGTAGCCGACGAAGATCTGGCTGCCGGTGATCTTGCCCTCGCTCTTGATGAGCAGCGGGATGTAGACCGAGACCGCGAGGAGGATGGCGAGGTACGTCGCCGCCGAGAAGAACTTGCCGAGGACGATCTCGGACTCGCGCACCGGCGAGGTGTTGAGCAGGAGGATCGAGCCGGACTGCTGCTCCTCGGCGAGCAGGCGGACGCTCAGGAGGATGGCGAGCCCCATGACCACGCCGGAGCTGCCCCAGAAGAACTGGGACAGCATCTCGCCCGAGAGCTGGGTCTTGCTGCCGAAGACCTGGAAGGCGACCCCCATGAGCAGGAGCGCGAGCGCGCCCGCGATGCGGCCGACGAGCGACTGGCGATAGGTCGCCATCTCGCGCCGGAAGATGATGGCTGCGGCTCTCATGTCAGGCTGCCTCCGCGGCGGCGCCGGTGTCGACCAGGCGCAGGAAGGTGTTCTCGAGCTCGCTGCGGGCGTAGTCGAGCTTGAGGAGGTCGAGGCCGGCCTGGACCACGGCGCGGCTGATCTCGGCGCGCAGGTCCTTGGCGGACGTGAGCGACACCGCCCAGCCGTCGCCGCGTGACTGCGGCTCGCCGACCTCGGTGACGCCGTCGATGCGCGAGAGCACGCTGGTGATACGCTTGCGGGCGTCGACCTCGCCGTCGCGGTACGGCTCCCCCGACGCGGCGGGCGGCACCCGCACGGTGATCGAGACCAGCTTGACGTTGCCCTCGTGGGCGGCGAGCTCGGCCTCGGTGCCGGCGCCGAGGATGCGACCCTGGCCGAGGACGAGCAGGCGATCGCAGGTCTGGCTGACCTCGGCGAGGATGTGGCTGGAGATGAGGACCGTGTGACGGTCCTTGAGCCCGTGGATGAGCTTGCGCATCTCGACGATCTGCTTGGGGTCGAGCCCGCGGGTCGGCTCGTCGAGGATGACGAGGGCGGGCTTGTGCACGATCGCCTGGGCGAGACCGACGCGCTGGCGGTAACCGTGGGACAGCGTGTTGATCAGGTCGCCGGCGACATCGGTGAGGTCGGTGACCTCGAGCGCTTCGCCGACGAGCCTGGTTCGATCCCCGCGCGCGACCCGCCGGAGGTCGGCCGCGAACTCGAGGTACGAGGAGACCGTCATCTCCTGGTAGAGCGGGGGGTGCTCGGGCAGGAAGCCGATGCGCTTGCGGACCTCGTGCGGATCGGTGACGGCGTCGATGCCGCCGACCGACACCGCACCGGCGGACGGCCGCAGATCACACGCGAGGATGCGAAGAGCGGTGGTCTTGCCTGCGCCGTTCAGGCCCAGGAAACCGACCGTCTCGCCGTCATCGATCTCGAAGGACACCGGGCCGAGCGCCCGCTTGCCCCCGTAATACTTGGATAACTTTGAGACCTGGATCATGCCTTCGTTTCCCTCGGGGCCGGCACTTTGCGGAGTCGTGCCGGAGGTGTCAAGAGGTGCGACATGGGTGCGACACGCGCCAAACCAGTCGTCGGGGGCGGGCCATTCCCGATCGGGCGCGAAGCGCGACGGGGCCCTGAACCCGGCTTCGGGACAGCGAGTCGGTGGTGACACACCGACAGCCGCGGTCCGGGACATGTCGACCGTTCGACGTGTGACCGTCGATCGAACAGCGGCTTGCGCGGTGTGGCGTGCACCGTCGTTCGCGGCACGAAGTGGCACTCGCGCGATCTGACTGGAGCTGGCAGGGGCGAGGCGCGCGGTCGATCGCCTCGGCACGCGGCGTGCTGATGGAGTCGCCTCGTCACGCACCCGCCACCTGAAGGAACACCCACCATGCGCAAGCTCGCCACCATCGCCCTCCTCGCTCTCTCCCTGCTCACCGTCGCCTGCACCGAGTCGGAGGATGCAGACACGGATCTCGAGGCGGCCTCGATCGACGAGCCGACGGACCTCGCCATCGACGAGGCCAACGACTCGTTCAGCGAGCGCGCGCCGACCAGCGGCCAGCCGACGACCGACCGGATCGACGACGGTGTCGCGCGCGCGGCGCACCATCCGGGTGACGAGCCGATGGCCGACCGCATCGGGGCGACCGGCGGCGCGCTCGGCACGGCGCCCGGCGAGCCGGGCACCGGCACCGCGGAGTGCGTGAACGCGACCAAGCTCGCCAGCGGCGAGCCGGTCGTCGGCATCGCGAGCGACGAGCTGGGCGCGCGCGCCCGCGAGCGCTTCGATCAGATGATCAAGATCCGCGGCCTCCGCTGAATCAGAACAGGCCCAGCTGACGGGTCGGACGCACGAAGGTGGTGGGCGCATCGTCGCCTCCCCCCTCCGTGCGGTCGGCGTCGAGGCCGAGGCGGCGGCGGTGGAGCTCGAACAGGCCCTCGATCGCGCGCCAGCGCGCTCCCTGGCCGCGGAACCGGGCGCCGAAGCGGCTGTCGTTCATGCGCCCGCCGCCGCCCCTCAGCTCCTCGATCGCGTGCTCGATCTTGCGCACACGCTCGGGCGCGAGCGCCTGCTGGATGCGCTCGCGGAAGACCGGCAGCACCTCGCCGGGCAGCCGCACGAGGATCATGAACGCGCTGCGCGCGCCGGCCGCGTGAGCGCGCTCGAGGATCTCGGGGATGTCGGGGTCGTTCAGGCCCGGGATCACCGGCGCGATGGCGACGCCGGTGGGGACCCCGGCCTCGGACAGGATGCGCAGCGTGTCGAAGCGGCGCGCGGGTGAGCTCGCCCCCGGCTCGATCGACCGCGCGACGTCGTCCCGCGCGAACGGGATCGAGAGCGTCACGTGCAGCCGCGCGTCGCGCGCGAGCCGCGCCAGGAGCTCCACGTCGCGGCGGATGACCGCGCTCTTGGTGATGATGCCGACCGGGTTCTTGAACTCGGCGCACACCTCGAGGCACCGCCGGGTCAGCTCGTAGCTCGCCTCGAGCGGCTGGTAGCAGTCGGTGTCGCCCGAGAACGCGATCAGCTCACCCTTCCAGCTCGGCCGGAGGAACGTCGCGCGCAGGAGCTCGGGCGCGTTCACCTTCACCACCAGCTTGCGCTCGAAGTCCGTCCCCGCCCCGAACCCGAGCCACTGGTGCGACGGCCGGGCATAGCAGTTGTGGCTGACGACGCCGTTGGCGATGAAGTCGCCGGTCCCGGTCGTGATGTCGAACATCGGCACCGTGATGCCGAGCGGCTCGACCGATCGGACACGCAGGTCGGCGTCGAACTTGATCGCGGTGCCCTCGCAGTCGAGCTTCCGCGTGATCGCCGGATCTGTCAGGTGAAAGAAGCGCAGGTGCTCGCGGAGACCGCCGCGGACGCGCACGTTGTACACCGTCGGTTGCTCCGGCCTTCGACGGTCTTCGGTCACGGTGTCGAAGCCGAACCGGTTCAGCGCGTCGAGGACGTTCTCGATGATCGTGACGTCGCAGTTGCTGATGCGGAGGATGCCGCGCGAGTACGACCCCTCCGCGTCGAAGATGCCCGCGAGAAACCCCTTGGACCAGCTGGTCGAAGGGGCATCCGGCCAGGCGATCGACTCCCGGATCTGGCTCACGTGCACGCGGCTGGAGGTCCGGATCGCGCGCATCTCTCGCCGCGCGGCCGTGGCCGCCTGGAACGACAGCTCGTGCGTCGTGGTGTCGAGCTCGGAGAGGAACCGGCGCGTCCGGGCCAGGCCCTCGAGATCCGCGAGCGCGTCGCCCCGGATCATCCCGCACAGGTAGCCGTCGCGATAGTCGGAGTCGTGCAGGGGCGGGTCCGCGAACGCGCCGACACCGAGGAGGCTGTTGTTGGGCGTGAGGTAGGGACGCTGCCACTGGTTCGACGGCGGCGGCGCGACGTGCTTCCACCCGCGCTCGGTGAGGAAGCGGTGATCGCCGCTCGCGACGAGCGTGGTGCCATCTTCGAGCACGACCCGGTGGGCCGTCCTGAAGCTGCGCCAGTGGTTGAGGACCTCGGTCGCACGGAGCCGGCGATAGCGCCCGTCCGTCACCGTGCCGAGGATGCGGTCTCCGACGCGGAGATCGCGGATCGGGCGGGTGCGACCGTCGGCCATGAGGATCGGCGTGTCACCCGACACGCAGTAAGCGCACGCATGAAAGCAGCCGCGGTAGGGGTTGAGGCTCCAGCGGAAGCCGACGTCGGGCGAGTCGTTCTCGGCGAGGATCGACTTCGCGTGCTCCTCGTGGATCTCGAGCTCGGCCGCGGGCGGCTCCTCGAGCCACTCGACGTGGGACGACGCCCACGGGTTGGGCGGATTCGACACCCGGCGGACCACGAGGCCGACGCTAGCAAACTTCGACGGTGAGGTGAACACATGTTCAGTGCAGGTTCGCCGTTGCGATCCCCGGGGCCTGTGCGTTCATACCGGGATGTCCAAGTCGATCGCGCTCGCGGTGGCTGCCGCCGCCTTCCTCGTGACCGCTGCGCCGGCCCGCGCCGGCGACGGCACCAACCTCCTCTCGTACGCGCCGGAGTCGAGCCAGATCGTGATGGTGTTCGACGTCGCCGATTCGCGCGACTCCGCGCTCCTGCAGAAGGGCTACGACATGCTCGTCGCGGCCAAGCCGGAGGCGAAGGCGAAGCTCGCCGAGATCGGGATCGATCCATTCAAGGACATCGACACCGTCATGTTCGCCGGATCGTCGGCGGGCGACGACTTCGACGACATGAAGCAGCTGGTGATCGTCGCCGAGGGCCGGTTCCCCAAGGACAAGATCGCGGCGACGCCGGGCATCAAGAAGGCGACTCACGCCGGCGTGACCTACTGGACCAAGGACGACACCGAGCTCGCGTTCATCCACGATCGGCTGGTCTTCACCAAGAAGGGCCAGATGAAGGGCACGATCGACGTCGCCCTGAACAAGGGCAAGGGCAAGGGCAAGAGCGCCGCGGCGTCGAAGAAGGCCAAGGCGCTGCGCGACGCCGTCGCGACCACCGACACGACCGCCGATCTGTGGATGACGGTCCTGGTCCCGGAGAGCGCGAAGGCGGACATGAAGCAGCAGGGCATGTCCGCGGACACCGTGGCGGTGGCGTTCAACTTCACCGCCGACGTCCAGGCCGCGCTCAAGATCGGCACCGACAGCGCGGCGTCGGCGGCCAAGGCGACCTCGCTGATCCAGGGCCAGCTCGCGCAGGTCTCGCAGCTCGCCGGCTCGATGGGGCTGGCGAAGGCAGCCAAGTCGCTCGTCGTCGCGCAGGACAAGACGTTCGTCAACGTGAGCCTCACGGTCACGCAGGCGGAGCTGATGGCGCTCGCCGGGCTCGCCGGCATGGGCGGCGCGAGCGCGCCGCCGCCGAGCCCGCCGGCGACGAAGCCCGCGCCGGCGACGAAGCCCGCGCCGACGACGAAGCCCGCGCCGGCGACGAAGCCCTGACCGGCGTGACCGGCGTGACCGGCGTGACCGGCGTGACCGGCGTAGTAGGATGCGAGGCATGCCCAGCCCCGCAGACATGTACGAGAGCATGTTCGTGCCGGCGATCTTCCGGCCGCTGTCGCGCCACGTGCTCGCGCTCGCGGCGCCCAGGCTCGGCGAACGCGTGCTCGACCTGGCGTGCGGGACGGGCATCATCGCGCGCCAGGTGGCGCCGCTCGTCGGTGGCGAGGGCCGCGTCGTCGGGCTCGATCTGCGGCCCGGCATGCTCGCGGCCGCCTCGAAGCTGACGGTCCCGTACGGCGCGCCGATCGAGTGGGTCGAAGGTGACGCGACCACGCTCGACTTCGCGCCCGGCTCGTTCGACCTCGTGATCTGCCAGCAGGGGCTGCAGTTCTTCCCCGATCCGGCGGCGGCGGTGGCCGAGATGAAGCGGGTCCTCGCACCCGGCGGCCGCGCGGTGATCGCGTGCTGGCGGACGATCGAGCACCACCCGCTGTGGAGCAAGATGGCGGCGTCGGAGATGCGGCTCATGGCGGCCATCGGCGCGAACGCGAGTGACGCCGTCGCGCCGTTCGCGCTCGGCGACGCCGGCGAGCTGCGCGCCATGCTCGAGGCCGCCGGCCTGCGCGACGTCGCGATCGTCGAGCGCACCGTCGAGGTCGACTTCCCCGCCGACGGGTTCGTCCGCGACCAGTACGTCGCCTACGCCGCGGTGATGCCGCAGTTCGTCGCCGACCCGGCGGCGTTCGACGCCTTCGTCGCCGCGGTCGAGCGCGACAGCAAGGAAGCGATCGACAGCTTCACCGCCGACGGCCGCGTGCGCTTCCCGATGCCGTCGCACATCGCGACCGCGCGCGCGTAGCGGCGGCGCCGGCGCGGCGAGGGTCAGCGACCGTCGAGGATGAGGAACTCGACGCGGCGATTCTTGGCGTAGGCCTCCTCGGTGCGGCGATCGAGGATCGGCCGGGTCTCGCCGTAGCCCTCGGACTCGAGGCGCTCGGGGTCGATGCCCTCGTCGACCAGGAACTGCTTCACCGCGGCGGCGCGTCGGCGCGACAGCGCGAGGTTGTACGCGGCCGAGCCGCGGCTGTCGGTGTGACCGCCGATCTCCATCCTCCGGATGTGCCCGTGCGCGCGCAGCGCCTCGGCGACCGCGCGCACCACGGGGAACGACTCGGACTTGATGACCGCGGAGTCGAACTCGAAGTGGATCGGCTTCAAGGTCTCGAAGCCGCCGTCGGTGAACGCGATGAGATCGTTGTCCGGGCAGCCGTCGTCGTCCTCGAGCCCGTCGAAGTCCTCGGGATCGTCCTCGCACAGATCGTTCATGTCGAGGATGCCGTCGCCGTCGCGGTCGAGGTCGCCGAGCGGCTCGGGCGCGGGCTCCTCGACGCGCGCGACGCGTGGCACCTCGGGCCGGTCGGGGACGACGACGCGCAGCCGCTCCGGCCGCCCCGGTTCGAAGACGATGGCCAGGAACGCGCGGGCGTCGGGGTTCCCGGCGTCGGGCCCGACGCCGAGGCCGCCGCCCAGCGTCAGGTGTGACGCGCGCGCGAGGTGCACCTTGAGCCCGGCCAGCGCCTCGATCGGCGCGTAGCCGTCGCCGTCGAGCGGCACGAGCGCGTAGCCCTCGGCCAGCACGTCGACCTTGCCGGGCGCGAGCGCGTACGCGACGGCGCCGCCGACGGGGATCGCGGCGCCGAGCGAGAGCCGCACGCCGGTGCCCGGCATCGTCGCCGGCGTGTCCATGTACGCGGCGGCGCCGCCGGCCCGCACGCGCACGCCGGCGTTGAGCGCGCCGCGCAGCGCCCCGCGCCGCCCCTCGACGATCACGCGCACCTGCCCGCTGGTGGCGCCGGCGCCGAGCCACGCGTCGTCGGTGGCGGTCGGCAGCCACAGGGACGCCGCGAGCGCGGCGCGCCGACCCAGCCCGAGCTTGGCGTGCACGCCGACGTCACCGAGGCCCTGGTCGCCGGTGCGGTAGCTGCCGCCGTCGGTGTCGTGATCGCGATCGGCGGAGACCACGCCGAACGGCAGGCTGAGCCCGAGGGCGAGCGGCAGCCGCGGCACGCCCATCGCCGCGACCAGCGTCGGCGAGAACGCGTCCTGCACGCGGTAGCGCGCGCCCTGCCCCTCCAGGCGCAGGAGCCCGTGCGCCCACGTCGTGTAGAGCCCGAACGCCACCTGCGCCGGGGGCGTGAGCGCCGCGCCGTCGACGGTGACGTAGCCGTTGGTGTCGAGCGCGGGCCGGAACCCGTCGAGCGCGATGTCACCGCCGCTCTGGGCGGCAGCGGGCCGCGGCGGCACGAGCGCGACGGCGGAAACGGCGACGAGCAGGCAGACGACGAGCAGGCGGGCGCGCATGACGAGCCTCCTCGCACCCGCGCGCCGACGGGCGACGGCGCGAGCGCGGACACGGGGACGGACGACGCGGGTGCGTCTCGGTCCGGACAGTGCGCGCGCCCGCCGCCGTGGTTACACGTCAGATGACGGGCAGGGGTTCGCGGCGCGCGAGCCAGTCGGCGGGGATGGCGGCGCCGCCGGCCGCGAGGATGCCGCCGACGATGGCGCAGGTCGTGTCCATGTCGCCGAGCGCCGTGACCGTCTCCCAGAGGGCGTGCTCGTAGTCACCGAGGTGATGGGCCGCGATCCAGACGCACAGCGGCACGGTGTCGTCGCACAGGACGCGCGAGCCGTTGCCGAGCCGCGCGGCGGCCTGGGTGACCGGCGTGTCGGGCGCGAGCCGCGTCGCGAGGTCGATGCCGTCGCGCGTGAGGCTCGTCGGCGTGTGCTCGTAGATCGCCGCCAGGAACCCGGCGGGGTCTCGCGGCGCGAGGCCGGCGGCGATCCGGGCGGCGAGCGCGGCGGCGACCGCGATGGCGACGGCACCGGCCTCGCCGTCGCGGTGGAGGTGCGTCGGACGCGCGGTCGTGCGCGTCACGTCGATCGCGCGCGCGAGATCGTGGGCGAAGTAGGCGCCGACGGGCGCCACCCGCATCGCCGAGCCGTTGCCCTTGGAGCCCTGGCCGTCGAACGGCGCGCGCGCCGCGACCTGCCACGGGATGCCCTCGGCGATGCCGGTCAGGATGCCGTGCGCGGTGCCACCGTAGCCGCGCCACGGCTCCGCCTGGTACCGGCGCGCGAAGCGGATGGCGAGCGCGTCGGCGTCGACGTCGGCGCGGGTGGCGAGCTCCTCCATGATCGACAGCGCCATGGCGGTATCGTCGGTCCAGCGCCAGGTGATGTCGTCGGCGATGACCCGCATCGCGATCCGGGTGCGGCGCGCGAAGAAGGTCTCGCCGAACGCGTCACCGACCGAGAGGCCCTCGAACGAGGCGCGGGCACGAGCGAGGCACGCAGCGGGCGAGGCGTCCATGATAGTGTCTATCATACACCATTCACCTCACCGCGCAACCTCATCCGCGCGCCCCCAGCGCCGCCAGCTCCCGCTCGGCCTGGGCCTGCTCGTACGGCAGCGTGTGACCGCGCGCGCGGGCGAGCGCGGCGCGGGCGAGGCGCTCGGCGAGGCGCGGGCGGCCCGAGAGGCGCTGGCCCCACGCCTCGTGCACGAGCGCGGGCACGCGGCCGATCGGGAACATCATCGCGTAGCGCCAGAGGTGTGCGACGGTCGCTCGAGCGCGGCGGCGCGCGCCGGGATCGCCGGGCGCGTCCTCGAAGAGGCGGAGCGCGGCCTCGGCGGCGGCGGCGTAGCCGTGGCCGAGCGAGTAGACCGACGGCGTCGAGCCGGCGACGAGGCCGAGCCAGTCGTCGACCGCGGCGGCGGCCTCGACGTCGCCGCGGCGCGTGTCGGCCAGGGCGCGCAGGCCGCCGAGCAGGACGAGCGAGGCGCGATCACCGGCGGCGCGCGCGAGCTCCCGCGCGTGCGAGAGCAAGGCGATCGCGTCGTCGAGGTGGTCGAGGACGATGAGCTCGCGCGCGATGGTGTAGGCGCCCCACGATTCGTGCATGCCGTTGGCGCGCGCACGCGCCGACTCGTACACGTCCTGGCTGTTGGCCAGCGCCTCCTCGTAACGGCCGAGGCTGTGCTGCACGTGCGCGAGCACCGACTGGCTCACCTCGAGCTCGTGGGTGTGGCCGATGCGGCGCATGAGCAGGACCGCGTCGCCGGCGAGGCGCAGCGCCAGCCCGACGTTGCCGAGCCCGTACCAGTAGATCGCCTGCCCGTACATGGAGACGCCCAGCGCCGCGTCGTCGCCGGTCGCGCGCGCCCGGGCCTCGGCGGCGTGGAAGTAGTGCGCGGCCACCTTGCCCATGCGGAACAGCCCCGCGATGTAGCCGAACTGGTGATAGCTGTCGGCGACGCGGGCGGCGCGGTCGGCGCGGTCGGCGAGATCGACGGCGCGCAGGGTCGACGCGACCATGCGCAGGTTCTCGCCGCGGTGATAGTAGTGGTACGAGATGCGCGCCGCCGCGAGCGCCGCCTCGGCGGCGTCGCCGTCGCCGGTCGGGACCGGCAGGCGGAGCACGTTGCGCGCGACCTGCCCGGCGAGGCGACGCCCGGCGTCCCGCAGCCAGCCCCCCGTGGTCGCCGGCACGGGTCGATCCAGATCGTCGAGCGCCGCGGCGAAGTGCTCGCCGCAGCCGTCGATGTCGCCGAGCCCCCACGCGGCCTCGCCCAGCCACCGGCGCCAGCGGCCGCGCCGCGTGCGCGTCGACGGCGCCGCGCCACGCTCGGTCAGCGTCAACGCGCGGCGCAGGAAGTCCATCGTGTCCTGATAGCCGCCGACCTCGAGCGCGCGCTGCCCCGCCTTCTCCAGGAACTCGACCGCGCGCGCCGGCTCGTCGGCCATCGAGTAGTGGTGGGCGAGCACCGGGTAGAGATCGTGGCTGGGCTGGGTCGACTCGCGCTGCTCGAGCGCGCGCGCCGCGTCGCGGTGGGCGCGTCGACGCTCCTCGTCGTCCAGGCCGTCGTACGCGACCTCGCGGATCTTGTCGTGGCCGAAGCGCAGCTTGCCGTCCGCCGCCTCCTCGAAGATGTGGCGGCGCACCAGGTCGCGCAGGGTGTCGTCGATCTCGGCCGCGGGCGTGCCGGTGAGCTCGGCGAGCAGGTCGGCGTCGAACTCGCGACCGACGACGGCGGCCAGCGCCGCGAGCGCGCGCCCGCTGGCGCCCAGCCGGTCGAGGCGATGGCGCAGGAGCTCGGTGAGCGACGCCGGGAGGCGCTCCTCGGCGGCGGCGCCGCCGGCGAGCGTCCACGGCGTGCCCGGCTTGCGCACGAGGATGCCGTCCTCGACGGC
>DDTA01000276.1:20485-39560 GCA_002344285.1 Myxococcales bacterium UBA2376
GGCAGCTCGAAGACGTCGGTCGTCGACAGGGCGACGAGCTCGTCGACGAGCGGGTTGGCCGCCTCGCTCCGCTGCGTGCACAGGATCAGCACCGGCGTGCTCGCGAAGAGCTCGGCGCGCAAGGACAGGAGGAAGCGCAGCGTGAGCTCGTCGGCCCACTGGACGTCGTCGACGAGCAGGAGCAGCGGTCCGGGCACCGCCAGCGCGCGCACGGTCTCGCGCAGGCAGTGGAACAGGCGCGCGCGCGTGCCCTCGACGGTGAGCGACGGCGGCGGCTGGCTCTCGACCACGAACGGCAGGCGCGCGATCGCCGGCTCGTACGTCGCGAGCACGCGGCCACGCTCGCCCAGGAGCCGGGCGCTCTCCGCGTCGCCCTGGTCGACGCAACGATCGGCGACGGCCTGCAGGAACGGCTTGAGCGGGGCGAGCGGCGCGGCGCGCGACTGCGCGCGATCGGCGCCGATGACCGGCGGACACTCGGCGACGACGACGCGCACGCCCTCCGACGACGCGCGGGTCGCGAGCTCGACGGCGAGGCGAGTCTTGCCGACGCCGCTCTCGCCGCGGACGATCGCGACGCCGCCCTTGCCGTCGCGCAGGCGGGCCAGGATCGCGTCGAAGCGCTCGACCTCGCCGGCGCGGCCGATCATGCGCGGCCGATAGACGTACGCCGGCGCCTCGCGCGGCGGCGGCGCGGCGCCCAGCGCGCGGCGCACGAGGGCCGCGACGTCGCCGGCGTAGCCGATGCGCGCGCGCGGATCCTTGGCGAGCAGGCCGAGCACGAGGCTGTTGAGCCACAGCGGCACCGACGCCTCACGCGCCGACGGCGGCACCGGCGCCTCGTAGAGGTGCATCGAGAGGATGCCGCTCGCGCTCGCGCCCAAAAAAGGCGGCCGGCCGCACAGCGCCTCGTAGAGGATGCAGCCCAGCGAGTACAGGTCGGCGCGGGCGTCGACGAGCTCGCCGCGGATCTGCTCCGGGGACATGTAGTGCGTCGTGCCGACGATCGTGCCGCCGACCGCGAGCGCCTCGCGTCCGCCGCGGCGGAAGGAGGACGCGAGGCCGAAGTCGACGAGCACCGGCGTCCCGTCGGCGCGCACGATGATGTTGTCGGGTGTGAGATCGCGGTGGACGACGCCGGCGGCGTGGACGTGCGCGAGCGGCTCGCACATCGCGACCACCAGCTCGAGCAGCGCGCGCAGCTCGGCGGGGGCGGCGAGGCTCGCCGGCGCATGCGCGGCCGCGACGAACGGCTCGGGCTGGGTGTCGCTCGGACGCCGACGCGCGGGGCCGGTGTCCGCGGTGCCGGCCAGCGTCGCGCCCTGACCGAAGTCGATCGAGCTGGCGTGCGCGTCCATCGTGGTGTGCGCGCCCGACACCGGCTGCCACATGCTGGCGAAGCGCTGGCGCAGCGACTGGCCGTCGATGAGCTCCATCGCGTACCAGGGCCGCCCGTCACGCACGCCCTCGGCCAGCACCTTGACCACGCCCGGGTGACGGATCGCCGACAGCGCCAGGATCTCGCGGCGGATCGCCGCCAGCGCGCCCTCGCCCGCCCACAGCACCGTCTTCACCGCGACCCCCTCGCCGGTCACCGGATCGCGCGCGCGGTACACGACGCCCATGCCCCCGCGTCCCAGCGGCCCGACGATCTCGTACCCGCCGATCTCCGCGGGCTGAACGGCGGTCCCTCGTCGCTGCGCCGGCACGCCCGAGTCCATTCCCGCGGATGCTACCGCAGGATGCTCGGGGAGAAATGCGCGAGCCGCCGCTTCATCACCCGGATCGCCTCCGGGCTCGAGTCGACGAGGACACACGCCCGCCCCTCGCGGGCCGCGGCCTCACCCAGGGTCCCGCTGCCGGCGAAGAAGTCCAGCAGCCGATCACCCGGGCGCGAGTGGACACGCACGATCCGCGACACGATGCCGAGCGGCTTCTGGGTCGGGTATCCGGTCTTCTCCTTGCCGGTCGGGCTCACGATCGTGTGCCACCACGTGTCGGTCGGCGTCTTGCCCCGCGCCGCCTTCTCGGGGCCGACGAGCCCGGGCGCCATGTACGGGATCCGATCGATCGCGTCGGTCTCGAACGTGTAGCGCCCGGGATCCTTGGCGTACCAGAGGATCGTGTCGTGCTTGGGCGCCCAGCGCCGCGCGGTGCGCGCGCCATAGTCGTAGGCCCAGATGATCTCGTTCATGAAGCTCGCGCGCCCGAAGATCTGATCGAGCGCCACCTTGGCGTAGTGGACCTCGCGATAGTCGAGGTGGAGGAAGAAGCTCCCGGTCGGCGCGAGCAGCCGGTGCGCCTCCTCGAGGCGCGGCCGCAGGAACGCCTGGTAGTCGCCGAACCGATCGTCGAAGCTGCTCGAGCCGAGCACCGTCGTCCGGTGGCGCTTCCCGTGGAAGCCGATGCGATCGCCCTCGGGGTCGCGGCGCGTCGTGGTGCGCCGCTTGGTCTGCACGATGCCGGTGTTGAACGGCGGGTCGATGTAGATGAGGTCGAACGATCCGGTGGCGAAGCCCGCGATCACCGCCAGGTTGTCGCCGTGATGGATCTCGAGGGTCGCCGGCGACGTGTTCACGGCGCGCGCCACAGCTCGCGGCCGGCGCCGATGTCGAAGTCGAAGTCGGCCCAGAAGCCGAACCCGGTCTCGATCGGCCCCGACGGCAGCCCGAGGTCGCGGGCGATCGGGTGGCTCGCGCAGTCGCGGATCGTGAGGACGTGCTCGTCGAGGAAGCCGCCGCCACGCCAGGCGGTGAGATCGGCCGCCGCCTCGACGATCGCCTGGTAACACGCGCGATCGGGCTCGGCGACGTCGCGGAACTGGCGCAGGAAGAACATCGGCACCAGGCCGTCCTTGAGCGACGCGTAGAGGTTCTTGACCAGCTGCCAGGTGGGCACCGGCAGGCTGCTCTTGCCGAAGAAGTGGCGGGCGAGGCGGCCGGTGGTCTCGAGCGCGAGCTCGGCGAACGTGGCCGTCGTCGACTGGAGCGCGCCCAGCGCGCCGCCGTCGGCGCGCTCGAGGCGGTAGAGCTCCTCGACCCGTGCCTCGGTCGCCGGCGTGAAGGTGTCGATCACCAGCGTCTCGACGGCGAAGCGCGAGGCATGCGCGGGCGCGCTCGGCACGTCGCAGCGCGCGAAGGCCTTCTGGAAGCCGTAGGTCTCGCGGCCGACGAAGACCGCCGCCGGGTTGTCGATGAAGAGGTAGGGCTGGAACCAGCCGATCTGCTCCACCACGAACTTGCCCGGGTCGGTGTCGTCGGGATCGTCGTCGACGAAGTGGCCGCGCGCGACCGGCACCCAGAAGCCGAGGTCGCGCTCCTTCGACCAGCCCTTCTGGCCGTCGGCCGGGTTGCGCGAGCACCCGTGCTGGATGTCGGCGGCGACGACCATGACCGCGGGCACGATGGGGCGGACGACGACGGCGCCGCCGCTGGGATCGCGGAACGACTGATCGCACAGGCGCACGAGCGCGTTCCAGTCGGCGTCGACGAGGAAGTTGTACATGCGCGTCCGGTTGCACGCGATCGGCTGGCGCAACACCAGCTCGCCGCCGCGCTCGACGAACCGGGGTCCGGGGCCCGGCATCAGCGGTCTCCCCACGCGCCGGCGCGCGGCAGCATGTCGCCGGGGATCACGGCCGGGTAGCCGCACAGGTGCTGCGCGCCGGCCATGCCCGACTGCACGGCCGCCTCGACGCAGCCGGCGTTGACGCCGGTGAACGTGTGATCGCCGACGTGGATGAGGTTCGCGATGCCGCCGGTCTCGTGCGGCCGCAGCCGGTACTTGGTCGTGCCCGGCTCCGAGAGCACGTAGCGCTCCGACGGGTTCAGCGTGCCGCGGATGAACTGCGCCTCGAAGCGCGCGGCGCCGTCGCGCTCGAGCGGATCGAACAGGAACCACCAGTTGAGCGCGCGCGGATCGTGCTTGTCGGCCGCCGTCGGCCACAGCGCGCCGGCGTGCTGCGCGATCCACTCGAGCGCGTTGGCGCGGACGCGCGCGTGCTGGCGCGCGGTGTAGCCGTGGTCGGAGCGCGGCGGCAGGGGCTCGTCGTCGAGGAGCCGGCTGACGAGGTAGGCGAGGTTGCCGGGTCGCCGGTCCGCGGGCCAGTCCTCGCGCTCGAGGAGGTGCGAGAGGTCGGCCCACGTGTCCATCCACAGCGCGTAGGCGCCGACGATCGGCGGCGGGGTGCCGCGCCAGCCCAGCCCCTCGAGGTCGGGCTTGAACCAGAGCTGCATCGCCTGGGTCTGCGTGGTCGCGATCTGCTCGGTCATGAGCTTGAACGGGCGGCTCGCGTCCATGACCTCGGCGGCGATGTACGGGAACGTCGCGATCGCCGTGCCCAAGACGACCGTGTCGTAGTGCTTGCCGTCCTCGAGCACGAGCGGGGCGCCCTTGTCGCTCCACGTCGTCCACCAGTCCTCGAGATCGCAGCCGCTCGCCGCGAGCTCGTCGCCGTCGACCAGCTGGTCGTAGCGCGGCTCCGACGGCCACGAGGGCAGCCCCTTCACGTCGACCAGCGGCCGGTAGGTCCCGCCCGCGAGCGCCACCTGACGCCCGATGTGGATCTTCGCGACCCGCTTGCCGTCGGCCGACATCTCGAGCCGGTCGACGCGGTGGAAGAAGTGGAAGCGCACGCCGCGGCGGCGGAGCACCTCGTAGAACGGCGCGAAGATCGTGTCGCCCATCCCCGCCTGCATCTCCCAGAAGATGCTGCCCTTGTACCCGAGGAGGAGCAGCAGGATGCCGTGCATGGCGGTGCCGGCGCCCAGCTCGGTCTTCTCGCCGAACGCGAGCGCGTAGGCCGCCTCGATCGGGCCGCAGCGCGCGGTGACGTCGGTGGCGCCGTGCTTCTTGATCCACGAGCGGAACGACTGGTCGTCGATGCTGGGCCAGTACGGATCGTCGCCGACGAGATCGTCGTGGATCATCCCGTTGATCGCCGCCGTGGTCAGGTCGATGAGGATGAAGAGGCGGCGCAGGTTGTCGTTCTCGTCGACCCTGGGCGCGATCCGCGCCCACACCCAGTCGCGCACGCGGCGGACGAGCTCGCCGACGGCCGAGTGCCGCGTGTCGGAGTCGTCGGCGGCGTCGACCGTCGCCGCCAGCCGGATCGCGGCGTAGATGAGCTGGTTGTCGAGGTCGGTCAGGCTCGCGACGTAGGAGACGCCCTCGACGACGCGCTGGAGCACGCCGGCGAAGATGCCGCGGACCACCTCCTGCACGCGCCACTCCCCCGACTTGCCCGGGTGCGCGCGCCGGGTGTCGTCGACCTCGCCGACCAGGCGATCGACGATCGCGTCGTCCTTGTCGGACAGGAAGCCGAGCTGCTGCAACCACTCGGCGATCCACGACAGCATCGTCTGCACGTAGCCCCAGCCGGTGAGCGGCAACGACGCGTCGCCCGGCGTGCCCGGCCGCCTGGGGAAGTTCACCTCCCACGCCTTCCACTCGCCCTTCACCTGCTCCATGAACGCGACGTAGTCGTGGGGCTTCCACGCGTCCTCCCACGACGCGAGCGGCTCGCCCGGGCTGCGCGCCAGCTCGCCGTACAGCTCCTGCATGGTCCTGAACGCGTTGTCGTAGAAGCCGAGGAAGATGTGGAGCCCGTGCTCCTCGATGCGCTGGTTGGCCCTGGCGTTGCGGCCGCTCGCGCCCTTGCCGCCGAGCCGCCACCCCATCTGGTAGACGTCGATCTCCCAGTCGTCCTTCCAGCCGGGATAGCTGCTCAGGTAGAAGGCGGTGGTCATCGACGACACGCCGCCTCCCAGGATCGCGACGCGCTTCTTCCCCTGCGGTGGCATCGCCGCGATGGTGCGACGTTCTCCGAGACCGGAGCAATGCTTGCGCTCTCGTTCTTGTTAGTGTAACAGTAACACCATGTCACTCGTGCTCATCAGTCGCAAGCTCGCCGCCGCGCACGGTCGCGAGGCCGTCGCGATCGTCGAGGCGGGCGCGTACATCGCGCCCTCGGGCCGCACGATCTCGATCGCCGCGCAGGTGGCCGCGGCGCGCGACGCCACCGTCTCGTACGCGCCGGAGGACCCGCTCGACGTGCCGGAGCCACGCTTCGCATCGACCGCGATCACCGTCGAGAACACGACGACGCTCGCCGCCGCCGCCGGGCTCGCCGCCGCCGGCCACGACGTCGCCGCCCTCAACTTCGCGTCGGCCAAGAACCCGGGCGGTGGCTTCCTCGGCGGCGCGCGCGCGCAGGAAGAGTCGCTGTGCCGCGCCTCGGCGCTCCACACCTGCATCGAGCGGAGCCCGATGTACGCGTGGCACCGGATGCGCGCGGATCCGATCTACGGCGCGTGGGTGATCTGGTCACCGGGCGTCCCGGTCTTCCGCGGTGACGACGGCGCCTTGCTCGAGGAGCCGTTCGCGTGCGCCTTCCTCACCTCGCCCGCGCCCAACGCCGGGGCCGCGCTCGATCGCGACCCCCGGGCGGCGTCGCGCATCCGGCCCGCGCTCCGCGAGCGAGTCGCGCGCGTGCTGGGCGTGGCGGCGCACCATGGCCACGACGCCCTCGTGCTCGGCGCCTGGGGTTGCGGCGTGTTCCGCTGCGACCCCGCGATGGTCGCCGACGAGCTGGGCGCCGCGCTCGAGGGCCGGTTCGCCGGACACTTCGCGAAGGTGGTGTTCGCGATCGTGGACGAACGCCCCGATCGCAGCGTCATCGGTCCGTTCGAGCGTCGGTTCACGCGCTGACGGTCGGCGCCTGTTCTCCTGGGCCGTTTGGGAGTAGCGTTCGTCGTCGTCGCGAGCAGTGAACCCGTCCGCAGGAGAAACGCACCATGTCACTACGCATCAACGACGAGGCCCCCAACTTCAACGCGCAGACCACCCAGGGACCGATCAACTTCCACGAGTGGATCGGCGACGGCTGGGCCATCCTGTTCTCGCACCCCAAGGACTTCACGCCGGTGTGCACCACCGAGCTCGGCTACATGGCCGGGTTGAAGGACGAGTTCGCCAGGCGAGGCTGCAAGATCATCGGCCTCTCGGTCGATCCCGTCGACAACCACGCGAAGTGGGCGCAGGACATCGAGGAGACGCAGGGCCACAAGGTCACGTACCCGATGATCGGCGATCCCGAGCTGGCGGTCGCCAAGCTCTACAACATGCTGCCGGCCGACGCGGGCACGACGTCCGACGGCCGGACGGCGGCGACCAACGCCACCGTGCGCACGGTCTTCGTCATCGGCCCCGACAAGAAGATCAAGCTGATGATCAGCTACCCGATGAGCACCGGCCGCAACTTCGACGAGGTGCTGCGCGTGCTCGACTCGATGCAGCTCACCGCGAAGCACCAGGTCGCGACGCCGGTCAACTGGCGTCCGGGCCAGGACGTGATCATCGCGCCGTCGGTCTCCGACGAGGATGCGAAGAAGAAGTACCCGGACGGCTGGAAGACGGTGAAGCCGTACCTCCGCGTCATCCCGCAGCCCAGGTGACGTACCGGCCAGGGTCGCGCTGAACGCGCATCGGTGAGGACCCGGTCAGCGGCGGTTAGTGAACGACCGTTCACTTTTCGGGTCTCCTCGCCGACCATGCGCCGCGAGGAGGAGGAGACCCCATGCGCGCTCGTAGTTCCTGGCTCGTGATGGCTCTTGTGATGGCGATCGGTTGCGGCGGCGGCGGCGACGGCGACGACGACGGCACCGACACCGACGGCGGCAACAGCGGCGGCGGCCCGCCCACGTTCACCGGGACGCCCGGCGAATGGACCTGGGTCGACACGCCGGGCACGAGCTGCATGAACGGCTCGCAGACCGGCTTCGGCTACAACCTCGGCACCAGCGGCGATCTGGTCCTCTACATGGAGGGCGGCGGCGCCTGCTTCAACGGGTTCACGTGCTCGTCGGTCGCGCACCCCAACGGGTTCGGCGCCTCCGACCTTGCCGCCGCCGTGCGCCAGGGCGGCACCGCCGGCATCTTCGATCGCGCGTCGGCGGCGAACCCGCTCAGGGACGCGACGTTCGTGTTCTTCCCGTACTGCAGCGGCGACGTGTTCGGCGGCTCGGCCGACAGCGGCTTCGGCGGCCGCGTGCAGGTCGGATATCGCAACGTCGGCGCGTGGCTCGACGTGATCGTGCCGCAGGCCGCCCCGGTGAGCCGCGTGATCGTCACCGGCTCGAGCGCGGGCGGGTTCGGCGCGCTCTACAACTTCGATCGCATCGAGCAGCGGTTCGCCGAGAAGGAGGTGTTCCTCATCGACGACTCCGGGCCGCCGATGGGCGACATGTGGTTGACGCCGTGCCTGCAGACGCAGATGCGCACGGCGTGGAACCTGAACGCGACGTTGCCCGAGGACTGCGCGGCGTGCATCGGCTCCGACGGCGGTGGCCTGGTGAACGCGTTGCCGTTCCTCGCCGATCGCCACCCGGACCGCCGGCTCGCGCTCATCTCGAGCATGCAGGACGGCGTGATCCGCAGCTTCTATGGCTTCGGTTATCCCAACTGCAACAGCATCCAGCCGATGCCGGGCGACGCCTTCGCCAGCGGCCTCACCAACCTGCGCGACGTGGTGCTGGCCGGGAAGAGCAACTTCAAGGTGATGTCGTACTCCGGCTCGGGCCACGTCTGGCTGTTCAACGACTTCTCCACCACGATGACCGGAGATGTGACCCTCGGGGCCTGGTTGAGCGCCATGCTCGACGGGTCGTCCTCGTGGGATCACGCCGGCCCCTGATCATCCGCTTCTCCTCGCCGCCGCGTGGATGAGAAGCCGCCGGAGGGCGAGACCCCGCCGTGATACGGTGCCGCGACCATGCGTCGCATCACGCTGTCGTTCGCCGCGCTCGTCCTCGTCGCCTGCGGCGGTAAGTCGTCGGCGCCACCGAGCACGGCCACCACGCCGGCGACGACCGAGCCCGCGCCGGCGCCCACGACGGCGTTGACCGGTCAGGTGGTCCTCGCCAGGTTCGGTGAGTTCCGCGATCAGATGTGCGCGTGCCAGGACGTCGCGTGCGCCGAGCGTCTGGAGCAGGGGATGATGGAGTGGGCGACGGCGCACATGGAGGAGCTGAAGGCGATCGAACCGACGGACGAGGAGGACGCGACCGCCGACCGGATGGAGGCCGAGATGGACGCCTGCCGCGAACGCCTCAGCGCTTCGTCGGTGACCGCGGCCGAGCTCCTGGCGGGGATGGAGGGGTTCAAGGTGAAGGTCTGCGCGTGCAACGACGGCGCGTGCGTCGAGAAGGTGGAGCGCGAGATGGTCGAGTGGGCGATGGCGCGGATGGACGCGATGAAGCACCTGAAGCCGACCCCGGCCGAGGACGCCGAGGCCGATCGGATCCAGGCGGAGATGGAAACCTGCAAGACGCGCGTCGCCGGCAAGCCGTGAGCGCGACCGCCTCCCTCGGCGCGATCCGGACGCTCGTCCGCTACCCCGTGAAGTCGATGGGCGGGGAGTCGCTCGACCGCTGCGTGGTCGACGGCGCGGGGCTCGCCGGCGATCGACGCTTCGGCGTCGTCGAGCTCGAGGGTGGCCGCGTGGCCAGCGCCAAGCAGCCGCGGCGCTGGGCCGGGCTCCTCTCGATGCGCGCGTGGTACCGCGGCGAGCCGTCGGCGGCGGCGCTGCGCGTCAGGCTCGGCGACGGGCGCGAGCTCGTCGGCGACGATCCGGCGCTGGCCGCGGAGCTGAGCGCGATGGCGGGGCGCGCGGTGCGGCTCGCCGAGACGCCGATCACGTCCCCGGACGGCCTGCGCATCGAACGGGTGGCGACCGAGTTCGACGAGGAACCCGGCGCCCTGGGCGACATCCCGATCGGCTCGGCGAGCCCCCCAGGCTCGCTCTTCGACTGCGCGCCGCTGCACCTGGTCACGCGCGCGACGCTCGACGCGCTCGGGGGCGACGTGCGCCGCTTCCGCCCCAACGTCGTCATCGACGCCGACGCGCCGCCGTACGCCGAGAACGCGTGGTTGAACCGCCGGCTTCGCCTCGGCCCGTCGCTCACGGTCCTCGTCGTCGCCGCCACGCCCCGCTGCGTGATCCCGACGCTCGCGCAGCGCGACGTGCCCGCCGACCCGACGCTGCTCAAGCGCATCAACGCCGCCAACCGCGTCGACGTTCCCCTCGCCGGCCCATCGCCGTGTGTGGGCGTCTACGCCGTCGTCCTCGCGCCCGGTCCGCTCGAGCTCGCCGCCGCCGTCACGGAGGCGTGACGGACGAATGTAGACCGAACCGACAGGTTCGGTCTATATTTCGAAATGGACGACAGACAGATCGCACCTATATTGGTCTCATGCAAACCACGACACCGATCGAGCCGTCGCGGAGCCAGGATCACCCCTGGGCTCCCTACGCGTCCGAGCTCCCGGTGTCGGTGGTCGTGCTCCTGCTCGATCACCGCGCCGGTGGCGCGGTTCCCATCCTGCGCGCCAAGCGCCTGAGCAACGCGCTGGGAGCCACCCTGCACGCGGTGCTCTCCCTGCCCGATGACGCGACCCGGTTCGACACGGCCCACGTCGCCTACGTTCGCCGGCTCCTCCAGCACATGGGACCTCCCTGCGATCACGAGCTCGAGATCGTCCGCGGATCCCTCGAGGTCGCCGGCCTCGACGTGGCGCGCGAGCTCGACCCCGTGGTGGTCGTGCTCGACGCCAGCGCCTCCACCGGCTTCGCCTGCCGGATCGTCGACGAGCTCGGCCTGCCCGCGCTCGTCGCCCGCGACCCTCGGACCGGCGGCGAGCTGATCGCCGCCAGCGACCTCGGCCACACGGGCCTCCCGGTCCTGTCGACGGCGAGGAACTACGCGCGCGCGCTCGACCGCCCGGTCACGTACTTCCACAACGTGCGGCCGATGCCCCCGTTCGTCGGCGACCCATCCACGGGGCTGGACACGCTCGCCCCGGGAGCGGTCATGGAGGACGAGGTCGTCTCGATCCGGATGTCCCGCCTGCGGCGGTTCGCGGGCGGCGAGCCAGACAGCAAGGCGATCCTCGCGCGCGAGAACAGCACCGTCGAGGCGATCCTCGAGCTGGTGCGCGATCGCGGCGCGGATCTGATCGTCGTGGGCCGCGACGAGCGCTCCTGGCTCTCGCGGTTCCTCGGTCGGGGCGTCACCGAGCGGGTCATCGAAGAGAGCCCTCGCAGCGTCCTGGTGGTACCGACCGAGCCCGAGCGCTGCTAGATTGCCGCCCACATGACCGCCAAGACCACCCGCCCCGCCAGGAGCCGGATCGATCGACTCGAGCTCCGCGGTGACCAGACCAGCGCCACGGCGAAGCGCCAGATCGCGGCGCGCATCGACCGCGCGTTCGGCCACTGGGCGCCGCTCATCACGCGCGTCGTCGTGCGCCAGGAAGACGTGAACGCATCGCGCGGCGGCGTCGATCGTCGCTGCGCGATCGACGTGCACCCCGCGGGGCGCTCGCCGGTCCACTACGAGGTGAAGGGGGAGACGCGCGAGGTCGCGCTGGGCAAGGCGCTCGACGGGATGGAGCGCGCGCTGCGCCGCCTCTTCGAGCGTCGCGCGATGCGCGCCGGCCGCACCGCGGCGCCCGACGCGCCGCGCCCCCCGCTCTCGAAGGGGACGAGCCTGGTCGGGCGCCGAGAGGGACGATCGAAGCTCCGCCGCGAGATGGCGCGCGTCCGGCCCGAGAAGCAGGTCCGCGACCTCTTCGTCGATACCGCGCAGGCCGGCGTCTCCGCGACCGACCGGAAGTCGGGCAGCGGGCACACCGCGCGCCGCAACGCCCGCAAGGATCGCGACTCGATGACGACCCTGCTCGAGGACTCGCTCACGACGCCGTCGCGCAAGTCGACGCGTCGCTCCGCCAACCGCTCCAAGCCGAGCCAGGGCAAGGAGCGCACCGCGGTCGCGCGCTCGGTGACGCCGTCGAGCCGCCACCGGCGCCGGCGCTAGTCAGGCGTACCAGCCCTCGCCCCAGCGCCGCTCGTCGAGCGCAGCGCGGAGGCGTGCAGGCAGCGGCGGCGCCGAGGCGGCGCCGAGGGCCGCGGCGAGGTGCGGGATCGTGCGCAACCCGGGGATGGCGGCGGTCACCCCGGGCGTCTCGATCACGAAGCCGAGCGCCAGCTCGGCGACCGTCGCGCACGTGAGGTCGTCGCCGCGACGCAGGTTCTCGAGGAGAGTGCGACCGGCGACGGTCGACGCCGCGGCGGGCGGCGTGTGGGTGACGAACGCCGCCAGGCGCGCGAGCTCGGGGACGATCGACGCGAGGCGCGGCTCGCTCCAGGTCCGGCGCTCGTCCTCGGGGGGAAAGCGCACGGTCGGGCCCAGCTCGCCGCCGAGCGCGCCGCGCGCGAGCGGCTCGCGCGCGATCACGGCGACGTCGGCCTTCGCGGCGGCGGGCAAGAGCTCGTCGGCGGCGGCGCGATCGAAGAGCGAGTAGCGCGCGCTCACCGCGGCGACCCACGGCTCGGCGACCGCGCGCACGGCGTCGCCGGGCGCGTCGTCGGGGGCGACCACGCCCCAGGCGAGCACCTTGCCCTCGCGGACGAGCCGCAGCAGCGTGCCGAGCAGCTCGGGCCACACCTGCTCGTCGAGCCAGGCGTCGCGCCAGCCACCGAGCCAGGCGAGAGACAGCGCCTCGGTGCGCAGCGCGCGCAGCGCGTCCTCGACGGTCTGCTGCACGTAGCCGGGCGGCTGCGCCCGTGCGGCGGTCGGCGCCCGGCGTCGAGCGTCCTTCGACTCGCTCCGCTCGCTCGGGACGAGCGGTGATGGGGCCGCCGCGGCGATCGCGCCTTCGAGCGACGACCGCGCCGAGAGCGGTGGAACGTGGCACGCGACGCAGACGCGGTCGCGCGCGCGCAGCTCGCGCACGGCCTCGCCGGTCACGCGCAGCGACGCCGACCACGCGGGCGAGACGTCGACGAGCGTGCAGCCCAGCTCGATCGCCGCCGGCACCACGCGCGCGACATCCTCGGGCTCGATCCCGCGCAACCCGCCACCCAGCCCGCGCGTGCCCAGCCCCACGACCGTGACGTCGCGGTCGGCTCGGACGAGTCGTCGGGTCAGCATCGCGCCGACTCTACATCCCCGGCGCGGGCGGTTACCATCGCGCCGTGCGTATCGCCGTCCTCGCCGCCGCCGCCGCCGCCGCCACGCTCGCCGCCGGATGCGGCGACAACGAGCGACCGACGCCGATCACGATCGTCGTCCATGACGATCCCGCCGTCGTCTTCGCGATCGACGCCCTCGCCGGCTACACCCCGTACGCGCGGATCGAGGTCGTCGCCGCCGCGCAGCCCGAGACCGACGTGGGCGGCCACGCCGGCGAGCGCATCGCCGTCGTCCTCGACGCGAGCCAGTGCGAGGAGTGCTACTCGCTCGGCCCGGCAGCGGCGGACGGCGCCGCCTACCAGCGGGTCGTCGCGGGCGGCCTGCTCGGCGCGCAGTACGGGGTGACCCACGCGCTCGAGCACCTCGGCTTCCGCTTCCGCAGCCCGTACGAGACGTACGTCCCGCCGCGCCTGCGCCGCGAGCCGCCCGCCGGCGAGACCGCGCATGCGCCCGAGATCCGCGTGCGCGGCTTCCAGCTCCACACGCTCCACCCGATCGAGGCGTACTTCGCCTTCTGGGAGCCGGGCGAGGCCAACCTCGAGAGCGCGCGCCGCGTCGTCGACTGGACGATCCGGCAGCGCGGCAACTACGTGCAGTGGGTCGGGCTCAACGACATCAACGACCCCGCGTACCACGGGCCGTGGAAGGCGCACACGCGCGCGATCCTCGACTACGCCCACGCCCGCGGCGTGCGCACCGGCATCAACATCCAGCTCTACGGCCAGTCGAACCTGCAGCGCGCGTTCGATCTCTGGCACGACCGCACCGGCGAGGTCACGCTCGCCGAGTCCCTCGAGCTCCAGCTCCCCCTCATCACCGACGGCGTACCGTACGACGTCTACCACATCAGCTTCGGCGAGTTCTTCTCGAGCGATCCGGCGCAGTTCATCTCCGATCTGAACGCCGCCAACGCCGCCATCCGCGCCCACGCGCCCGGCGCCGAGGTCCACGGCTTCGTGCACGTCGGCCACGAGGAGCGGGTCCAGTACATGGGCATGGACCTCATCTACTACTTCCTGGTCAAGTTCGCCGACCCGAGCATCGTCCCCGACATCCACACGGTCATGTTCTACAACCTCTACGAGGACGCGGGCGGCGCCTACCACCACGACGACTTCAGCGAGCACCGCGCCTACCTGCTCGAGCGGATCGCCGCCGGCGAGCCCGCCTCGTACGTGCCGGAGACCTCCTACTGGGTCGGCTTCGACAACTCGGTCCCGATCTACCTGCCGCTCTACGTGCGCAACCGGCTCCTCGATCTCGAGCGCCTGCGCACCGACCCCGCGGCGAACGGCATGCCGCTCGACCAGCACATCATCTTCTCCACCGGCTGGGAGTGGGGGTACTGGCTCCACGACTACGCCACGCTGCGCGCCAGCTACGAGCTGGAGCCCGCGGCCGACCTCGTCGCGCATGCCTTCGCCGACGACCTCGGACCGGCGGCGGCGCTGGTCCTCGATCTGATCGACGCGCAGAAGGTGGCGCTCATGGACGAGCGGCTCGTCGCGTACCTGGCCGGCCGCGACCAGTCGTTCGAGCTCGGCGTCGCGCTCGGCATCGTGTCGCAGCCCGATCGCGTGACGTTCTCCGAGCTCGTCACCGCCGACGAGGCGACCCGCAACGAGGTGCGCGCCGACATCACGCGCCTCGACGCCCACGCCGCCGAGCTCGCCGGCTTCGCCGACGACGCCGCCGCCCTCGCGCTGCCCGAGAGCCGGTGGACCCGCGAGCTGCGCGACGCCTTCCGCGTGACGGCGCTGCGCGCCGCCTTCGCCCGCGACATCTACGAGGCGATGCTCGCCCACCTCGACGGCGACGAGGCCGCGCTGCGGGCCAACCACGCCGACGCCCTCGCCCACCTCGAGGCCGCGCGCCCGATCGTCCGTCGCCGCCACGGCGACCTCCACCACGAGCGCGACAACATCGTCCTGCGCCACGCCAACTCCACGCTCTACGCCTACGGCTACCTGCACATGGCCGACACCCTCTGCTTCTGGGAGCGCGAGCTGCGCCAGGTCGAGAACCTCGCGGGCCTGTCGTCGGCGAGCATCCCCGACTGCGTCCTCTGATCTGATACGGTCCCGGGGAATGACAACGGCGCAGACATCGACCGGGGGTCCCGTCGGGACGAGCGTGCCGCGCGTCGACGGCGTGGCCAAGGTCACCGGCACGGCCCGCTACCTCGACGACCTCGAGCTGCCCGGCGTCCGCCACGGGGTGACGGTGCGCTCGACCATCCCGTACGGCACGTTCGACGGGCTCGAGCTCGATCCGGCGTTCGACTGGAGCGACATCACGGTCGTCACCGCCGACCAGGTCGGCTGGGGCAAGGGGCTCGCGGCCGGCGGCTTCGGCGAGAACTACATCGCGATGCTCGACACCGACCAGCCGGCGCTGGTGCCGCCGGGCGGCCGCATCATGCACGTCGACGAGCCGCTCGCGCTCCTCGCCGCCCCCACCCGCGCCCGCGCGCTGGCCGCCCGCGCCCATGCACGGCCGCGCCAGACCGCGAAGCCGCCGGTGCTCACCGTCGACGAGGCGCTGCGCGCGGAGACCAAGCTCTACGGCGACGACAACGTCTTCAAGCGGTTCCTCATCCGCAAGGGCCATGTCGACGACGACGAGCTCGACATCGCGATGGCCGGCGCCGCGCGTGTCATCGAGGGCACGTACGAGACCGGCGCCCAGGAGCAGATGTACATCGAGACCCAGGCGATGGCGGCGTGGCCCGAGGCCGGCGCCGACGGCAAGGGCACGACGATGCGCATCGCCGGCTCGATGCAGTGCCCGTACTACGTGCACAAGGCGATGAAGGTGCTCCTGGGCTGCGGTCCCGACGAGGTCGCCGTCGCGCAGACGGTCACCGGCGGCGGCTTCGGCGGCAAGGAGGAGTACCCGTCGATGCTCGCCGCGCACTGCGCGATGCTGGCCCAGGCGGTGGGCGGCCCGGTGAAGATGGTCTACGACCGCGACGAGGACATCGCCGCCACCACCAAGCGGCACCCCGCGCGCGTGCGCCACCGCCTCGGCCTGCGCAGCGACGGCTCGATCTGCGCGATCGACGTCGACGTGATCATGGACGGCGGCGCGTACCTGACGCTGTCGCCGGTCGTGCTGTCGCGCGGCGTCCTCCACGCCGCCGGCCCCTACCGCTGCGACGTCGTCCGCGTGCGCGGGCGCGCGGTCGCCACCAACCACCCGCCGCACGGCGCCTTCCGGGGCTTCGGCGCGCCGCAGACCACGTTCGCGTACGAGCGCCAGATCGACAAGGCCGCGCGCGCCCTCGGCGTCGCGCCGTGGGACTATCGCGACCGGCACGCGCTGCGCGCCGGCGACACGACCGCGACCGGCCAGGAGCTGGCGGCGTCGGTCGGCACCGACGACATCATCCGCGCGATCCGCGAGGCCGCAGGCCCGGCGCCGGCGCGCGACGGCGAGAACCGCCACGGCGCGCCGGTGAAGCGCGGCCGCGGCTTCGCCTTCTACTTCCACGGCGCCGGCTTCACCGGCTCCGGCGAGCAGCGCCTCGCCGGCCGCGCCACCGTGCGCGCGCGCGCCGACGGCACGTTCGAGGTGCTGGCCAGCTCGACCGACATGGGCCAGGGCGCGACCACGATCTTCACGCAGATCGCGGCCGGCGCCCTCGGCGTGTCATCGGCGCTGGTGCGGGTGCCCGACCCCGCGACCGACGAGGTCCCCGACAGCGGGCCGACCGTCGCCAGCCGCACCTGCATGGTGGTCGGCGGCCTGGTCGAGCGCGCGGCGCGGACGCTGCGCCTGCGCATCGAGGCGTGGGCCGACAGCGCCGGGGTGAAGGGCGATCTCGCGCAGCGGGCCGTGGCGATGATCGAGAGCGGGATCGAGGTCGATCCGCAGCACGGGGGGATCGGCGAGACCGTCCAGTACCAGCCACCGCCCGGCATCCACTGGGACGACGCGACGTACACCGGCCAGGCGTACCCGTGTTACGGCTGGGCCGGCTGCATGGTCGACGTCGAGGTCGATCTCGACACGCACGAGGTGTCGATCCTGCGCTGCGTGCACGCGGTCGACGTCGGCAAGGCGATCAACCCCGTGATCGTGAAGGGCCAGATCGAGGGTGGCACGGTGCAGGCGCTGGGCTGGGCCGTGCTCGAGGGCATCGTCTACAAGGACGGCAAGGTCGCCAACGCCAACATGACCAACTGCATCGTCCCGACGTTCGCCGACGTCCCCGAGCTCGAGACCGTGATCGTGGAGTGTCCGTATCCGTACGGTCCGTCGGGCGCGAAGGGCGTGGGCGAGATCCCGATGGACGGCCCGGCGGCCGCGGTCGCCAACGCACTCGAGGACGCGCTCGGCGTCCCGTTCGATCGCATCCCGATGCTGCCCGAGGACATCGCGCGCGCGTGTGCGCCGGAGGTGGTGCCATGAGCGAGCGAAGCGAGCGGCTCTCCTCTGACCGCAGATCGTCCGACCCGTCTCCGGGTCGGACGACCGATCGACAGGCAGCGCCGGAGGCGGTGCCATGAGCACCGTCACGATCGGCGTGAACGGCGAGCAACGCACCGTCGACGTGTCGCCGTGGAAGCGGCTGCTCGACGTCCTGCGCGAGGACCTGCGGCTCACCGGCACCAAGGAGGGCTGCGGCGAGGGCGAGTGCGGCGCGTGCACCGTCTTGCTCGACGGCGTGCCCGTCAACTCGTGCCTGGTGGCCGCCGGGCAGTGCGACGGCCGCGCCGTGACCACGGTCGAGGGTCTCGCGCGCCGCGGGTCGGGCGGCGCGAGCCTGCTCCACGCGGTGCAGCGCGAGCTGGTCGAGCGCGGAGGTGCCCAGTGCGGCATCTGCACGCCCGGCATCGCGGTCTGCGCGGCGCACCTGTGTGACACCGGCGCGCTCGCCGGCGCCGGCGCCAGCGACGCCCGCGCCAGGGTGCGCGAGCTCCTCGCCGGCAACATCTGCCGCTGCACCGGGTACCAGCTCATCGTCGACGCGGTCATCGCCGCCGCCGGGAGCACGGAGGTCGCGCCGTGACCGCGTACGTCCGGCCCGCGAGCCTCGCCGACGCCGTCGCCTTGCGCGCCGCGCACCCCGACTGGACGGTGATCGCCGGCGGCACCGATCTGATGGTGAACGCCACGCACCGGGCGGAGCCGGTGGGCATCGTCGACCTGTGGGGCTGCGCGGAGCTCGCCGGCATCGTCCGGGATTCGGACACGATCCGCATCGGCGCGGGCACGCCGTGGCTCGACGTGCTCCATCATGCCGAGGTCAGGACCCACCTGCCCATCCTCGCCGCCGCGGCGCGCGAGATCGGCGCGCTCCAGATCCAGGCGCGCGGCACGATCGGCGGCAACATCGTCACGTCGTCGCCGGTCGGTGACAGCCTCCCGGTGCTGCTCGCCCTCGACGCCTCGCTCGAGCTGGTGTCGCCGCGCGGCCGCCGGACGGTCGCCTATCGCGACTTCTGCACCGGCTATCGCACCACGCTGCTCGCCGCCGACGAGCTGGTCGCCACCGTCGTCGTGCCCGTGCCCGATCCGGCGACGCGCCTCGCGTGGCGCAAGGTCGGCACCCGGGCGGCGCAGTCGATCTCGAAGGTGATGGCCGCCGCCGCCATCCACGTCGACGGCGGCGTGATCGCCTGGGCCCGCTTCGGGCTGGGCGCGGTCGCGGCGCGCCCGATCCGCGCCGCCGCCGCCGAGGCCGCCGCCGCCGGGCGCGCGCCCGACGCGACGACGGCGCGCGCGGTGGCCGCCGCACTGGCCGGCGAGATCACCCCGATCAGCGATGTGCGCTCGGCCGCAGACTACCGGCTCGAGGTCGCGCAGAGTCTCGTCATGCGCTTCGTGATCAACGCAGGCCGCCCGTGAGCGTGAGGCCTGCCGTCACGATCGCGGCGCTCGCGGTCGCGCTGGGCGGGTGCGGCGGCGGCTGCAACGTGCCGCCGCCGCCGCAGTCCGACATCTGCGAGCTCCCCGCGAACGCACCGCGCCCGACGGTCGCCTCCGTCGAGATCGGCCGGCGCCAGGGCGGCGTCTTCACGCCCATCGTCGCCGACAGC
>DDTA01000156.1:0-54560 GCA_002344285.1 Myxococcales bacterium UBA2376
CCGCCGCCGCCGCCGCCGCCGCCGCCGCCACCGCGACCACGGCCACCCTCGAGCAGCACGAGCGTCGCGTCGATCGCCGCCGCGGCGAGCCGCGGCATCCCGATCCCGCGGAACCCGCTGGCCAGCGCGCGCGGATCACCGGCGCGGGCCACGTGCGACGCGATCACCACCGTCACGATGCGGAGCGCCATCGCGACGCCGAGCATGGCGCCGTGCTGGTTCAGCTCCAGCTCGAACCACCGGAGTTCCACGACCCACCACACGTCTCGCGCCGGATCCGCCGAGAACAGCGCGTACCCGAGCACGAACAGGAGACAGATCGGCGCGAGCTTCCGTACCTGCCGCGCCAGCCGCGCCCCGCCCAGCCCGAGCGCGAGCCAGGCCGCGCTCATCGCGACGCCGACGCCGGCGATCATCCACCACGCCGGCAAGAAGAAGACGCCGACGGCGACGCCGATGAGGAACGCCACGCGCACGCGCGGGCCGCCGGGGAAGCTGCGGGGCGCGGGCGCGGGAGTGGGCGCGTCGATCACGTCCGTGCTCCAGGCGCGCGCGTCGAACGTCGGAGCCCCGTGTTAGAGGACCTCGCGCGCGTGACACGGTGTCGGCGCGCGGATGGGAGGCGAGCGATGTGGGATGTAGAGCGGGCGGCGGACGAGTCGGGAACCACGAGCGGCGAGGTCATCGACCGTGCCCACGTGGGCATGGCCGAGAACCGGACACCGCGTGCCCACGTGGGCACGGCGAACGAGAACCAGCCGGCCGCGCCGGCTCGCGCGGGCGAGACGTTCGGCCCGTATGCCTGGCGCGAGGTGGACCGCCACCTGCGCCTCATCGCCGCGCGGCGCTCGTCACTCGACGCGGAGGAGCTGCGCTGGCTGGCTCGTGCCGAGCGGATCGAGATCCACCGCGTGCTCGGGCACGCCTCCATCCTCGAGTATGTCGAGCGCGTGCTCGGGTATGGGCCGCGTGTCGCGAAGGACCGCTTGCGGGTCGCGCGCGCCCTGGAGACGCTGCCGGCGCTGGCGACCAGCCTGGAGACGAACGCGCTGTCGTACTCGGCGGTTCGCGAGGTGAGCCGCGTCGCGACGCCCTGGACCGAGGAGCGATGGATCGAGAAGGTCCGCGGCAAGCCCTTGCGCGAGGTCGAGCAGGCGGTGGCCGGCCACGTCCCCGGGGACGACCCCGACGACGATCCGGATCCCGATCTCGTCACCCGTCCGATCACGTTCGAGCTCACCCCCGCGACGCTCGCGCTGCTCCGCCAGGCTACGCGCCACCTCGAGGACGAGGTTGGCCATCCGCTGACCGACGACGAGCTCGTCGCCGGGCTCTGCGCCTCGGCGCTCGCGGGCGACCGCGGATCCGGCGCCGACGGCGGGGCGCCGTTCCAGATCGCGCTCACGATCTGCGAGGCCTGTGACCGCGGCTGGCACGACGCGGCGGGGCGGTCGTATGACGTGCCGCCGGCGATGGTCGAGCAAGCGCGCTGCGACGCCCAGCACATCGGGCGCGTCGACGCGGACGAGCCCGAGCGGTCCTGGCAGGACGTTCCGCCGGCGACGCGCCGGCTCGTGCTGCGGCGCGATCGTGGGTGTTGCACCGTGCCTGGCTGCCGGTCGTCGCGGTGGCTGCAGATCCACCACATCATCGCGCGTGCGCTGGGCGGCACGCACGATCCGAGCAACCTGACGTGCCTGTGTGGGGGCCACCACCGCGCGCTCCACGAGGGGAGGCTGACGATCGTCGGGCCAGCCCCCGACGCGCTGGTGTTCGGCCCGGGGAGCGCGCCGCCGTCGGCCGGCCCGATCATCATCGCCGCGCGCGAGTCGGTGCGTACCTCGCCGGTCGAGGTCGGGGCCGTGACGGGAGCGATCGACGCGGCCGAACCGGTCGAGGCGCTCGACGCCGCGGTCCTCGTCTCGGCCGAACGGGTGCTGACCACGCTCGGCTTCCGGCTGCGCGACGCGCGCGCCGCCATCGCCCGCGTGCGTGCCCACGTGGGCACGTCCGGTGACCCGGACACGGACCCGGTCGAGCGACTCGTCCGAGCAGCGCTACGCGACCTGACCCCGGTCACGGTGATCCCGCCGGCGCCTGCGTGACGACACGGCGCGCGATCTGCCAATCAGGCCTCCAGCGCCTTCTTGACCAGCTCGTTCACCGTCGCGGGGTTGGCCTTGCCGCCCGAGGCCTTCATCACCTGCCCGACGAAGAAGCCGAGCAGGCCGACCTTGCCGGCCCGGTACTCGGCGACCTTGTCGCCGGCCTTCGCGAGGACGTCCTGCACGACCGGCGCGAGCGCGTCCGCGTTCGATACCTGGCCGAGGCCGCGGCTGCCGACGAGCGCGACCGGGTCGCCGCCGCGCGCCACCAGCTCGGCGAGGAGCTCCTTGCCGGCGGCGGCGGAGATCGCGCCGTCGTCGTGGAGCTTCACCAGCGCCGCCATCGCCGCCGGCGTGATCGCCGTTTCACCTGGGTCGGCGTCGCCGAGCTCGCGCGGCAGCTCGTTCACGACCCAGCGCGCGAGGGAGCGTGCACGCCCCGGCGCGAGCGCGAGCGCCGCGTCGAAGAAGTCGCTCGTCGGGCGATCGCCCGTCAGCAGGTCGGCCTCGTCGGCCGACAGGCCGAGGCCGGGCCAGCGGGTGAAGCGCTCCGCGAGCACCGCGTCGCGATCGCGCGCGATCGCGCGCTGCTCGGGCGCGGACTTCTTCGCCGGGCGGGTCTTCGACCGGGCGCTCCTTGCCCCGGGGGCGGCGCTGCTGGCGGCGGGATCTTTCGCCGCCTCCTCCCTGGCCGCCGCGGCCGCCTGCGCGGCCCACGAGTCGCGCAACGTGATGACGCGGTTCAGGACGAGCGCGCCCGGCGTCGAGTCGGTGCTGTCGGCGACGAAGTAGCCGACGCGCTCGAGCTGGAAGCGCGCGCCGGCGGGCAGGGCGGCGACGTGCGGCTCGACCACGGCGCCGGTCACGACCTCGAGCGACGCCGGGTTGAGCACCGTGCGGACGTCCTCGGCCGCGTCGGGCCTGGGCGCGTTGAAGAGCCGGTCGTAGAGCCGCACCTCGCAGGGGACCCCGCGCGCGGCGGAGACCCAGTGGAGGACGCCCCAGACCTTGTCATCCCACGGGGTCACGCCCCCCACGGGCGGAGGCATGACGGAACAGCGAAGCTCGCAGACCTGGCCGTCCGACCCCTTCACCACCTCGTCACACTTGATCGAGTGGGCGTATCGAAGGCGGACGACGCGCCCCGGGGCGAGCCGCGTGTACTTCGGTGGCGGGACCTCGGCGAAGTCCTCCCGGTCGATATAGATCTCCTTATCGAAGGGAAGGGCGCGCACGCCACGCTCGCGGTTGGGGTCCAGGTCCTCGGGAAACAGCGGGGCGTCGACGGTCTCGGCGAGCTCCCAGTTCGTGAGGACCACCTTGAGCGGCCGCAGGACCCCGAGCATGCGCGGGGCGCGCCGGTTGAGATCGTCGCGCACGGCATACTCGAGCTTGCCGACGTCGACGGTCGAGTTGTTCTTGGCCACCCCGATGAGGTCGCAGAACGCGCGGATCGCCTCCGCCGTGAAGCCGCGACGTCGCATGCCCGCGAGCGTCGGCATCCGCGGATCGTCCCAGCCGGTGACGATGCCGTCCTGCACCAGCTTGAGCAGCTTGCGCTTCGACATCATCGTGTAGTCGAGCGCCAGGCGGGCGAACTCGTACTGCCGCGGCGGCGCGCCGACGGGGCGTCCCTGGACCAGGCGCGGCAACGGCTTCACCTCGGTCGCCTCGATCACCCAGTCGTAGAGCTCGCGGTTGTTCTCGAACTCGAGCGTGCAGATCGAGTGGCTGATGCCCTCGAACGCNNTGCACCACGCGTCGCCGGTGCGGTGGTGGTGGGCATGGCGGATCCGGTAGAGCAGCGGATCGCGCATCTTCATGTTGGCCGCGGCGAGGTCGAGCTTCGCGCGCAGGACACACGCGCCGTCCGGCAGGGAGCCGGCGCGCATCGCGGCGAAGCGCTCGAGGTTCTGCGCCACCGTGCGGTCGCGGAAGGGGCTCGGCCGCCCCGGCTCGGTGAGGCTGCCGCGGTGCGCCTTGATCTGCTCGTCGTCGTGATCGTCGACGTAGGCGAGCCCCTTCTCGATGAGCCTCACCGCGAGCTGGTACATCTCCTCGAAGTAGTCGGACGCGTAGAGCACCGCCGATGGCTCGAAGCCGAGCCAGCGCACGTCGCGCTCGATCGACTCGACGTACTCGACCTCTTCCTTGGTCGGGTTGGTGTCGTCGAAGCGCAGGTTGCAGGTGCCGCCGTACGCCTGGGCGATCCCGAAGTCGACGCAGATGGCCTTGGCGTGGCCGATGTGGAGGTAGCCGTTGGGCTCGGGCGGGAAGCGCGTCGCGATGTGCTGGTGGCGTCCGGCCGCCAGGTCCTCGTCGACGATGGTGCGCAGGAAGTCCTTGCCGCGGACAGCTTCACTCATGGGCGGCCAAGGCTTACCACGGTCCGACGGGCGGAGACGGCCTCAGTCCGTCTCGGGACCGAAGCGCTTGAGCGTCGAGATGCGCACGACCAGCGTCTCTTCCTCGTCGGCGGACGACGACCAGTCAGGCATGTTCTTGTCGTCCCAGGTGGCCGCGGCGATCGCCTTCACCATGCACGCCTCGAGCTTCGGATCGTTCAGGGTGCTCTCGACCGGGCGCACGTCGGTCACCGACACCTTGCCGCCGCTGATGTTGAAGCGGAAGGCGACCTTCAGCTTCTGCTTGCGCTCCTTGCCGCCCTGGTAGCAGTCGGCGGCGAAGCCGAGCAGCTTGCGCGAGTAGACCTCGTCGACGCGCTCCCAGAAGGGCTCGCTGAACTTCTTGATGGGCCCCGGGTCGTCGTCCTCGGACATCACGCCCGCGGGCAAGACGTGCGCGGGCAGGGGCTCGTCGTCCTCGATGGGCGTCAGCGTCTTCGCGGCGACGATGTCATTCGAGGCGCGCGGGGCCGGCACCGCCGGCGCGGCGGCTGGCGCGACGACGGCCGGCGACGCGCCCGAGGAGCGGACCTCCCGCCAGAGCAGGAAGAGCGCGGCCGCGACGACCGCAGCGGCGAGCGCGAGCCACTTCATTCGTCGCTCGGGGATGGGACCTGGTTGACCGTGTGGACCTCGTAGTCGCCCGTACCGTTGAGCGTGTTGTCCGCTTGCAGCGCCGGGTGCATGTTCCACACGGTCTTGCCGTCGGCCGAGTAGAGGACGACGATGCCCTCGCAGAGGCCGCCGCCGCCGCTCGTGACGCTGACGTCCGCCGTCGCGTCGTTCGGATCGGTCACGTAGGTGTAGAGCCACGTGTAGTCCGGATCCGCGCTCGTCTCGTCGCGGTCGACGCGGAAGACGTACTCGGGGAGCGGGGTCGGCGCGCTGCCGCAGTCGTGCTCGCCGACGGCGGCGGTGAACGTCCACGTGCCGATCGGCCAGCAGCCGCTGATCTCGGCCGGCTTGGGCGTACCGACGACGAAGGTGCCGGACATGGTCAGGGTCGCCGAGCAGACGATCTCGTCCGCGGTCTGCCCGTCATCGACGGACCCCGGGTCGCAGCCGCCCAGGAGAGCGGCGACGGATCCGACGGCGAAGAGCGAGGCGAAGATCGAAGCTGACGTTCGCATTGGATGGATTCCTCCCAGCGATGGGGAGCACGAGCAACGCACGTGCCACGCCCAAGCCCTCTGGATCACAGTGTACCAGGGCCTCTCGACCGATGGGTTGCGGTGCTGAGATGGGGTGCGGGCACCCGGGGTGGGGCCGGTCGTCACGTCCTAACCGTGCGTTGCCGCGACCGTCCGCGTGCGCATACGATGTGCAGGAGACCATGGGGATGCTCCATCTAAGCGCGTTCGTCTGCTTGGCGATTCTCTCCGTCGCGGCCGCGGCTTGTGGCGACAAGGACTCGCATGGTGCGCCCGCAGCCGCCAGCGCGGCGGCGCCTGCGCCCGCGTCGGGCAGCGCGGTTGCCAAGAGGCAGCTTTCGTCCGACGACGACTACGACAAGGAAGCGTACATCCCGGCGGAGTTCAAGTCCGGCGCGGATCGCTGGCGTGACACCGGCATCTACGTGGACGGCAAGTTCGTCGGGCTTCTCGCGTGGGCGGAGCTGCCCATGTCGGTCAAGCCGGTCTGGGTGAAGGTGAAGGCGTCGGCGCCCAAGCGCTACGGCACCAGCGACACCGGCTGGCGCTGGGCCAAGGAGCGCCGCTACCGCTTCCGCGATCTCCTCGAGGGTCACGGCATCGACCTGGCGAAGGTCAAGGAGATCCACGTCTACGGTCCCAAGTTCGCCAACACGATCGTCGCGACCGGCAAGGACCTGCGCTCGAAGGCCGGTGACAAGTTCTACTTCCGCTTCGGCGGAAGCGTCTCCGGCAAGGCGATTCCGGAGGTCCCCGAGAACTTCGGCAACGGGAAGTCGCCGGACAAGATCTCTACGGTCATCATCTACATCGAGAAGACGCCGCCGAAGCTCGAGCGCAACGTGGGCCTCGTGCTCGACGGCGAGCTGCAGGAGGGCGTGCCGTACTTCGGGACGCCGCTGCGCGGCGGGGTCCGCGTCTACCTGGACGATCGCCTGGTCGCCTACATCAAGCGCCAGGACCTCCCTCCCGCCCAGCGCACGAGCGCCGCGGGTGAGTCGCAGTGGAACTTCTTCGACTACCTCCGCTCGCGCGGCGTCAACCTCGACACCGTGGTCGAGGGCTGGCTCGTCCGCCAGGAGAAGTGGCACGAGAAGCTCGATCGCGCCGAGCTCGAATCCAGCTGGTTCGAGGCAACTGCTCAGGCCAAGGGGCACATCGAGCTGGGCGAGAAGAAGCTGAAGGCGCAGGCGATCATCCTTCGTTCGCGCCCGGTGGCGATGGGGGAGGTGCCCGCTCCGGATCCGGAGGAGCTCTAGGGACAGGGCCGGGGGGGGCGGAGACTCTCTGCCTGGGAGCCCTCCCCCCACATGGAAGCGATCCCGGCTCAATGATCGCGAGGGGTTAAGGGGTGGCAGAGGACGGTACGAACTCTGCACAGATGACAGGCAGGTAACAAACCCCCATCCAAGAGGGCCTCCTCCATGAACAAGCTGAACACCACCATCCTCGCGGGAGCTCTGGCGGCGGCATTGCTGCCGGGAACCGCAGACGCACAGCAGTCCCGCGAGCTTGGGTCCGCGCGTGCCTTCGAGGTCATCATGGCCTCCACCACCACGGACCTGGCGCCCACGCGCCAGTACGAGGATGGCATCCGCCGCCTGCGCAAGACGGACGAAGAGTTCACCAACGAGCAGGCGTCCATCAAGTTCAGCCCGGACGGCAAGTACGCCGCCGTGGTGTCCATGTGGACCGGTCCTCTCAACGAGGGCACCGCCCGCGAGCAGCTTCCGGTCAACCGGATGCAGTGCGCGCTAACGATCATGGAGACCTTCCAGGAGGCCGACGGCTCCGTCGCCCTGCGCAGGGCCACGGCGTCGCCGTACTCGATGTTCATCACGGACAACAACGGAAACGAGTACCGCAACTGCAACAAGCCGCAGGTTTTCATGGTCAACGGCGGCAAGCAGTTCGCTGTGGCCTTCAACTATCAGCCCCAGGGCACGAACGACACGCGCCGTTACCTGAAGGTCTTCAACTGGCCGACCGCGACGAACGAGGTCTCGGTCGTTCCGGTCCTGAAGAACGCGAACGGCCAGACGCAGAAGCAGATCCAGGTCTTCGCCAAGAACAACGACGACGCCTCGATGCACCAGTCTGGTTCGGGCGAGGGCGGCGTTCCCTACTATGACGAAGGCGGTACCACCCGCTACTCGGTGTGGGCGGGCGCGAACGGCAACGGCCGCGACGATGGCTGGCTGGCGGCCATCGAGGTGAGCTGCGTCGGCGGTGACATCGCGACCGAGTGCACCGCCCGTCGCCTCTTCGACCTCTCGCTCGCGCAGCGCGAGGAGCGCTCGCGCGGTCGCTGCACCATCGGCGGCGCCGACAAGAGCTTCGCGGTCTGCACCTGGACCGAGGGCAACACCCAGCCGCAGCGCGAAGGCACCTGGATGGCGGCCGTCGACCTGTCGACCGGCGGCCAGAACGGCCCCGACGCCCAGAGCCGCCTCCTCTGGAAGGACCGCATCAACTACCGCCAGACCCTCGAGGTCAACGGTGAAGATCGCGAGTACTACGCGATGCGCGCCCAGCACGGTCGCGTCCTCGCGAAGCAGCCGGATGGTTCGCTCGCGCCGACCGACGAGATCATCTGGGTCGACGGCTACAACCGCGGCGGCAACAATAACGACAAGAAGGGCGGCCGCACCGACGCGCTGAACTTCGCTGTCATGAAGGTGACCCGCGAGGGCTACACCTACACGATGCCGATGACCACGATCGACATGACGAAGAGCCCGATGCTCCTCGGCTTCGACGCGACGCACATCAGCATGGAGGAGGCCGTCTACGGCAAGGGCGACACCCTCATCCCCGGCTTCAGCCAGCTCATGGGCTCGCAGACCGGTGGTCTCCAGCAGGATGCCGACATCCGCACCATCGGCTACGACCCGGTCGCCAAGACCATCGTGAACCTCGGCCAGCACACGGCCGGCGCCTCCTACGACCGCCACCTCTACTCGAACTACCTCGGCAACAACCCCGGTAACCAGGGCCGCAACTTCTCGGGCTCGGACCTCGTCAAGAACCCGTTCTTCGGCGTGAACGGCAACCAGGTGGCGTACTTCCAGGCGTTCGCCCTCACCGGCAAGGCGCCGATGCACGAGAGCTCGGCCATCAAGCCCTCGCTGTACGTCTCGATCCTGCCGGTCGCCTTCTCGGCGGACGCGCCCGACCCGCAGGGCGGCTACAACGACAACGTCCCGGGCGACGACATGCCGGACGACCCCGCGCCCGAGGAGCCCCCGCCCCTCGAGCCGGTTGGTGACGGCTTCGCGTCGGGTGGCTGCTCGACCGGTGCTGGCAACGGTGGCGCGCTCCTCGGCCTCGGCTTCGCGCTCGCCCTGACCCTCGGTCGCCGCCGCCGCAAGGCCGAGTGACCCCCGCACCAACCCCACCCACGTATCCCCAACCCAACGCCACGGAGAACAAGACCATGTCCATCCGTTACCTCCTCGCCGCGGCTCTGTTCGCAGGCGGCTGCGTCGGCGACCTGACCCCGGTGGCCGATGACGGAGACGACGATGTGACCCCGGACGCTGGTGGCGGAGGTGGTGGAGGGCTCGCTCGGCAGATGTTCGAGAGCGACGTCTTCCCCATCCTCGCCGCGAAGTGCGGTGCCGGCTGTCACCTGACCACCAGCGCCTCGTCCGTTCCCTTCGTGGCGACCGCGGTCACGACGGCGTACGTGACGACGACGGGCTTCGACTCGGTCGTCGGCAACTACACGCAGACTGGCGCTGCCATCTACACGAAGGTCGTTCCGGGGCCCCACCAGGGCCGCACGTACACGGCCGACGAGCAGATGAAGATCTCGGCCTGGCTCGCCCAGGAGGTCACCGAGCGCAGCGGCGGCGGAACCGGCGACCCGCCTCCGACGGAGGAGACGCCGGCCCAGGCGACGGCTCGCCTCATCAGCGAGTGGTCGGGCTGCCTGAAGCTCGAGGACTTCACCGCCCTCAACTTCGGACCGTCGTGGGCCAACAAGGGCTCGAACCAGGGCAACTGCGAGCAGTGCCACTCGACCGGCGCTTACGGCTTCAAGGCCGCCGACGACAACACCGGCATGTACGAGACGCTGTCGACGAACAAGTACTACATGATGGCGTACTTCGCCGTCGACATCTCGGACCTGGCCAACGCGAAGATGGTGCCCAACTACACCAACTTCCAGCGCGTCGGTCTGCGCCAGGTGCCGCACCAGGAGCACCCGTCGTTCAACACCAACCTGAACGACAACGCGATGCAGAAGCTCCAGCAGCTCTACGATCTCACGATGGGCTACAAGGCCGCGGGAACCTGCGGTCCGGCGCGCATCCCGATGTGAGCTGACACGAACCTGTGAGTACACGACGGCGCCCACGGTGGGCGCCGTCGGCGTTTTCGGGTAATGTGCCGTTCGTGTCGTCGTCGTCGTCGGACGCAGGAGGCGAGGAGACCGCCGAGAACGACGTGACGAGGACGCGCACGAGCGTCGCCGTGGCGCGTGATCACGACGATGGCAGCGCACGTCCGACGTCGCTCCTGGGGCCCCCCGACGTGCCGACGCACATCGGCAAGTATCGCGTCACGGGATACCTCGGTCGCGGCGGGATGGGTGTCGTGCTCTCGGCGCACGACACGGAGTTGCAGCGTGACGTGGCGTTGAAGCTGCTCCAGGCGGGCGCGTGGGGCGCCTCCGGAAGCATGAGGATGGAGCGAGAGGCCCAGGCCATGGCCAAGCTCTCGCACCCGAACGTCGTGACGGTCTACGAAGTCGGCCGTGACCAGAGCCGACCGTTCATCGCAATGGAGCTCGTCACCGGAGGGACGCTCCGGGACTGGTTGCGCGCGGAAAAGCGCTCGTGGCGGCGAACGCTCGAGATGGTCATCGCGGCCGGACGGGGGCTCGTCGCCGCGCACGCGGCGGGATTGGTCCATCGCGACTTCAAGCCGGAGAACGTGCTCGTCGGCTCGGATGGCCGTCCTCGTGTCACGGACTTCGGGTTGGTCGCATCGTCGCTCCACGGCGCCGACACCGACCGAGACGCCGGGCGCGCGGGGAGCTCGGTGATCGCGGGCACGCCGCCGTACATGCCGCCCGAGCAGTGGAGCGGTGACGAGGTCGACGCAAGGGCCGACCAGTTCGCATTCGCGGTCACGTGCTGGGAGGCGCTCTGGGGCGTGCGTCCCTTCCCGTCGCGCTCGGCGCGGGACGGCGTCGACGTCGGGTCTCCCAGCGAGCCCGAGCGCCTTCGCTCGAGGCGTGGGGTGCCAAGGCGTGTCGAGGCCGCGCTGCGTCGCGCGCTCCAGTCGGATCGCGGCAAGCGATGGCCAAAGCTCGGCGAGTTGCTTGATCGGCTGGAGCGGATCGGTCGCGATCGTCGGCCCGTCCTCGCGGGCGTCGTGCTGGTATCGGCGGCTGCGGTCGGAGCGCTCGCGTTTCGTGCCGGCGGTGGCGAGACCGAGTCTCCGTGCCGAATGGCCGGGGCGTCGATCGCAGACGTCTGGAACCCGGCGAGGTTGGCGAAGCTGCGTGATGCCTACGCGAGCCGGACCGAAACCTCCGCGGTGAAGACCTGGCAGGCGACCGAAGAGGTGCTCGGCGCCTGGGTGGAGGAGCATCGGGCGATCCGGATCGAGATCTGCGAGCTCGGGCGCACCGGGGGCGCAGGGCTCGGGTCCACCGCCGCGGCACGCACCGTCTGCCTGGACGAGGGAGCCGCGTTCCTCGCGGCGCTGCTGAGCGCCCTGGAACAACCCGATTCGACCACCATGGCGTACGCGCGGGCTGCGGCCCTCGGGTTGCCGCGCTCGTCGGCCTGCCGCTCGGCGACCCCGGCCGAGCCCGTCGCGATCGCGCAACCCACGCCACCGCGCACGACGCTCGAGGAAGCACACGGCACGCTGGCGCGCGCGTTCGCCCTGCGCGCGCTCGGCAAGCCGCGCGAGGCGATCGCGCTCGCCGAGCCGGTCGCGACGCGCGCGGACGAGCTCTCGTGGCGACCGCTGATCGCGTCGGCGTATCTCGAGCTCGGTCTCGGGCACCAAGCGAATCACGATTCCAAGCGGGCCGAGGCGGCGCTGCAGCGCGCGATCTTGTTCGCCGACGCCAGTCGCGACGACGACGTGCGATTCTCGGCGACGATCGCCTTGTCCGAGAACGCGATGCAGCGGTCGAGCTACGACGAGGCCGCGCGAGCGATCGAGAGCGCGCGGATGATCGCTCTCCGACTGCCCGAAGACGACACTCGCGAGATCGTACTCGCCAACCAGGAGGCAAGATTGCCGTACTGGCGAGGGGAGTTCGCTGATTGCGTGAAGCGAGCGCATGAGCTGATCGCCGTCGTCGACCAGATCCTCGGCAAGGGCCGGATGGCTGTCGAGGCGCGGCTCAACCTCTCACGATGCCTCCAGGCCATGGGGAAGACGTCGGAGTACGGACCACCGCTGCGCGAGGCGCTCTCGATCATGGAAGCGTCAACCGGTCGAGAGCACCCGTACGCCTCGGATGCGATCCTCGGTCTGGGCGCGATCGCCCGCGAAGAGAACCGCCCCGAGGAAGCGCTGGAGCTCCTCCGCGAGGCGCTCGCGATCCGCGAGCGGGCCTTCGGCTCGGAGAACCCGGACGTGGCGAAGGTTCACAACAACATCGGCAACGTGTTGAGGGACCTCGGGAGAGTCGACGAGGCACGCCAGAGCCTCGAGCGGGCGCTCGAGATCTGGGAGAACTCGTGGGGCCCCGATAGCCCGGCGGTCGCCGTCGCGTCGAGCAACCTCGGGCGGATCGCGCTTGCTCGTGGCGACGTGGCCGCGGCAGAGGCGTACTTCGCACGCGCGCTGGAGATCCGTCGCAAGATGCGTCCGGCCGGTCATCCCGACCTCACCGGCGCGATGGTGCGGATGGGCGAGGTCCTGCTCGTGAAGCGCGACCCCGCGTGCCTGCCGCTCCTCCGGGAGGCGGTCGCGGCGAACAAGACCAACGAGGCGCGGCAGGAGCAGCGCGACGAGGCCGTCTTCATGCTCGGGCGCGCGCTCGTCGAGCTGCGCGTCGATCCTGCTGAGGGGCAAGCGTTGATGGCCGGCGCCTGCGCCGTGTACGACGCCGCGAACGATCCGTTCGACTGCCGCGCATACCTCGCCAAACAACCCCGGCGCTAGCCGAAGTCCGGCGGCAGCGCCTGGCAGTGCTCGATCGCGAGCGGGATCTCGAGCGGGGCGAGGCCGCGCCAGAGGACCCACCAGGCGTCGCCGGCGATGTGGATGCGGGCCATGCCGTCGGAGTTCTCGCGGTACCACGAGGTGATCGGGTTGTCGGCGCGGCTGCGCCAGAACAGTCGCGGGAACTGCGCCTCCATCGCCCGCCAGAGGTCGCGGCCGACGCCCTCGCCGCGGGACACGGTGTCGACGGCGAACTTCGACAGGTACGGGGCCAGCGGCGCCGGCGTCACGATCGCGCCGCCGCGGTACTCGTCGGCGACGTAGATGGCGAGGACCGGGCGCTGTTCGTAGCCGGCAACGAGGGCGCGGCCGAACGACTGCTCGACCAGCTGGCGCAGGCGAGGGCGGTCGACGCCGTCCCAGCCGAGGAAGCGCGTGATGAGCGAGCCCTTGCGCACCAGCGTGCCGGCGCCCTTCACGGTGAAGAGCTCGCGCAGCAGATCGAGCGGCGAGGTCACGCTCACGGTCAGCCGGTGCGGTACGCGCGCGAGCACGCGATCGATCTGCCGGAGCAGCTTCTGCGGCTCGCTCGGCAAGGCGCCCGGCGCCAGCCACTGCTCGCGCTCGGTCGTGAGATCGATGATCGAGATGACGCGGCCGCCGGTCGGCTGGAAGCCGCTGCGCCGGGTCACGAAGACCAGCTTGCGCGTGCCCAGCGCGGCGGCGAGGTCGGCGATCGCGTCGAAGCGGCCGTCGGCGCCGCCGTCCTCGCGGGTGAACGTGACCAGCGGGATGGCGTTGGCGCGGCACACCTCGGTCACCGCGGCGGCGGTGGCGGCCGAGCGGCGCGACGCGACCGGGCCCAGCGCCTCGGCCATGAGCTCGGCGTCGCGCTCCGCCGAGCGCGGCTCGATCGCGCCGAAGGCGAGCACCGGCTCGAGGCCGAGCTCGACCAGGTAGCGCAGCTCCACCGCGAGCGCGTCGGCGGCGTGGCGGACGACGGCGTCGGCGACGTGCACGATCGCGAAGCGCTCGGGGTGCTCCGAGCGGAAGAGATCGAGGTACTGCTGCGCCTCGGCCGGCCGGCCGATGCTCGACAGGAAGCGGAGGACGAGATCGCCCGGCTCGTTGGCGCCGCCGCCGCCGGCGCCGCCGCCGCCGTTGGCGCCGCCGCCCGGGCCCTCAGGTGTCGCCATGGCGGAATCCGTCGCGGCTCTTCGCGTACACGTCGGCGAAGAAGTCGACCGCCCAGTCGAGGTCGGCGAGCGTCACGAACTCGTCGGCGGCGTGGGCCTGGCCGATGTCGCCCGGGCCGATCACGATCGCCTGCATGCCGGCGGCCTGGTAGAGCGCGGCCTCGGTCCAGAAGTCGAGGCCGACGAGGGCCGTGGCGTGGCCCCCGACCAGCGACGCGAGCACCGGATCGGCGTTGCCGTCCGCGGCGCCGAACGGCGCGTGATCGGTGATGAGCTCGACGGCGATCTTGGCGCCCGTCGCTCGCTCGACATTCGCCACCATCTCGGAAATCGTCCGGTCCCACGCCGCGCGATCGAAGCCCGGCCACGGCCGCACCGACCAGGTGAGCGCCCCGAACGCCGGCACGACGTTGAACGCGAGGCCGCCGTCGAGCCCGGCGACGTTCATACACAGCCCGCGCATGTCGGGGAGGCCGGCGCCCACGTTGGCGCGGCCATGATCGTCGAGCAGGACGGCGAGCCGCGCCAGCGTCGCGATCGGCCGCGCCATGTGATCGGCGAGCGACGAGTGGCCGCCCTCGCCGGAGGTCGTCGCCCGGTACGCGAGCACGCCGCGGTGGCGCACGCCGGCCCTGCGCGCCGTCGGCTCGCACACGATCGCGCGCTCGACGCCCGCGCGGTGCGGTGACCGCAGGAAGTGACGCATCGACGCCGTCCCGCGCTCCTCGTCACCGGAGAACAGGAGCCCGACGTCCTTCGGTCGCTGGCGATCGAGCGCGACGATCGCCGCCGCGATCGCGCCCTTGGTATCGCATGCGCCGAGCCCGTACAGCCGGTCGCCCTCCACCGTCGCGGTCCACGGATCGCGCGACCAGCCGGCGTTGGCGGGCACGGTGTCGACGTGGGCGTTGACCAGCAACCGGGGCTGGCCCCAGCGGGCGTAGACGTAGCCGCCCTGACCCCGGTCATCCGCGCCGCGGCCGGCCTCGACGATCACGACCTCGTCCGCGCCGCGCGCGCGCAGGAGCGGTTCGACGTGACGGCACAGCGCGAGCTCGTCGCCGGCGGCGCGCTCGGATGAGGACTGCTGGGTCGGGAGGCCGACGAGCTCGGCGAGCAGCTTGGCGACGTCGTTCACTGGATGCTCCTCCACGCCTCGTGCTTGCCGAGCGTCGCGAGCGCCCGGGCGAGCAGCGTCTTGCCGGGCTCGACGCGGTGCCACGTCGACGCGCCCGACGGATGCGGCAGCGGGACCACGTCGGTCTCGACACCATGGAACGTCACGCGGTGCTTGCCGCCGACGACGTCGACGAGCTGTGCCGCGCCGGGCAGCACCTGCGCGATGGCGAGCTTGCCGACCGGGATGACCAGGCGGGGGCGCAGGAGCTGCACCTCGGCGGCGAGATGAGCCCCGCATCTGGCGACCTCGTCCGGCGCCGGCACGCGGTCGCCGGAACCCTTGGGGTCCTTGCCCGGAAAGCACCGACAAACGGCGGCCATGTAGACGCGGCTGCGGAACGTCTCCTCGTCGACGCCCTGCTCGCCGAACCACCCGAACATGGTCTTGCCCGCCGTCCACGCGAACGGCTTGCCGGCGGGGCCTTCCCGTGTGCCGGGCGCCTGGCCGATCAACATGACCGGCGACAGCACCGGGCGTCCGGTGACCACGGGGCCCTGCATCTGCGGGCACAGGCGACACTCCCGCAGCCTCGCCACGTGGTCTTCGAGCACTCGCAGGGAGCCGACGGTCACGCACCGCACTATGCATTGCCAGCCCGATCACAACAACCGGCCGCCGGTCTGACGTGAAACCAGGGGAGCGAGCCGGCGCGCGGTGCGCTATCCTGGCGAGGTGACCAACATTCCCGCCGAGAACCTGGATCTCATCCGGCGCATCCTCGGGGACGGCTACCTGGAGCTGCGGCTCGCCAAGCTCCACACCGAAGAGGTCCCCGAGCTGGCGTCGCGTGTCTCGGTCGAGGTGACCGAGAACGGCAACACCCACACGATCGAAGGGGAGGGCGTCGGCCCGATCGACGCCCTCTGGGGCGCGCTCATCGGGCGCTACGCGCGCGAGTACCAGTCGCTCAAGTCGCTCACCCTCGCCGGCTTCCACGTGTCGGCGGCGATCGAGACCAAGCGGCGCAAGGCCGGCCTCGACGCGCTGGCCAAGGTGGAGGTCGCCGTCGTCAACAGCGAAGGGCGTCGCTTCGATTTCCTCGACGAGTCGCGCTCCGTCACCGCCTCCGCCGCGCGTGCGGTCATCGCCGTCGCCGAGTACTTCGTCAACGCCGAGCGCGCGTTCGTCACGCTCTCGCACGCCCGCAAGGACGCGATCGCGCGGGGCCGGCACGATCTGGTGACCCGCTACACCGCCGAGCTCGCCGAGGTGGTGAAGAGCACGAGCTACGCCGAGGTGATCGACTCGCTCCGCAAGGAGCTGGGCAATCACGGCAATCACTGATCCTTCGGCTCGGGGCGGGACGGCTCGGTCGGTCCTTCGAGATCGACCTGGAGCCCGCCGAACTCCGACGCCGTGAAGCGCAGGTCGTGGCCGTGCAGCCGGGCGACCCGGTGCGCGATGTCGAGGCCGAGGCCCTGGCCGTCGGGCGCGCGGGTGCGCGCGGCATCACCGCGCTGGCCCCGCTTCGCGACGCGCTCGAGCTGGGCGGGCGGGATGCCCGGGCCGTCGTCGATCACGCGCACGCGGAAGCGCTCCTCGGGCTGAGGCTCGAGGATGAGCGCGACGTGGCCGCCGGTGCGGTTGTGGCGGATCGCGTTGTAGAGGACGTTCGACACCGCCTGCTCGAGCATCGTGACGTCGGCCTCGGTCTCGAGCGGCTGCTCGGGCACGGCGTGCTCGAGCGCGATCGCGCGCTGCCGGGCGATCGGCGCGTGGCGGCTGACGACGCGCGTGACCAGCGCGTTGAGGTCGACCGGGCCCTTGATCATGCCGGGCTCGCCGGCGTCGAGCTTGGCGGCGACGGCGAGGTTGTGGAGCAGGGCGCCGATGTAGTGGGTCTCGTCCATGGCCGCGGTGAGGATGAGCGGATCGGGCGCGCGGCCGGCGGCGTGCGCCTCGCGCAGGGTCGTGAGGTGCGCCTGCAGCACGGTGAGCGGGATCATCACGTCGTGCGTCGTGCTGGAGAGGAACTCGCGCAGCGTCTGCTCGCGCTGGTCCTTGACCGCCAGCTGGGCGCGCACCTCCCGGCTCGCGGCGTCGAAGGCGCGGGCCAGCTCGCCGAGCTCGTCCTTGCCCTCCACCGGGACGGAGTCGGCGAAGCCCTGCGCCGCCGAGCGCTGGACCGCCGCGGTGAGGCGGCGGATGCGCGCGATCACCGGGCCGACGGCGACGAGGATCGCGACCAGCACGGCGGCGAGCGGCAGGAGCCAGATCGGGCTCGCCGGCAGGAGCGCGCCGATGAAGCCCGGCGTCGTCGTGCCGTGGGTGAGGACGTAGGCGCACGGGCCCTCGCCCCACGGCGTGCGCACGACGATGTCGACGTCGTCGCTCCACCACGCCCGCGGCACGATGTAGAAGTCGCGCTCGTCGGCGCCGCGCGCCCACGCCGGCGAGAGCGCCGGCGCCGCCGGGTTGGGCGAGCGCAGCGCCTCGTCGTACGCGTAGTGCACCGGCGGCGCGCCCATCGGGAACGGCGGCGGTCGGCGCGGCGGCGCGTGGTCCCGGCCCGGCGGCCCACCGCGCGGCCTCGGTTTGCCCCACGCCGCCGGCGCGTCCTCGCAACGGTAGCGCTCGTCGGGGTTCTGCAGGCGGCGCGTGATGCCCTCCGACAGGGCGACGGCCGCGGCCTGGTGGCGGGCCCGACCGTCGAGCCACATGAGCAACACGACCATCGGCACGGTGACGCCGATCGTCGCGACCACGAGCCGGGTGCGCAGCTTCACGCGGGCTCCGCGCCCGTGCCGAGCCGGTAGCCGATGCCCCAGACCGTCTCGACGCGCACCGCGGCGCCGAGCTTCTTGCGCAGCCGCGAGACGTGGACGTCGAGCGTGCGCTCGTTGCCCTCGCGGTCCGGGTCGAGCACGTGCTCGACCAGCCAGCCGCGGGTGACGGCGACGCCCGGCCGCCGGGCGAGCGCGGCGAGGAGGTCGAACTCGACGCGGGTGAGCTCGACGACGCCGCCGTCGACCGTCGCCCCGCGCGTCGCGAGATCGAGGCGCAGCTTGCCGACCTCGAGCGCGTCGCCGCGCTGGAGCGCGGGGCGCCGGATGCGCGCGCGCACGCGCTCGACGAGCTCCTCGGGCCAGAACGGCTTGGTCATGTAGTCGTCGGCGCCGAGCTTGAGCGCGCGCACCTTGTCGGCGGTGTCGTTGCGCGCCGAGAGCACGAGCACCGGCACCTCGGCGCCGCTCGCGCGCAGCTCCTTGAGGATGTCGAGCCCGTAGACGCTCGGCAGCATCAGATCGAGGATGACGAGGACCAGGCCCGAGAGGTGCGCCGGCTCGAGGTGGCGCCCGGCCCGCCACCACGTGGGATCGAAGCCGGCCTTCTTCAGGCTCTCGACGATCTGCGCGCCGAGCTCCTGGTCGTCCTCGATGAGCAGGATCCTGTCGGGCATGAGCGGCGGCGCCTAGCCGCAGGTGAGATCGGGCTGGCACGTCTCGGGCGGCGTGCAGTCCTCGTCGCCGCTGCACGACTCGAGCCCGGGGATGATGACGTCGAGCGTCACCGCGCTCTCGACGTCGAGCTCGACGCAGCCGTGCGCCGTGTCGACCGAGTCGGTGGTCGTGCGACGCACCGTGAGCGTCGGAAACCCGGACATGCCGTCGCCGAGCAGGCTGGTCACCATCGGCTCGGGGATCGTGAACGCCCCGGTGTCGTCGACGACGCAGTCGACGTGGCTGCCGACGAGGCCGTGGCCGTTGACGTTGAGCGAGATCTCGACCTTGGCCGGGCCGGTCATCGTCGGTGCGCTCCAGGTGACGGTCACCGGCGCGCCCGACTGCACGTCGATCGTCGTGGCGTTCGTCGTGAGCGGATCGATGCCCCAGCCGAGGAGCGAGAAGCCGGGCGCGTCGAGCCTCATGCCGGCGCCGGCGGCGAAGCCGGGGTGAGGCAGGGTGCCGGTGAAGTTGTAGTAGTAGACCGGCGGCCGCGGCGGCATGGAGACGGCCGCGAGCATGCCGGCGACCCCGACGGTGCCGACGTCCTGCGCCACCGGCGCGTCGACGCACACGTTGCCCGGGCCGCACGTCTGGCTGGTCGGGCAGGCGGGGTTGCAGACGAGCGACGGCGCCTTCACCCACGCACACGCGCCGTTCTCGCCGAGCGTGTCGAGCACGCGGCTCGGGGTGACGGCATCGTTGACCTGGCCCTGCACCGACGTGAAGCCGTCGCCGAGGATGATGTCGAAGCCGCCGACGTGCGTCGCCTGCGCGCACGGCGCGTAGGTGAGGCTCGAGACGTCGATCCCGTCGTCGTCGCCGCCGTCGTCACCGCCGCCGCAGGCGGCGAGGAGGACGGTCGAGACGGCGAAGATGCGGACGATGGCGCTCATGGCATCGTGTACCCGGTGAGGACCTCGGTCTGCTCGCCCATCTCCCGGATCTTCCCGAAGCCCTTGGCGAACCAGTAGGTCTTGTCGGCGTTGCCCGACGTCGTCTTGCGCACGCGCAGGCACGTGAACGTCCCCGCCGGGGTCGTCACCATCTCGTCGACCGCCTCGACCGTCCAGGTCTCGTCCTTGGACACCGTCTTGGTGCCGAGGATCGGGTCGACCTCGACCTCGGTGTACGCCGTCGTCCAGGTCGCGCCGAGCGCCGTGTGCTCCGCGGACTCGTCGACCCGGAGCTTGCCGGGCACGTAGAACTGATCGGTCAGGAGCGTGTCGTTCACGTCGAAGTTCTGCTCGCGATGGCGGACGATCGAGGTGCACCGGTCCTCCTGCCAGCTCACGACGTCGCCTTGACCGCCGCTCTTGCCGGTGCGGATGCGGTAGGCGGTCACGCCGGTCTTGCGGTCGCCGACGTCCTCGAGCGCCTCGACCGTCGACGTCTTGACGACGTTCGGCCCGCCCATGTCGCTCGTGTCGTAGGTCCAGCTGCGGCCGACCACGAACGGCAGGTAGCGTTCGGTCGTGGGCGTGGTGCACGCGACGACGCCGCCGTCGGTGTCGTCGGGCGGGGCGTCGTCGCCGCATGCTGCCAGGGTCAGGGCGAGCATCGCCGCCGCGAAGAGGGTCGAGAGCTCACGCGGCGTCACGCTGGACCTCCTCGGGACGGCTGGCGCCGCGGTGGAAGACGGTGATCTCGGCGGCGTCGCGCAGCATGTCGATGCGATGCACCTGGACGCGCATGACGTCGAGGCCGGTGCGCGCCTGCAGGTCGGCGACGAGCTCGGCCCGGTGCTGGGGCTGGAGCAGCCGCAGGTTGTCGTAGAGCATCGGCGTCGCGCCGTAGCGCCGCGCCGACGCCGGCAGCTCGAGGAGCGCGGTCAGGCCGACGATCGCCGTGTTGACCAGCAGGAGCTCGGCGGTCGAGACCTTCTTGTTGGCGACGCCGTTGATGATGCCGAGGCCGATCATGATGAAGAGGTAGGTGAGATCGCGCATGCGGATCTCTTCGGTCCGGTACCGCAGGATGCCGAAGACCGCGAAGAGGCCGAGCGCGAAGCCCAGCTCCATCGGCACCTTCCGCAGGAGCACGCACATCGAGAACGTGATCAGGTTGAAGATGAAGTAGGTGAAGACGAACTCGCGGTTCTTGTAGAGCCGGTAGTAGACGAGGAGGACCACCACCGCGACGAAGCTGAGGTCCAGCGAGAGCCGCGTCACCAGGCGCAGGAAGTCGCCCGCGTCCATGAACTGCTCGGTTCCGAAGAAGTCGTTCTGGTTGATCGGCCAGTTCATGCGGTCATCCTCTCGATCGCCTTCAGCTCGGGCAACAACCGGTTCCGCCGCAGGTCCGGGCGGACCAGCGCCGTCGCGATCGTGTACTTGCTCATCGATTGCTCGCGCAGGCCGTGGGCGAGGAGCGCCCCCATCACCGGCGTGCGCACACAGAACGGCGACTGCTTCACCTCGACCACCACCCGGTCGCCCGCATCCCAGCGCGCGCCGTCCATGGTCTCGGCGGCGAGGTCGCAGTCGATCGTCACCCGCTCCGCGGCGTGGAGCGCGACCAGGCTCACGCGCCGGAAGTCGATGCGCATCATCGGCGCCAGGTCGTCGATGGGCAGGTCGACGATGCGGGCGAGGAAGGCGCGCTCCGCCTCGCCCAGGCGCTCCTCGCGGAACGCGATCGGACGGCGCTGCTTGTCGGTGACCGCCTCGTTGCGCTTGGTCTTCACCTCGAGGTAGCTCAGCGCGCGATCGGGGTAGTGCCGGATGCGGACCTTGTGGCGTAGCCGGCGACCTCGGCGGTGGTCGTGGTAGCAGCGGAGGTCGCTCGTATCGAAGTAGAGGCTCCGGTAGGTGGCCAGGTTGCCGCCCGGGGTCGGCAGCGCGGCGTAGTGGCCGAGGAGGGTCTTGACGACCTGGAGCGCGATCGGCCGGGCGCAGACGAACTTGGTGTCGACCCGGCGCAACAGCTCGCGCCCCTCGCGCAGCTCCTGGGAAGCTGCGGGAAACTGGGCGGCGACATCAGCCAGAGACGATGGCATGCGAGGTGTGGAGGCGCGGTCGAATGTCAGCGACGGTTACGTTCTGGTCGCATCTTCGTGGCGCTTCCGTAAGAGAATCTTAAGCCTGGCCGTGGACGGTTGGACAGGCCCAAAGAGCCATCCCCTCGGACCCGGAGTGACGCGTATGACGATCTGGAATCGACTCCTCGCCCTTTGCCTCGTGGTCCCCGTCGCCGCGTGCGGCGGGGGCGGCGACGATGACGCCACTGACGACGGCGACGGGGGCGGCTCCGGCTCCGCCGACGGCGGCGGTGACCCCATCGACGCCGCGCCCCCGGACGCGCCCGACGTCCAGTTCAGCTTCTTCGTCACGAGCCTGGCGACGATGCGCTCCCAGTCGGGCAGCCAGGACGGCTTCGGCGGGAACCTCGGCGGCCTGGCCGGCGCCGACCAGATCTGCCAGAACGCCGCCGCCGCGGTCGGCTTCGGTCACAAGACGTGGCGGGCGTTCCTGTCGACCTACAACAACGGCAACCCCATCCACGCGATCGACCGCATCGGCCAGGGCCCCTGGTACGACCGCAACGGGCGCCTGATCGCGAACAACATCGCCGGCCTCATCAGCGGCAACCGCCCGGCCGGCGACTCCCAGACCGTGAACGATCTCCCCGACGAGAACGGCACGCCGCTCACGACGCTCGGTGACTCCCACGACGTGATGACGGCCTCGACGACCCAGGGCCGCTTCGAGGGCACGAGCGCCGCCAACACCTGCAACGACTGGACGGACGCGGGGCCGGGCACGGCCAACGCCGTCCGCTGTGGCCACTCGTGGCCGGCGATGAGCGGCCAGCACTGGATCCGCGCGCACCAGCTGCGCGGGTGCTCGCCGGGCGTCAACCTCGTCCAGAACGGTCCGGGCACGGGCACCAGCGTGGGCGCCGGCGGCGGCTGGGGCGGCATCTATTGCTTCGCGCTCGAGCCATGACCCCGTCGCCTCCCGTTCGTCCTGAGCGAGCCGCGCAGCGGCGCGTCGAAGGACACGCGTGCGTGCTCGGGGTGCTGCTCGCGCTCGCCGCGTGCGGCGGCAGCGACGCGCCGGTCTGCCTCGGGCTCACCGAGGCGACGGAATCTTCGCCGACCCTCGGCTGCACCGCCGACTTCCAGGCGCTGGCGTCGCGGCCGCTCGACGCCACCATCCCGGGGGCGCGCTCGGTCAAGACCATCGTCGATCGCGTCGACCTGGACCGGCTCCACTTCCAGAACAGCGTCCTCTACGAGACGCACTACATGTTCGCGTCGACGCACCTCTCGGGCAACGGGTTGCCCGTGGTGCCCATGCTCGCCGAGTTCAACACCACCGAGTACTTCACGCCGTCGCGGCGCTTCCTGCTCGGCGCGCTCACCCACTACGAGCAGCCCGACATCTGGGTGTACGAGATCTCGCCGTACGACACGGCCGACGCCGACATGGTGGCGACCGCGTACCACGCGATCGCCGGCGCCACCTTCATCGGCGGCGACCTCTACTTCCACCCGACGTCGGAGGCGGTCGCGTCGATCGTCGACGACCTCCCGGACTCGGTGAAGGTCATCACCACCGACGAGCTCTACGAGGGCATCACCTACCAGCCGCTCAACGTCGCCGAGAGCTACGGTCAGCTGCGGTTCTTCACCGCCGACGAGCTCTCCGGCGGCCTGAAGTATCTCTCGTTCCGGGACATCGCCGTCCTCGACCACGTCCCCAACGACATCTCGGTCGCGATGGGCATCATCACCGCCGAGTTCCAGACCCCGCTGTCGCACGTGAACGTGCTGTCGAAGAACCGCGGGACGCCCAACATGGCGCTGCGCGGCGCGTTCGACAGCCCGACCCTGCGCGCGCTCGAGGGCAAGTGGGTGCGCCTCCGCGTCGACCTGTTCGAGTACGAGCTGGTCGAGGTCACCCAGGCCGAGGCCGACGCCTGGTGGGAGGAACACCGGCCGGCGGCGATCCAGGTGCCCGGCGTGGATCTCACGGCGACCGATCTGCGCGACGACGTCGATCTCGTCGTCGTCGACCAGACGACGACGCTCAAGGACGCGGTGAAGACCACGACGCGCGCGTACGGCGGCAAGGCGGCGCACTTCGGCGCGCTCACGTTCGTCGAGGGCGTGCCCATGCCCAAGGGCTTCGCCATCCCGATCTTCTACTACCGCCAGTTCATGGAGCAGAACGGCTTCGACGCCCGCATCACCGCGATGATCGCCGACCCCGCCTTCACCAACGATCCGGCGGTGCGCGATCGGCAGCTGGCCCAGCTGCGCGCCGACATGGCGGCAGCGCCCATCGACGCCGCGTTCGTCCAGCTGGTGACCGACAAGCTGAACGCCGAGTACCCGGCCACGCGCATGCGCTTCCGCTCGAGCACCAACGCCGAGGACCTCGACGGCTTCACCGGCGCCGGCCTCTACACCTCGGTCTCGGGGCAGCCCGGCGATCTCGACGATCCGATCGAGGACGCCATCCGCCGCGTCTGGGCGAGCGTCTGGAACTTCAAGGCGTTCGAGGAGCGCAGCTACCGCGGCATCGAGCACCTCGCCGTCGGCATGGCGCTCCTCGTCCATCGCGCGTTCCCAGAGGAGGAGGCCAACGGCGTGGCCCTCACCAACAACCCGTACGACACGTCGGGCCTCAACCCGGCGCTCTACGTGAACGTGCAGCTGGGCGGCGAGTCGGTCGTCCTGCCGCCGGCCGGCGTCACCACCGACCAGATCCTCGTCTTCTGGGAGCAGCAGGGGCAGCCCGTCGTCTACCTCAAGCGCTCGAACCTGACGGCGCCCAACACCAACGTGCTCACGACGACGCAGCTCTTCACGCTCGCCGACGCGCTCGATCGCATCCACGACTACTTCCGCGTCGCCTACGGCGCGACGCCGGGGGCGTGGTACGCGATGGACGTCGAGTTCAAGTTCGAGGGCGCGCCGGGCGAGACGCCCCAGCTCTACATCAAGCAGGCACGGCCGCACGGCCAGGAGTGACCCCGATGCGTTCCATGCCGTTCGTGACGGCCGCGATGATGCTCGCGGCCGGAGCCGGAAGCGCGCGCGCCGACGAGGAGGAGGCGCCCAAGGACGACGAGCCGCTCTCGTTCGCGGGCCGCGTGTTCTCGCGCTTCACCGCGGCCTCGGTGGAGAGCGATCCGTGGCAGGGCGAGCTCACCCTCGACAGCGCGCGGGTCGCGGTGAACTACGTCTGGAAGGAGAAGCTGCGCGCCAAGGTCGCGATCGAGGCGGCGCGCGGCGTCGAGGTCAAGGACGCGTTCGTCGACCTGAAGGCGGGGCACGGCGTCTCCGTGCGCGCGGGACATTTCAAGCTGCCGGTCTCGGCGCTGGAGAACGCGTCGGCGTGGACCTTGCCCACGATCGAGCGCGGCGTCGTCGCCAGGGCGCTCGAGGACGGCATCACGCTGACGGGACGGCGCGATGCCGTGCAGGTGTCGTGGCAGCCCACCGACGACGGGCCGCGGGTGATCGCGGCGCTCTCGCAGTCGACGTCCACGGACGGCGCCGATCCGGCCCGCGCGCTGGCCGACGGCGCCGGGGTCGCCGCGGCGCTGCGCGTCGAGCACGACCTCTGCCCCGACCTCCGCGTCGGCGTGGTCGCCTCGAACCGCGAGACCATCGACGGCTCGCGCGTCGCGCGTCACTGGGCCGGCGGCGCGGACCTGGAGCTCGATCTGAAGGACGCGGGGCTCGGGCTCCGGCTCTGGGCCGACGTGCTCGTCGGCCAGAGCCACCTCGGCGCCGCCGCCGCGGGGCGCGAGCGCACGACGTTCGTCGCGACCCAGGCCGCGGCCGGCTGGCGGTTCGGCGGGGCCAAGAAGAACAAGCCGTACCTCGAGCCGTACGTGCTCGGCGGGTTCCTCAACCCGAGCGTCGATCGGAAGCGCGACGACGTCACCGAGGTGATCGCCGGCGTCGCCGCCGGCCGCTGGAAGAAGTGGCGCGGGCAGGGGCAGCTCTCCGTCGTGAACGCGCGCGGGTTCCGTCCCGCCGGCCTCGGCGGCGCGCTCGTCGACGTGAACGACGCGGTGACGGCCACCGTCCAGCTCGGCGCGGCCTTCTGACCGTCGTCGTGCCGGCCCTCAGGTCGGCGCGAGGTACGGGCGCTCGGTGCGGAAGAGCGCGCGGCGCGCGAGCTGGCGCCACGCGGGCGGACAGTCCTCGCCGACGAGCACGGCCGCCGTGGCCAGGAGCCGGGCGCGCACCTCGATCGGCAGCGGTCCGAGCGCGGCCTCGAGCCGGGCGAGCGAGGCGACGTCCTGGTGGCCGCCGAGCCCGACGAGGAACGCGCGCGCGCGCTCGGCGTACGGCCCGAGCTCGCTCGTGCGCGCGAGGTACGGCTCGCCATCGCGCCCGGTCCGCACGGCGAGGGCGTAGCCGAGCAGGGCGTCGAACGGGTCGAGCGAGGTCGGCGAGAGCGCCAGCACGCGGTTCACGAGCTCGGCCGGGGCGCCGTCCGACGCGGCGAGCAGGACCTGCAGGTGCAGGTTGCTCGCGTCCCCCGCCCGGTCCGCCTGCGCGACGCGCCCGAAGCCGAGGTGCCACCAGGGCGTCATCCATGGCTCGGGCGGCGGCGTCGCGCGCTCGAGCGCGAGGACGGCCGTGATCACCGGCGCGTACGGCGCGAGGTCGGCGATGACCGCGTCGTCGTCGGCGGCCGAGGCGCGGCGCGTGCGGGCCAGCCGCATCGCCAGGTTCTCCCGCATCTCGGGGAGGAGCGCGATCGCCCGCTGGTAGTGGTTCGCCGCGTCGTCCCATCGCGCGGCGTGCTCGTCGAGCACGGCCAGCGAGTACACCGACCACGGCGCGTCGGGAAACCGCGCGGCCATCGCCGCGAGGGCGGCGTCTTGCTCGGGACCGTCGGGGGCGCAGCGCGCGGCGAGGTACTGCCACCGGGCGTCCTCGGGGCGCTCGGCGGCGCGCGCGGTGTGGCGCGTGCACACCTCCGCGCCGCCGAGGTCCTGCTGCATGCGCAGCGCGAGCACGTCGTCCGGGTCGTCCTCGACGCGCGCCAGGATGATCGGCGCGATCCGTTCCTCCGGCACCAGCTGCATCCAGCTCGCCAGATCGGGGCTGGCGGCGGGCTCCCAGCGGGCGTGCGCGAGCGCCATCGCCTCGATCTCGGGCGCCGCGAAGCCCTGGATGGCAGCGGACGGCGGCTCGTCGATGAGGCTCGCCAGCACCGACACCGAGTCGCCCTTGCCCTCGACCTGCGACGGGAGTGTGCCGTGGACGCGGTCGGCCTCGGTCCGGAACCACCGCTTCGTCGTGAAGCGCGGCGCGCCGGCGTCGGACGCGGTCCGGGCGAAGGTCGACGTGACGAGCGGCGACGCCTGCGCGACGTTGTAGACGTAGCGGCCGAGCTCCTCGCCCGCGCTCGCCTCGAACGACTCGATCACCCGGCCGTCGGTGGTCTGGGTCAGGATCGCGTGGGTGCCGGTGTCGAGCTCGAGCTCGCGCATGCCGTGGGCCGGCACCTCGACGCGCGTCCCGCCGACGTGGACGGCGACCGGTCGGCCGAGCCCGTTGTAGATGTAGAGCGTCGCGTCGCCGGTCATGCGCCCGGCCCAGAGCACGCCGCCGACGATCGCCGCGGCGACCACGGTGCGGGCGGCGGCCGGCCCGAAGCCGTCGGCGAGCTGGAAGCGGTCCCACCAGCCGAGGCGCTGCTGGCGCGGGCGCTCGCGGCCGGGCACGAGCACGTGGTAGCGCGCCGGCACCCGCGGCGGCGGCGGCGCGTCGCCGAGCGGCGTGCCCGCCTGCGTCGCGCGTCCGACCTCCGCTTCGGCGCGCAGGAGCTCCTCGAGCGCGGCGTCGTGCAGGCGCGACAGCCGCGACGAGGCCGCCCGCACCCAGGACATCGCGGCGTCGAGCCAGTCGCCGATGTTGCTCGGGTACGGCGGGTCGAGCTGGAAGTCCTCGAGATCGGCGCGCCAGCTCTCGATCTGCAGCGTCTTCGCGAGCGCCTCGCCGATCACGACCTCACCGGCGTGACCGTAGATCCGCTGGAGGGCCTCGTAGAGCTCGGTGCCGGCCGCCACCAGCCGATCGATCTCGCGCTCGGTGACCCTGCCGTCGGCGGTGACCACCGCGACCATGTTGTCGACGTGGCCGACCGCGTCGTCGAGGTCGGCCTCGGCGTGATCGGCGTAGTGCACGAGCGCCGCCAGCCCGCGAAGGTACGTGTCCCAGCCGCCGCCGAGCGTGCGCGCCGCCGCGAGGTGCGTGGTGCGGACGCGACGGTCGTGATCGGTGACCCGTTCGCGCGCCGCGGCGAGCTCGCGCTCGACGTCGGCGATGAGCGCGGGCAGCTCCTTGCGCTTCCGGTCCTGGCCGCGGAAGCGCACGACCCGGCCCGGCGCCTCGAGCACGCCCTTGCGCAGCGCCTCGAGCGCAGCCTTCTCGACCGTCAGCTCGCGGACCTGGGCGAGGTCGGCGGCGAGCGACGCGGGGTACAGCGCCTGGAGCGCGGCCGCGGCGGCGTCCGCGTCCTCGGCCGCCGTCGGTCCGTAGATCGCGTCGACGTCCTCGGCCGCGCGCATCGCCGAGCGCCCGAGGTACACGCCGCGGTACGCCGGATCGAAGAAGCGCCGATCGAACGCCTTGTCGACGGCCGCGAGCGACGCCTCGACGGGCACCGGCTCGAGACGCTTGTCGACGTGAGCCAGAAGCGCCGCGCTGGCCCTGGCGCGTAGCCCGTCCGGATCGTCGAAGAGGATCCACCCGGAGCGGTCGTCGAGCGGCGCGCTCACGTAGACCCGCTTGGCGTTCGCCTCGCGCAGCTCGCTCGGCGGATGCGTCGCCCACATCCGCGGCGGATGCCCGAGCTGCTCCTCGAAGACGCGGTGGGCCGCCGGATCGGCCGGCAAGGGCGGCACCTGGCCGTAGGTCGGATCATCGAGGATCGCGCGCTTGTGCTCCAGCATGCGCGTCTGGATCGCGAACACGTCGGCGACCGCGCGACCGGCGGCCACCTCGCTGCCCGTGAACGCGAGCGTCCGGTCCATCGCGTCGTCGGCGGCCTCGAGGCGGTGCAGCGCGTGCACGAGCGCGTCGGAGCCGGTGAGCGAGACCGCGACGAGATCGGCCTGCAGCTCCATCTCGCGCGACAGCGCCCGCTGGGCCATCACGACCCAGCCGAAGAGGGTGTCGACGAGCGACCGGATCGACCACACGATGAGGCGCAGGATCCAGCCGATCCAGGCGACGCGCAGGTCGATGCGCGAGAGCGCGTGCAGCGCCTCGTCGAGCTGGTCGCGCTTGACCACGATGTGGCCGGCGATCTGCTGCGCCGTGTAGACCCAGCGGCCGACCGCCATCGTGCGCTGGGCGAAGTGACCGAACTCGTGCGCGAGGACCGCCTTGATCTCGCCGAGGGTGAGCACGTTGACCAGGCCGAGGCCGATCTCGAGGTTCTTCTTGGACGGCAGGAGCAGGTTCGCGACGCTGAGCTCGTAGAACACCGCCGCGTTGACGCGCGGTGAGACGAACACGCGGTGCGGACGGGGCGCGCCGGCCTCGTCGGCCAGCCGGTGGAGGAAGGCGAAGAGCCGCGGATGATCGGCGGCCGTGATCTCGAGGTCGCGCGCCTCGTCCTTCGCGCGTCGCGCGGGGATGACGGCCTTCAGCATGAAGACCGCGAGGAAGGCGGCGCCGCTGCCTCCGACCACGAGCAGGATCCAGCTGTCCGGCGCGCGCGCGAGGCTCGAGAGCAGGCGGTACGCCGTCCAGGCGAACCACCCGGCGAGGCCGAAGTATGCGGTCACGAAGACCAGCAACCCGGCGACGGCCAGGTACGCGTGGCGCTTGTACGCGGCGGTCGGCCGGGTGAGATCGGGTGGCACCGCGGCAGGGCCGGTCGGATAGACGACGTCGTCGTTCATGATGCACCCCTTGTCGAAGGCCGCCTTCCGCGGTTGCGTGCTGGAACGCGATCACCCACAAGTCGCGAGATCCAGACTGGATGGTACGCTGCGCGCGTGTACGCGTGCCTGGTCGCGATCATCGTCCTGTTCGCGGGTCAGGCGCCGCCGGAGGGGCCGGCAACTCCCGGCACACCCGACGAGGCCGCGCAGGAGGCCGCGTTCGCCGCGGCGACGCGGAAGCTGGGGGAGGGCGACCTCGTCGGGGCACGCGCCGCGCTCGAGGCCCTGGCGGCGTCCGCGCCCGACGGGCGCTGGGCCGACGACGCCCTCGGCGAGGCCGCGTCGATCGCCGAGCGCCAGGGGGACCTCGCCGGCGCGCGCGCGCTGTGGAAGCAGCTCCTGGAACGTCACCCCGACAGCCGGCTCGCGCGACGCGCGACCGCCCGCCTCGCCGAGCTCACCGCGGCGGGGGGGAGCGACGGGCGATGGGACGCCGCCGCCGCCGAGCACGACCGGCTCGTGCGCGCGGCCGCCGGCGCCGCCGATCCGCAGCCGCACCTCGCGGCGCTCGGCGTGTTGCTCGACCGGAATCGCGGTTACCCGCGCGAGTCCGCCGCCGCCCTGTGGCTCGGCGACGCGTGGGCACGCATCGGCGCCCACGGCCGCGCGCTCCCCTGGTACGAGCGCGCCGAGGCGGCGGCGACCTCCGACCTCGAGCGCTTCCGCGCCGGGCTCGCGCGCGCCGGGCTGTGGACCGTCACGGGCGAGCACGATCGCGCCGAGCGCCAGCTCCGCGCGCTCGTGCCGCCGGACGATCTCGCGCGGCTCGCGCTCGCCGACGCGCTCGAGGATCTCGACACCGCCCGCGCGCACGCCCGCTGGGGCCTCGTCGCGCGCGTCACGCTCGCCGCGTGCGCGCTGGTCGCGCTGCTCACCCTCTGGCGGCGGGCGGGCTCGCTGCGCGGCGCGGTCCGCGCGCTCTGGCCGCCGCCGCTCGAGGTCGTGTACCTCGTCCCGGTCGCGCTCGTCCTCGGCGTCGTGGCGGAGTCGGGCAACCTGCTCGCGGCGCGCGCGGCGCAGCTCGTCCTCGCGGGTGCGGTGGCGATCACGTGGCTCTCCGGTGCCGGGCTCGAGCTGGCACGACGCAAAGGCGCCATCCCGGCGCGCGTGATCGTCCTTCACGCCGGCGTCGCCGCGCTGGCGACGATCGCCCTCGTCTACAGCGCCGTCATGCACGAGCAGCTGATCGAGGTGTTGATCGAGACCTGGCGTCGCGGTCACGACATGCACTGATAGAAGACGTTGCGCCAGGCCACACGAGTGCCGCAAACCGTCACCGGGTGTGCGGTCGCGGCATAGCGACCTGGGCCGCACGCGGCACCTGCCGCGCCTTGCCACGATCTCCCGTGTGCGCCGCTGTGTCGATCGCGACGTGAGCCGCGTGCGCGTCAGCGCGCGCACGTGACGAACGAGCCTCGTCGGGATCGACGTGATGGTGCGCAGATGCGCACGCCTCGCATGTCGCTTGCACACGCGCGCGACGGCTCGAACCCACTTCGAGGAGTCCTCCCCCATGTCCAGTGCTCACCTCGCCCGGAGATGGCAGCTCGCGAACGCGACGCTGCTGGTCGCCGCCACCTCGCTCGTCGCGTGTGGCGGCGGCGATACCCCCCCACCGTCTGACTCGGGACCGCCGCGCGCGCCGACGATCACCGATGACTCGTGGTTCAACGACGGCGCCACGACCGTGTCGCGCAAGCCACGTGTGATCTATCCCGCGCGCCGCGGAGAGTCGGCGCCGCTCGGCGAGATCATGGCGCAGCGCGCGGCCCAGCACGGCACGCCGCGCGTGCTGCCCGACCTCCAGCCGCCGGTGAAGCGCCATCGTCGGACCGGTGCCACCGTCGATCCGGTGCAGCAGACGCACCCCGGCGCGGTGAACGCGCCCGATCCGACGCTGTCGTTCGACGGCCTCTCGAACGCGGACAACGCCGCCACCATCGGTGGCCGCGTCCATCCGCCGGACGTGAGCGGCGACGTCGGCCCCAACCACTTCGTCCAGTACGTCAACCTGATCATCGGCGTCTACGACAAGGCGGGCAACCTGCTCAGTCCGCCCGCGCCGGGCTCGACGCCGTGGGTCGGCTTCGGCGGCCCGTGCGAGACCCACAACGACGGCGATCCGATCGTGCTCTACGACCAGCTCGCGGATCGCTGGGTGTTCTCGCAGTTCGCGATCTTCACCCCGGAGGGCGGGCACCAGTGCTTCGCGGTGTCGCAGACGCCCGATCCGCTCGGTCCCTACTACCTCTACGACTACGTCGTCTCGCCGGGTGGCGCGCTCAACGACTATCCCAAGCTGAGCGTGTGGCCCGACGGCTACTACATGACGGTCAACGAGTTCGACGCGTCGCTCAACTTCGCCGGCGTCTTCACGGCGGCGTTCGATCGCGAGTCGATGGTGATGGGCCTGCCCGCGGCGATGGTGCGCTTCGACGTCCGCTCGCCCGAGCCGGGCGAGGACGTGTTCGCGCTCCTCAACGCTCACCTCGAGGGCCGCGTGCCGCCGCCGGCGGGCGCGCCCAACTACCTCGTGCAGGCCTACGACGACGAGGTCTGGTCGACCACGCCCGATCCGGCGAGCGACGAGTACAAGGTCTGGGCCTTCCACGTCGACTGGACCGATCCGGAGAACCTCTCGACCTTGACCGGCCCGGTGAACGTGCCGGCGCCCGAGTTCGACGCCGAGCTGTGCATGTTCAACCGGTCATGCATCCAGCAGCCGGGCGGCAACCGCCTCGACTCGCTGTCGGTCATGACGATGTACCGGCTGCCGTATCGCAACCTCGGCACCCACGAGGCGATGTTCGTGACCCACACCGTCGACGTCGGCGGTGACCGCGCCGGCGTGCGCTGGGCCGAGCTCCGCGACCCGAGCAGCATGCCGTCGCTCCACCAGACGGGCACGTACGCGCCCGAGGACGGCCTCTCGCGCTGGATGGGCTCGGTCAACGTCGACGCCCGCGGCAACATGGCCGTGGGCTATTCCGTCGCGAGCACCACGACGTTCCCCGGCCTCCGCTACGCGGCGCGCCTCGCGGACGATCCCCCGGGTGAGCTGGCCCAGGGCGAGGCCGTCATCATCGACGGGTCGGCCGACTACAACGCCGCCAACCGCTGGGGCGACTACTTCACGATGGCGGTCGACGAGAACGACGACTGCACGTTCTGGTTCACCGGCGAGTACGCGAGCGCGGCGTCGCCCGGCGACTGGCGCACCCGCATCGCGTCGTTCCAGCTGCCGCTGTGCACGGCGACCGAGATCGGCACGATCGAAGGCCTGGTCACCGACGACGAGGGCGATCCGCTCCCCGGCGCGCGCGTCGCGACCGGCGCGTTCTCGGCCGTCTCCGGCGCCGACGGCCGGTACCGGCTGCGCGTCCCGGCCGGCACGTACGACCTCACCGCCTCGGCGTTCGGCTACCTGGCGCAGACCGCCGACGACATCGCCGTCGCCGACGCCGCCGTCGTCACCGTCGACTTCGCGCTCGAGGCCGCGCCGCTCGTCGCCGTCGAGGGCTGGGTCTACGACGCCACCGCGCACGGCTGGCCGCTCTATGCCGAGCTGACGTTCACGGCCACCGGGACGTCGCCGCTCAGCGTCTTCACCGATCCGGATACCGGCTGGTACTCGATCGAGCTGCCGGCGGGCACCGACTTCAACGTCCGCGTCGCGGCGGTGACGCCGGGCTACGTGACCCGCACGCGTCCCATCACCCCCGGTCCGACCGACGTCACCGCGCACTTCGGGCTCGAGGTCAACGGCGGCACCTGCGAGGCCCTCGGCTACCGCAAGTCCAACGACGTGCTCCTCACCGAGAGCTTCGACGGCGCCTTCCCGGCCGCCGGCTGGACCGTCACCAACACGACGACCGGCTGTACCGGCAACCCGGCGTGGACCAACACCGATCCGGGGTTCCGCACCAACCTGACCGGGGGCAGCGGCGGCTTCGCCATCGCCGACTCGGATCAGTGTGGCTCGGCCGTGCAGATGTCGACGATCCTCGAGTCGCCGGTGCTCGACCTGTCGGGCTTCGGCCCCGGCGATGGCCTGGCGATCAGCTTCAACCAGGACCTGTTCACGCTGCCGTCGACGGTCGCCCGCGTGGAGATCTGGAACGGCATCGAGTGGGTCGAGGTCGCGACCCAGCGGAGCGACGCGCGTGGTCCGCGCCGCGTCACGTTCGGCACCTCGGCGGCGAACGGTCGCGCGGACGCGCGCGTGCGCTTCGTCTACACCGCCGGCTGGGACTGGTGGTGGCAGATCGACGACGTGAGCTTCGCGCGCACGTCGTGCGACGCCCGCGTCGGCGGCCTGGTCTTCGGCGACGTGCTCGATCGCAACACCCAGCTGCCGGTCAACGGCGCGCGGGTGTCGGCCGCCGGCGAGCCGCCGGTGACCACCTTCGCCACGCCGCGTGACCCGGCGCAGCCCGACGGGTTCTACGTCGCGTTCATGCCCGCGCCCGGACGCGTCGAGGCGTCGGCGCCCGGCTACGTCGCGGTGAATCGCATGGTCGTCCCGCGCATCAACGGCACGCGCCGCGTCTCGAGCCTGCGCCTGCGCGCCGGCCGCATCGCGGTCGCGCCGGGCTCGATCTCGGTGCGCGTGCCGTACCGCGGCATGGCGACCGCCACGCTCACCCTGACCAACGACGGCACGGCGCCGGCCGCCGTCGAGCTCCGCGAGATGCTCGGTGTGCCGAGCGCGCGGCCGAACGGACCGTTCGCGCCGGCGGTGCGCCGCCTCGGCCCGAAGCGCTTCCTCGACCGCGACGCGCGCGGCGTGCAGTTCCCGACCACGATCACCGCGCGCGAGCTCAACGCCGGCGAGCTGGTGCGCGTGATCGAGACCAACCTCGCGTACCCGTGGGGCATCGGCTGGGACGCGGGCTCGTCGTCGGCGTGGGTCGGCAACATCGCCGCCGCCGGCGGTGACGATCAGCTGTACCAGTTCCTCCTCGACGGCACCCGCACGGGTCAGACGATCGACGTGTCGAGCTACGGCAACGTGTTCGGCGCCGACCTCGCCTTCGACAGCCGCCGCGGCACGCTGTGGCAGCTCAACGTCGGCGGCGACGACTGCATCCACGAGGTCGACCCGCGCACCCGCACGGTGACCGGCGCGACGATCTGTCCGTCGTTCGGCATCTCGCAGCGCGGCCTCGCCTACGACCCGGTGAGTGACACGTTCTTCGCCGGCTCGTGGAACGACGCGCGCATCCACCAGTTCGACCGCGCGGGGACGATCGTGCGCTCGGTGCAGACCGGGCTGAACATCTCGGGCCTGGGCTACAACCCGCGGACCGGTCACCTGTTCGTCCTGACCAGCGATCCGGCCGGGGCGCCCGACATCGTCGTGATGGACCAGGCCTTCGCGGTCGTCGGCACGATCGAGATCAACGACGGCGGCGTGCCGCTGTTCGGCGACTTCGGCCACGCCGGCCTCGAGCTCGACTGCGCGGGCAACCTGATCGCCGTCGACCAGCAGACCAAGCGGCTGTACGTCGCGCGCACCGGCGAGCCCGCCGGTTGCTCGATGGACGTCGAGTGGCTGTCGGAGACGCCGACCATGCTGAACGTGCCGGCGGGTCAGTCGCGCACGGTGACCGTCCGGGTCGACGCGAGCAACCTGGCGCCGGGGCTCTACCAGGCCCAGCTCCTGGTCGAGACCAACACGCCGTACGACGTGCCGGCGGTGGGCGTGACCGCGCTCGTCGCGTTCCTCGACGTGCCCGCGGGCAGCCGCGGTGACGGCGAGATCCACGGCCTGGCGGGGGCCGGCATCACCTTCGGCTGCGGCGCGGGCAACTTCTGTCCGCTCGGGCTGCAGACCCGGCGCGTGTTCGCCGTCTGGGGCATGCGCTCGGCGTTCGGTCCGACGTACGTGCCGCCGCGCGCGATGGGCATCCCGTTCGACGACGTCGCGCCCGACTCGTTCGGCAGCGACTTCATCGAGGACGCGGCGGCGCGCGGGCTCTTCCGCGCGTGCGGCGCGCGCCTGTTCTGTCCCGACAGCATCGTCCAGCGCGGTGACGCGGCGGTGACGTTGCTCCGGCTCCTCGAGGGCCCGGAGTACGCGCCGCCCGCGGCGTCCGGTCTCTTCACCGACGTCGCGCCGGCGCAGGCCGCGTGGGTCGAGGAGATCACCCGGCGCGGCATCATCGACGCGTGCGGCACGACGACGTTCTGCCCGGACGCGGGCTCGAACCGCACCGACCACGCCATCTGGCTGGTCCGGGCGTTCGGCTTCCAGTCGCTGTCGCTGTAAGCGTCGAGATCGTCGATGAACGGGCCCGGCGACCGCGGTCGCCGGGCCCTTGGCATTTTCGGCGGCGACCTTAGATTGACGTCTCATCATGAAGTCCGCCGTCGTCAATCAGCTCAAGACCGTCGCGCTCCTGGGCGCGCTCTCCGCGCTGCTCGTCGTCATCGGTGGTGCCGTCGCGCCCGGCTACATCTGGTTGTTCGGCGCGATCGCGGTGGTGATGAACTTCGTCTCCTACTTCTTCAGCGATCGCATCGTCCTCAGGATGAACCGCGCCCATCCGATCCGGCCGGGCGACGATCCGCAGCTCGAGCGCATGGTCGCCGAGCTCGCGGGCAAGGCGAACATCCCGGTGCCGCGCATCTACGTGGTCGACGACGACGCGCCCAACGCGTTCGCCACCGGGCGCAACCCGAGGCACGGCGTGGTCGCGGTCACCACGGGCATCCGTCAGCTCCTCACCGAGCGCGAGCTGCGCGGCGTGATCGCGCACGAGCTCGCGCACATCAAGAACCGCGACATCCTGGTGGCGTCGGTCGCCGCCATGATCGCGTCCATCGTCTCGTTCGTCGCGACGGCGGTCCAGTGGGGCGCCCTGTTCGGCGGTAACCGCGACGACCGCGACGACGCTCCCGGCGGGGCGATCGGCGCCCTGGCGCTCGCCATCGTCGCGCCCATCGCGGCCACCGTCATCCAGCTGGCGATCTCCCGCTCGCGCGAGTATCTCGCAGACGCGACCGGGGCGAAGCTGGCCGACGACCCGCTCGCCCTGGCCAGCGCGCTGGCCAAGCTCGAGCGCGGTAACGCTGATATCCCTTTGCATACAATGGGAGATTCGCCGGCGACAGCGAGCCTGTTCATCTGCGCCCCGCTGTCGGGCGGGGGCGTTGCCAGCTGGTTCTCGACCCACCCGCCCATGGCCGAGCGCATCCGCCGGCTCGAGGAGATGGCGGGGCACCTCCCGGTGACCTCCCCCCGCGGGCGGCGGGTTTCGCTGTCCAGTCGCGTGTGAACTGCACTACTGTTCGCGTCAGGGGAATGGTCGCCGACCCGCCAGTCGTCTTGCTGTTCGCGCCCTCGCTCCGCACCGGGGCTGACTACGAGTCAGCCCTCCGCGCGCGGGGTCACGAGGTGCTGCGCGCGGCGAGCACGCGCAGCCTCGAGCGCTGGCTGCGCGACGCCAAGGTGGCGCTGGTGCTCCTCGACTGCGTGACGACTGACACCGAGCGGGCGATCCGCGTGCTGAACTCCGCCGCCGGCTCGGTGCCGCGCGTGTGGGTCTCGTCGGCGCCGGATGCGCCGGCGCGCTCGGGGCACTTCGGCGTGACGGCGCTGCTCATCGATCCCGACGATGTCGTCGCGGTGATCGCGAGCGTGGAGCGCTTCCTGGCGCCCCGCGGTCGGGTCGAGCACCCGCATCCGTTCCTCGGCGACGGCACGAACCCGCCGGGCGCGCGCCCCCGCCCCCGCGGCACGGGCCCGGTGCCGGAGTCGTCCGCGCGGTCGGAGCGCGATCCGTCGGCGAGCTGGGACGATCCGACGAGCGACTGGAAGCTGCGCGCCCGGACCGGCGTCGACGACTGAGCCTCGTCAGCGCGCGCCGACGGTGAAGCCCGACGTCGCGAGGCGGTCGAGGAGCGCGCGCACCTCGGACGCGAGTGCCGGCGTCGCGTCGCCGCGGCCGATCCGGGCCCGCGCGTGGGCGAGCCGGAGCTGGAGATCGACGAACGGTGGGCGGTGGGGCAGGCGCTCGAAGGTGGTCCTGCAGCGCTCTGCGATGGCATCCGCCCCGGCCGCGAGCGCGAGCTCGTGCGCCGGGCCGAGCCACCACCAGACGCTCGCGAACGCGGGCTGGCCGAGCATCGCCTCGACCGCGGTCACCTGGTCGGCGGGCGCGTCCTCGGCGAGCGCGCGGAGGAGCGCGCCCATGGCGTTGTCGCGCCGTTCGTCGGCGGTGCTCGTGGCCACGCCATCGCGGGCCGCGGCGATGGAGCCACTCCGATCGCCGCGGCGCAGGCGCCACTCGGCGAGCTGGACGGCGAGGCTCGCGGCGTACAGCCCGAGCCCGTAGCGGCGGCAGCAGGCGAGCCCGTCGCCCATGAGCACCTCGAAGCGGTCGTCCTCGGCATGGGCCTCGAGGTTGGCGAGGCAGCCGAGGGCGAGCGCCTGCGCGCGCCCGTGATGGATCGCGGTCGCCTGGTGGACGACGTCGGTCGCGATGGCGCGCGCTTCGTCCCCGCGCAGCGCGAAGAGCAGACACTCCGCGTGCATCGCGCGGTTGGGCAGCGCGGGACGCCGCAGCTCGAGCGCGTCGAAGAGCGCGGCGCACGCGGCGAAGCGTTCGATGCCGGCCACGACGTCGCCGGCGCTGTAGGCGGAGTCGGCCAGGCCGGAGAGCGCGCGGACCTCCCACTCGCGCGCCCCGAGCTCGCGCGCCCCGGCGCAGGCACGCTCGTGAGCGCGCTGGCTCAGCTCGGGCTGGGTGAAGAAGTGCGCCGAGCCACGGTAGTAGTCGATCTGCACACGCTCGAGCGCGAGGTCGTGGGCGCGCGCGAGCGCCTCGGCTTCGTCGAGCACCGGCAGCGCCTGGAGCGGGAGACCCACCACGCGATACGCCGAGGCCAGGCCGATGAGGGCGCGGCAGCGCGCCGGTTCGTCCGGCGCCGTGTCGATCGCCGCGCGCCACGGCGCAGCGGCTTCGCCGGCGTCGCCGGCCTCGACGCGCAGCGTGCCCTCCAGCGAGTGCAGCATGTGGCGGTCGAGGTCGGTGGTGGTGGCGGCGAGGCCGCGGGCGATGAACGCGTGGGCGCGCTCGGGATCGTGGAGCGCCGCGCGGTGCTGCGCGGCGGCGAGCCACGCCGCGGCGGCGCCGGGATCACCGGCGCGGTCGAGGTGCTCGGCGCGCGGCTCGGGATCGCCGGCGAAGAAGCCGGCGGCCGTGCGATGGAGCTCGCGTCGCCGGGCGTGGGTGAGCGACGCGTACACGCCGTCGAGGATGAGGGCGTGGTGGAAGACGAGCTCGCCGTCCTGCTCGCGCAGGAGGCGGCGCGCGAGGAGCTCGGTCGCCTCGTAGGTCGGGTCGCCGGCCAGGTGGCGCACGAGCTCGAGCGAGACGCGCTGGCCGCCGGCGGACGCCGCCTGCAGCGCGCGCTTGTCCCGCGCCGGCAGCCGATCGACACGCGCCAGCACGAGCGCCTGCAGCGTGCCCGGGAGCTCGCCGTCGCCGATGCCGAGGACCAGCTGCTCGAGGAACAGCGGGTTGCCGCCGGCGCGCGCGACGCAGCGTGCGACGAGCGCACCGTCCTCGAGGCGGGTGGCGGCGAGGGCGGCCGCGGCCTCGGGCGCGAGCGGTTCGAGGTCGACGACCACGAGGCGTTCGCCGAGGGTCTCGCGCCAGGTCGCGTCGATCGGGTCGGCGTCGACGCGCGTCGTGATCAGCACGCAGTCGCCGTGGCCGAGGAGATCGGCGGCGAGCTCGCGGAGCTGGCGGCGTGTGACGGCGTCGGCCCAGTGCAGGTCCTCGACGACGGCGAGCGTCGGTTGCGTGCGCGCGCCGACCAGGGCGGCGAGCACGGCGCGCTGCCGCTCGCGGCGCGAGACCGGATCCAGGTCGTCGCGGCGGCTCTCGCCGGCGTCGAGCTCGAGTAGATCGGTGAGCACGCCGGCGTCGGCGTCGTCGACGCGCCCGGCGGCGACGGCGTCGGCGACCGTGCCGCCGAGCAACCCGGCGGCGAGCGTCGGCACGGCGCCCTCACCGCGCCCCGCGCCGAAGTCGAGGACACCGGCGGAGACGACCGCGACGCCGCGCTCCGCGGCGGCGGCGACGACCGCGGCGGTGAGCGCGCTCTTGCCGATGCCCGGATCACCGCGGAGGACGACCGCGCAGCCGCGGGCGAGGCCGGACGGGTCCTCGCTGGTCAGCGCGGCGGCGATGCGCGCGAGCTCGGCGTCGCGGCCGACGAGGGTGCGGTGCGTTGGCGTCGCGGCGCGGACGCCGATGAGTCGCCACACCGGCACCGGCGCCGCGAGCCCTTTCACCTCGACCTCGCCGACCGGCTCGACGAGCGCGACGCGGTCGGCCGCCTTGCGGACCGGGTCGGAGATCATGGTCTCGCCGCCGACGGCCTTGTCCTGGAGGCGCGCCGCGAGGTTCACGGCGTCTCCGGTCACCGTGTACTCGTGGTGGTGCGCCGAGCCCAGGCCGCTGGCGATGACCTCGCCGTACGCGATGCCGACATGGACCCGGAGCTCGCGCCCGACCCGCGTCGAGTACGCGGCGACCTCGCGGTGGATGTCCACGGCGGCGCGCACCGCGCGCTCGGGGTCGTCGCCGTGGGCGATGGGCGCGCCGAACACGCTCATCACGTTGTCGCCGATGTGCTTGTCGATGGTCCCGCCGTACCGCGCGCAGACGCCGTCGACGACCTCGAAGAAGCCGGCGAGCAGGCGGTGGACCTCCTCGGGATCGAGCGAGCTGGAGAGCCGGGTATAGCCGGCGAGGTCGGCGAAGAGGATCGCGACCTTCCGGCGTTCACCGGTGGCGGCGGGCGCGCTCGCGAGCGGCGCGCCGCACTCGCCGCAGAACTTGAGGCGCCGGTTCCCCGTGTTGTCGTGGCCGCACGCCGCGCAGCGCATCCATCCCCAGTCTACGCGAACCAGCGCGCGACCGCGTCGGGCAAGCCCTGGCCCGAGACGCGCGCCCGCTGCACCAGCTCCCAGAAGTAGCGGTACGTGGCGCGGTCGTGCAGGTCGCCCTCGTGCTGGATCGGGCCCCACGCTGCCGCTTCCGCGGCGAGCAGGATCGCGCACGCGCGCTCGACCTCGGTGAAGTCGGGCGCCATCGCCTTCACGATCGGCTCGACCTGCGTCGGGTAGATCGACCACATGCGCAGGAAGCCGAGCTCCATGCGCGCGCGCCGCGCGTCGGCGTAGGTCTGGTCGACGTTCTTGAGATCGAGCGTGACGTTGTGCGCCGGCACGACGCCGGCGCCGAGCGCGGCGGCGACGACGTCGGCCTTGGCGCGGCGGACGAGCGCGTGATCGAACTGGCCGGGGCTCTTCATCGCCGTCGACGGGATCGCGCCGTGGTGGCCGCTCACGAAGTCCATGAGCCCGAAGTCGAGGACCTGGACCCAGGGGAGCGCGGCGATCGCGAAGACGTCGCGCAGGGCGCCGTGGGTCTCGATCAGGACGTGGATGGGGATCGTGCGGCGCTGCTCGCCGACGACGCCGGCGTCGCGCGCGGTCGCCTGGATGTACTCGATGACCTCGGCGACCTGCGCGACCTTGGTCGGCTTGGGGATCGTGATGTACGCGAGGCGCGCGCCGGCGCCGCGCACGACGACGTCGACGTCCTGACGCCAGCGCGAGTGCGCCGGATCGTGGATGCGCACGCCGGCCATGCCGTGGACGTTGGCCGCCGACGTCTGCATCGCGACGACCATCTCCGCGTGCTCGCGCTCGCGCCCGGTCGGCGCGCCGTCCTCGCAGTCCATCGTGACGTCGAAGATCGGGCCGAGCTTCTGCTGCAGCTCGAACGCCTTCGCGATCAGCTTCTCGCTGCCCGCGAAGTGCTCGCACGCCGGGATGATGGGGAAGGGGCGCTCGCCCTCGAACAGGGCCTCTCGGGGATGGGCGGGTTTCGACATCGGATCGTTGGTACCAGATGAACGTGGTTTTGGTGCACTGCGTTATTCGTCGCAGGCCGGCGAGCGCGATTCGGCGCGGGGCGTGCTACCCCTCTCGCCGATGACCGAGCTGGTCCCCGCCGGTTGGTTCGACGACGCCGTGGCGCTCGCCGAGCGTGACCCGGCGGCGGCGGTCCGCGTCGTCGGCGAGCCGGGCCGGTTGCTGGCGGCCGCGGTCAACCCGGAGGTGGCGATCGCCGTCCTGCGCGCGATCGCCGCGCTCGCCTGGCGGAGCGACGAGGCCGCGGCGGTGCTCGCGCGCGTCGAGCGCTGGCCCGATACCCCGCAGGTCAAGCGCGCCCTCGACCGCACGCAGCTGGTGATCGCGGCCGCGCGCGAGTACCGCCACGTCTACTCGCCAGTGCTGCCGCCGTACCTCTACGAGCTGGTCGCGATCGCGCCCTACGGCGAGCTCGAGCAGCGCGTGGCCATCGGTGCGGCGCTGCGCAAGGAGCTGGTGCACGATCCGGTCGGATACCTCGCGTCGCTCGACACGCTCCACGCGCGCTGCCACGACCTCGCCGAGGCGCTCGCGCGCCTGCTCGTCGACGACGTCGCGCCGGCGCGGCGCGAGCTGGCGACGTTGCCGCCCGAGATCGCCGAGGACCTCGATCGGCGCCTCACCAAGCTGCGCGGCGGCGCGGCCTCGTTCCTGGTGTCGACCGGCATGCTCGGCGGCTTCGTGGGTGGGACGGTGGTCGGCTCGATCTTCCTCGATCCCGGCGCGGGCGTGGTGATGGGCGGCGGCGCCGCCGCCCTGGTCGGCACCGTGCGCGGTCGCGTGTATGGACGCTGGGTCCGCGAGCCGCTCGCCCGCGTGCTCGCCGAGGTCGGCGTGACGCGCGCGTGCGCCCGCGAGCGGATGCGTCAGCGCGGCGGGCGGCTGGCGAAGTTCGCGCTGAGCGCCGGGGACGATCTGCCGCTGCGCCTCTTCGGGATGATCGCGGCGGCGGCGACGACCTGGGAGGAGCGCGGCGGTCCGGTGTGGCAACCGGCGTGGTGAGCCCGAGCTCAGGGTGAACGGGTGGCCGCGTGCGTGAACGGGCGTGCGGCCTCGAGCTGCGCCGCCAGCCGGAGCAAGAGGTCCTCGCGCGCGTAGGCGCCGACGAGCTGGACACCGACGGGGAGGTTGCCGGCGGCGACGTGCACGGGCAGCGAGATCGCCGGCTGGCCGGTCACGTTGAACGGCGCCGTGAACGGCACGATGCCGGCCGCCTTGAAGATGCCCTCGAGCGGGTTGCCGGGCGCGCTGGCGTAGAAGCCGAGCGGAGGCGGCGGCTGGGTGATCGTGGGCGTGAGCCAGACGTCCATGGTCGTCCACGCGGCGGCGAGCGCGCGCGCGGTCGCCTGCAGCCAGCGCCACGCCGCGAGGTACGCGGGCGCGGTGACCGCGCGGCCCATCTGGTAGAGCGCCCACGTCAGCGGCTCGACGTCGTCGGCGGTGAGCTTCCTGCGCACGAGCGGCTCGAGCGCGTCGAGATCGGCGGCGACGCCCGCGGACCAGACGGCGAGGAAGCGCGCGACGTACTCGGGGCGGTGGAGCGCCGGCAGCTCGACCTCCTCGACGACGTGGCCGAGGTCGGCGAGCAGCCTCGCGGTGGCGGTGACGGCCGCGTGGCACTCGGGATGGATCTCCGCGAGCTGTCCGGCCGGCGTCACGTAGCGGGTCGCGAAGCCCACGCGCAGGCGCTCGACCGGCGCGCCGACCTCGGCGGCGAAGGGGCGCGCCGGCGGCGGCGCCGTGTACGGATCGCCGGCCTCGGCGCCGGCGAGGAGATCGAGCAGCGCGGCGGTGTCGCGCACCGAGCGCGCGACCACGCCCTCGTTGACCAGGCCGCCCATGACGTCGCCCGCGTCGGGGCCGAGCGACGTGCGCCCGCGACTCGGCTTGAGACCGACGAGGCCGCAGCACGACGCCGGGATGCGGATCGATCCGCCGCCGTCGTTGGCGTGTGCGACCGGCACCAGCCCGGCCGCCACCGCCGCTGCCGAGCCGCCGCTCGAGCCACCCGTCGAGTGTCCGGCGTTCCACGGGTTGCGCGTCGGGCCCCACGCGACCGGTTCGGTCGTCGGCACGATGCCGAGCTCGCTGCAGTTGCTCTTGCCGACGATAACGAAGCCCGCCTTGCGCAGCCGCGCCACGAGGTACGAGTCGTGCCGCGCGCGGTAGCCCGCGTCCTTGAGCAGCCGCAGGCCGCCGGCGTAGGGCGCGCCCGCGACGGTCGCGAGCAGATCCTTCACGAGGATCGGCACGCCCCGGAATGGCGCGTCGGCGGCGCGCATCCCCCGCGCGGTCTCGCGCGCCTGCTCGAACAGCCGCACGATCACGGCGTGGAGCTCGGGATCGTGGCGCTCGATGCGCGCGATCGCGGCGTCGACGAGCTCGAGCGGCGTGGCGGCGCCGGTGCGGACGAGCTCGGCCTGGGCGGTGGCATCGAGAGACGACAGCTCGCGCATGGGGCCGAGCGTAGCAGCGGCGCGCCGCACGCAGGTTGCTCGCGGCGAGCCCGACGCGCTACACCCGGGGGCATGAAGCCAAGGGACGTTCCCGACGGGCGGTTCAGCGGCAAGCTGGCGCTCGTGACCGGCGGTGGTCGCGGCATCGGGCTCGCGATCGCGCTGCAGCTCGCCCACGACGGCGCGCGCGTGATCGTCACCGGTCGCACCCGCGACGATCTCGATCGCACGGCGCAGTCGATCGGCGGGCACGCGCTCGTGTGCGACCTCTCCGACCGGGCCGCGACCGACGCCATGATCGCGCAGGCGCAGGCGCTCGGCCGGGTCGACATCCTGGTCAACAACGCCGGCATCGCCGAGAGCGCGCCGCTGGCCAAGACCGACGACGCGATGTGGGACCGGATCATGGAGCTGAACGCGTCGGCGCCGTTCCGGCTGACGCGGGCGTTCGTGCCCGCGATGGTCGAGGCCGGCTGGGGGCGCGTGATCACGATCGCGTCGAACGCCGGGTTGACCGGCTACGGCTACACCGCCGCGTACTGCGCGGCGAAGCACGCGGCGGTCGGGATGACGCGCGCCCTGGCGGTGGATCTCGGCCGCAGCGGCGTGACGGTCAACGCGGTGTGCCCCGGCTGGGTGGCGACCCGCATGGCCGACGAGGCGATCGCGCGGATCCAGTCGCGCACGGGACGCGACGCGGCGACGTCGCGCGCCGCGCTCGAGAGCATGAGCCCGCAGCGGCGGTTGATCGAGCCCGAGGAGGTCGCCGCGTCGGTCGCGATGCTGTGCACCGAGGCGGCGCGCGGCATCCACGGCCAGACCCTCGTGATCGACGGCGGGCAGGTGCTCAAGTGACCGCCGGCCGCCAGGCGCCGGACGCGGTCGTCGTTCCGGGATGGCCGCAGCCGCGCGGCTACGCCAACGGGATGGTGGGCGAAGGGCGCGTGCTGTTCGTCGCCGGGCAGATCGGGTGGGAGCCCGACGGGTCGTGGAAGCAGCTGGACCTCGCCGGGCAGTTCGGGAAGGCGCTCGACAACGTCGTGCAGGTCGTGCGGGCGGCAGGCGGCGGACCGGAGCACCTGGCCTCGCTCACGATCTACGTGACCGATATCGACGCCTACCGGCGCGATCACAAGGCCGTGGGCGCCGCGTATCGCGCGGTCATGGGCAAGCACTTCCCGGCGATGGCGCTCGTCGCGGTCAGCGCGCTCGTCGAGCCACGCGCCCTCGTGGAGATCCAGGGGTATGCGTTCGTGTGACGCGGGGGTGGTCACCGCTGTCACCTGCGGTTGGCAGTCGCGTCAGGCATTATTTGGCGTTCTCGCTTCTGCCTGCGAGCGTGAGTCGGTTAGGTTGCCTGGATGCGCAAGCTCAGCCTCTTCGTGATCCCGTTCGCCGCTCTCGCCGCCTGCGGCGGCGGTGACGGCGACGTGACGCCCATCGACGGTCCCGCCGCGAACTGCACGGTCTCCACCGCCAGCTACGGCGACAAGGGCGCGCTCACCGGCGTCGCGACGTTCGCCTCCAGCACGATGAACCCCGCGATCTACCGCATCGCCGTCCAGGCCGCGCTCGAAGCGGCGGAGCCGACGGACGTGCTCTTCATCGACTTCTTCACCGGGTACGAGCCCTTCGGCACGTCGATGGCGCCCACGGCCGTGGTGCCGGGCACGTACCAGCTGACCGGCGCGCAGACCGACTTCGAGACCTGCGGCGTCTGCGTCACCGTCGGGACCAACGCGACCCAGACCGGCTACGACGACGACTACATGGTCACCGGCGGCAGCGTGACGGTGACGGCGGTCGGTGATGCGGTCGGCGAGACGCTGACGCTCTCGGTGTCGAACCTGCAGCTCCAGCACGTCACGATCGATCCGATGTCGGGCGCGACCGCCCCGGTCGGCGACGGTTGCACCACCACCATCTCGAACGGCACGTTCACGGGCATGGTGATGGCGCCGCCGATGCAGCTGACGGGCGCGACCGAGCTCCCCGGTCGCCCGACCAAGACGCGGTTCTGAGCGCCTACTTCCGCTGGCTCACGGCGACGCCCGACGCGTCGACCTGGATGCGGAACATCGCCTCGACCGGCATGCCGGCGAGCGGCTTCACGGCGTTGATGATGCAGCTCTTCTCGGCGGGTGAGAGCTCACCGGCGCCGAGGTAGGCCTTCGCGCCCGCGCCGCGCGCGACGACGGAGACGCCGAGGACGCGCGTCGTCGTCGCCGCGTCGGTGAAGCACGGCGTGATCGCCGCCTGGACGGCGGCGGCCGGCTCCGCGGCGGAGGCCGCCGCGGAGGCCTCGGGCGTCGGGCCTCGGGCCTCGGGAAGAGGGCTTCGGGCCTCGGGCGGCGGACTCGCCGGCGCCGGCGTGTCTCCGGTGACGACCGCGTGTGCGGGTGCGGGTGCGGGTGCGGGTGCGGGTGCGGGTGCGGGTGCGGTGTCGGGTGCGGGGTCGGATCCGGGTACGGGCGCCGCCGCCGTGACCGTCGTCGTCGGCTCGGTGGCGGCCATGCGGACCGGCTCCTTGCGCAGCGCCATCACCGCGATGGTCGCGGCGCCGGCGCCGATCGCCGCGCTGGCGATCGCGACGACGAGCGTCTTCGAGCGCGAGGCGACCCGCAGGTCGGGGACCGGCTCGGAGAGCGGGCGAACCGTCGCGGTGATGGTCGGCGCCGCCGCCTTGGTCGCGGCGATCTCGGCGGTAATGAGCGGCGCGGTGATCGATGCCTGGCTCTCCTCGTCGTTGGCGATCCGGGGCATCGGCACGCGCATGGTCGCGGCCAGCGGATCGATGCGCGCCGGATCGATGCGCGTGATCACGCTGTCCGACGTCGTCTCGTCGAACGCGGGCACGAGCTGCCGCGGCGCGGGCGGGCGCAGCACCGTCACGCCCATCGCCGGCGTCGGCGGCGGGGTCGGCGGCGGCGTCGCCCGCTTCGAGCGCGGGTGCTCCATGTCGCCCGACCACGTCGCGGGCCGCAGGGGGCGCGGCGTCGACTCGCCGCGGTCGTGCTTGGCCACGACGTCCATCAGCTCGCGTCCGAAGTCGGTCGCGCGGCGCACGACGCGCGTCGACTCGACGGGCAGGTCGGCGTCGGCCGTGCCCGGCAGGCGCGGGGCCGGCGCGTCGCTCGTGAGGAACTGCGCGAGCAGATCGCGCATCGGGCGGAGATCCGGCCAGCGCTCCTCGGGGAACGGGTTCATCGCGCGCACGAGCACGGAGCGCACGCTGCCCGCGATGGTCGGGAAGCTGTTCACGCCCGAGCCCATCTCGCCGCGCTGGATGCGCGTGATGCGGCGCGGCCGGTTGTTCTCGGCGCCGAACGGGTGACGGCCGGCGAGGCGCTCGAACAGGACCACGCCCAGCGAGAACACCACCGACCGCGTGTCGAGCGGCTCGCCGTTGAGCTGCTCGGGCGACGCGTACGAGGCGCAGCCGTCGACCTCGGCGGCGCGGAGCATCGCGCCCAGGGCGGGCACGACCTTGCGCGGCCCCTTCTGCAGCTCGTCGAGCACGGCGAGGAAGTGCCGCACGATGACGATCGTGTGCATGGGCTCGGGGACGTCCGTGCGCTCGGGACCGGGAGCGAGCGCCCAGAACCGTTCGGCGAACGTCTGCGTGGGGGAGGTGGTCAGGGGGGCCGGCGTCGACACCTCTCGACGAGGAGCAAGCCCCGGGCCGTCGCCCGATCCCGGGAGGCCTCGGAGGGGGACCGTGATTTCGCGCGCTTCGCCGTGGAAGGTCCGGTTGCCTGGGGAGCGGTTCCCCAACGCGGGAACCCACCCCCACCGTGATAAACCCGCGACATGCCCGAGCTCCCCACCCCGCGCTCGTTCCGGCTGGACGTCGTTCGCGGGGTCGCCACCGTCACCCTCGACCGTCCCGACCGCCTGAACGCGCTCACGTTCGAGATCTACCGCGAGCTCGCCGAGGTGTTCGAGGACCTCGACCGCCACGACGCCGTGCGCGTCGTCGTGATCACCGGCGCCGGTCGCGGCTTCTGCTCCGGAGGCGACCAGGACGACATCATCCACCACCTGCTCGGCAAGTCGACGCCGGAGCTGCTCGCGTTCACGCGCGCGACCGGGCGGCTCATCGCCGCGATCCGCCGCTGCAAGCGGCCGGTGATCGCCGCGGTGAACGGCGTGGCGGTCGGCGCCGGCGCGGTGATCGCGGCGGCGTGCGATCTGCGCATCGCGGCGGCCGGCGCGAAGTTCGGGTTCATCTTCCCCAAGGTCGGCCTGTGCGGCGCCGACATGGGCGCGACGTACCTGCTGCCGCGGCTGGTCGGGCTCGCGCATGCGTCGGAGATCCTGTTCTTCGGCGACGTGTTCGACGCCGAGCGCGCGCTCGCGATCGGCTTCGTCAACCGCGTCGTCCCCGACGCCGACGCCGCGCGAGCGATGGCGCAGGAGTGGGCGGCGAAGCTGGCGGCCGGGCCCGCGTTCGCGCACGCGATGACCAAGCAGATGCTCGAGAGCGAGGCGTGTCTGAACCTCGGCGAGGCGATCGAGGCCGAGGCCCAGGCCCAGGCGCTGTGCATGCAGCACGGCGACTTCGCCGAGGCGCACGCCGCCTTCAAGGCGAAGCGCCCGCCGCGGTTCGCCGGAGCGCCGGAGTGATCCGGTGGCGGAGGCCGGCGTGATCCCGCTGTCCGTCGACGATCTCGGCTGGTTCTTCGGCGTGGAGCATGGGCCGCTCGCGGCGAAGCTCCGCGGCGCGGCCGGCGATCTCGCGGCGGCGGAGGAAGCACCCGACGAGCCCGCGCGCGATCGCGCGGCGGTCGCGGCGCTCGCGCGGCACGGCCTGTTCGCGCTGGCGGCGCCGGAGGACGGCGCGCCGTCGGCGCTGGCGCTCTGTCTCGCGCGCGAGCTGCTGGGCTGGGTGTCGGCGCGCGCCGACTCGATCTTCGCCGTGCAGGGGCTGGGCAGCCACGCGATCGGCGCGGTGGGCAGCCCGGCGCAGCGCGCGCTCCTGCCGGCGCTGGCGGCGGGCGAGCTGGTCGCGGCGTTCGCGTTGACCGAGCCCGAGGCGGGGAGCGACGTCGCGGCGATCGCGACGCGCGCGGCCGCCGATGGTGACGGCTGGCGCCTCACCGGCGAGAAGATCTTCATCTCGAACCTCGGCGTCGCGACCCACGCGACGGTGTTCGCGACCGTCGATCCGGCGGCGGGCAAGAAGGGCCTCACCGCGTTCTGGGTGCCGCTCGACACGCCGGGCGTCACCGTCGTGCCGCAGGAGCCGATCGCGCCGCACCCGCTGGGGCGCCTCGTGCTCGAGGGCGCGCGCGTCGGCGGTGACGCGATCATCGGCGCGCGCGGGCAGGGGATGAAGCTCGCGCTCCAGACCCTCGACACGTTCCGCGTGTCGGTGGCGGCGGCGGCGGTGGGCATGGCGCGTCGCGCGCTCGCCGAGGCGGTCGCGCACGTCGGCGCGCGGGTCCAGTTCGGCAAGCCGCTCGCCGAGCAGCCGCTCGTGCAGGCGCACCTCGCCGACATGGCGGTGCAGATCGACGCCGCGCGCCTGCTCGCGCTGCGGGCCGCCTACCTGAAGGACACGGGCGCGCCGCGGACCACGGTCGAGGTCTCGATGGCGAAGCTGTTCGCCACCGAGGCGGCGCAGGACGTGATCGATCGCGCCGTCCAGCTCCTCGGCGGCCGCGGCGTCATGCGCGGCGCCGTCGTCGAGCACCTGTACCGCGCGATCCGCCCGCTGCGCATCTACGAGGGCACGAGCGAGATCCAGCGCACGATCATCGGGCGAGCGATCGCGCAGGGAGCGTCATCGACATGACGAGCACGAGCTTTCCGGACGACCTCAACCTCGCCGACCACTGGCTCTACGACCGGGTGAAGGAAGGGCGGGGGAGCCATCCCGCGATCCGCATGGGCGACCGGTCGTGGACCTACGCCGAGGTCGCCGATCGGAGCGCCGCGCTGGCGCGATCGCTCATGGAGTCCGGGATCCAGCCGGGCGACCGCGTGTACATCGTCCTGCCCGACATCCCGCCGTTCGCGTGGGCGATCTTCGCGACGCTCACCGCCGGCGCGGTGGTCACGATGGGCAACCCCATCGCGCCGGCCGCGGATCTCGCGCGCGTCGTCGACTACGTCGGCGCCAGGGTGCTGGTCACGACGCCGGCGGTGGCCGACGCGGTCGTCGCCCAGCTCGACGACGGCGCGCGGCTGGCGAAGATCCTCCTGGTCCCCGACGCCGGGATCGACGACGACCCCGAGGTGAAGGCCGAGGCCGGGCCGGCGCTCGCGGCGTCGGGCCGGCGGTGGGAGTCGCTCGATCGCGCGGTCGCCGCCGGCGCTACCTCGACGCGCGCGCGGCCCCGCACGCACCGCGACGACTGGGCGATCTGGCTGTTCACGTCGGGCTCGACCGGCACGCCCAAGGCCGCGATGCACTGCCACCGCGACTTCGCGTTCAACACCGAGGTCTACGCCAGGCAGACGATGGGCTACCGCGCCGACGACGTGACCGTCAGCGTGCCGCGGCTCTTCTTCGGCTACGCGACCGGCACGAACCTGTGGTTCCCGTTCGCGGTGGGCGCGACGGTGTGCCTCTTCCCCGAGCGGCCGACGCCGGAGAGCCTGGTCGCGGCGATCGCGCGCTACCGCCCGACGATCGTGACCAACGTGCCGACGATGCTCGCCAAGCTGCTCGACCACGACGACGAGCTGCGGGCGCGCGGCGAGCCCGGGCTGGATCTCGCGTGCGTGCGCTTCCACCTGTCGGCGGGCGAGGCCTTGCCGCCGGCCTTGCTCGAGCGCTTCCTCGCCCGCTTCGGCGGCGCGGTGTACGACGGCATCGGCTCGGCCGAGATGTTCCACATCTACTGCACCAACCGGCCGGGCGACGTCCTGCCGGGCTCGCTCGGGCGCGCGGTCCCCGGCTACGAGCTCGCGGTCCTGCCCGAGGAGGCCACCGGGGCGGGCGCGCCGCCGGTGCCGGTCGGCGAGATCGGCGTCCTGTGGGTGAAGGGCGACTCGGTCGCGCAGGGCTACTACCAGGATCGCGAGAAGAGCTGGCGGACGTTCCACGGTCACTGGTGCCGCACGGGCGATCTGTTCCGCATCGACGAGCGCGGCTACCTCTGGTTCAGCGGGCGCGCCGACGATCTGCTGAAGGTCGGCGGTGTCTTCGTCGCGCCGCTCGAGGTCGAGGAGTGCCTGTGCACCCACGCGGCAGTCAGCGGCGCGGCGGTCATCGGCGCGCTCGAGCAGGGGCTGACCAAGCCCAAGGCCGTCGTCGTCGTACGCCCCGAGGCGCGCGAGCGGCTCGCCGATGCGACGGGACGCGCCGCGCTGGCGAAGGAGCTCCAGGAGCACGTACGCGCGCGGCTGTCGAAGCACAAGTACCCGCGCTGGGTCGTCTTCGTCGACGAGCTGCCGCGCAACGATCGCGGCAAGGTCGACAAGAAGGCGCTCGCCGCGAAGGAGGCGGCGGGCGAGCTGCGCGGGGACGGGGCGGCGTGAGGCTCGCCGAGCTCACCAGCCCGGCGCTGGCGGCGCTCGTCACCGGCGGACGCCCGGTGGTCGCGCTGGTGCCGGTCGGCTCGACGGAGCCGCACGGCCCGCACCTGCCGCTCGCGACCGACGTCATCATCAGCGACGCGGCGTGCGCGCGGGCGATCGCTGGGCTCGACGCCGCCGGCCTCGCGGCGGTGATCGCGCCGGCGGTGCCGTACGGTGTCACCGAGTGCGCGAGCGGCTTCGCCGGCGCGGTGAGCGTGCCCGCCGAGGTGCTCACCGCGTACCTCGGCGCGGTGGCCGACGGCCTGCTCGCCCAGGGCCTCGCCCACGTGTGCCTGGTCAACAACCACCTCGAGCCCGCGCATGACGCCGCCGTCCGCGCCGTCGCCGCCGGCGAGGCGCGCGCGGGTCGCGTGTCGGTCGCGTGCCCGCTCACGCGGCGCTGGGCGCGCACGCTGTCGGCGGAGTTCAAGAGCGGCGCGTGCCACGCGGGCCGCTACGAGACGTCGATCGTCCAGGCGTCGGCGCCCGCGCTCGTCGACGACGCCGCGCGCGTCGCCCTGCCCGAGGTCCCGATCTCGCTGTCGGAGCAGCTCCGGGCGGGTGTCACGACCTTCGCGGCGATGGGCATGGACCGCGCCTACGCCGGCGCCCCGGCGGCGGCGACCTCAACCGAGGGCGAGGAGCAGCTCGCCCGCCTGGCCGAGATGATCGTGACCGAGGTGCGCGAGGCCCTCGCGTCCCGTTCACCCTGAGCGAGGCCGAGCGTCAGCGAGGCCGAGTCGAAGGGTGTCAGCGCAGGAACCTCGGCCCCGCCGGATCCGGAGGGACGTCGTCGCCGGCCGCGGCCGCGCGCGCGGGGGCAGGCGGCGGCGACGCGGCGAGCGGCGTGATCGGACCCGACGACGAGGCGGCGCGCGCGGCCGGCGGACGGCTCGCCGCCGGCGGCTGGCTGCTCGCGGCGACGACGAGCGGCTCGCTCGGCCGCTGGCCTGTGGGGGCGGCGACGGGCGCCGGCGGCTGCTCCGCGCGCGCGGCGAGCGCGTCGGCCTGCTTCGAGAGCGCGATCGTCTTGTACACGGCGTAGCCCCAGACCCCGGCGATGACGATCGGGAACCCGACGACCGCCCACTTGCCACCGATCTCGAAGAGCAGCTTGGTCGTCCTGCCGACGTAGAGCACGCCGCCCTCCTCCTCGAGCCGGGTGAAGTCGACGTAGCTCGAGTACGCCAGCCACACGAGCAGCGGGAAGAGCAGGAACAGGACCTGCCACACCTTCAGGCGCTCCGGCATCCACATCGCCCGGGACCTTCGGCCGGCGAGGCGCGCGTGTCAACGAGGAAGCTGGTCGCGGCCGGTCGAGCTCAGGAGCGCGGGAGCAAGCGCACGACCCGTGCGGCAGGAAGCGGCAGCCCGTGCTCGCGGAGGAACTGCGCGCGCGCGCTGCGGTCGACGGCGCGGAACACCGTCGCGGCCGTGCTCGAGCCGGCGATCGCCGCCGCCGCCGCCACCGCGATCGCCCCGGCGAGGCCGCTCGCGAAGGGGAAGAGGAGCGCGAACACGGCCGCGGTCGCGAGCGCCGCGGGCGGCAGGCCGAGCACGGCCTTCATGCGATTGCGCGTGAGCGCGTCGTCCTGGTAGTCGCGCTCGCAGCTGCGGCAGCGCTTGTGGCTCGTCGGCTGGTGACGGCGGCAGAGCGGTGCCTCGCAGCGGGCGCATCGCGTGATCGCGGCGTCCTCGCAGCTCGGGCAGCGCCGGAACGCACCCATACGACAAGTCTGCCTCCATCCCGCGCGTTGTCACGTGCATCGTGTGGCGTGATGCGGCCCACGCGTGCGGTACCCTGTCGGCGTGGGGTTCGAGCGCATCGACCGGATCGCCCGCGACATGGCGGCGCGCAAGCGCGGGGACACGCCGCGGCGTGGCGCGCCCGTGCGGTGGGCGATGCTCGGGCTGCTCGCGGCGGTGGGCATCGGCGGCGCGGGCTACTTCGTCGGCGGCTCCTCGGGCACGAAGCCGCCGGATCCTCACAGGCTGGCGGCGATGAGGGCGGGTGTCGAGACCGCGCCGGCGCCCGAGCGTGCGCCCGAGCCTGCGCCCGCGCCGGTGCCAGGGCCGGTCGCTCCGCCGCTCGTCGCGCCGTACGCCGAGCTCCCGCCCGAGCCGCCCGAGGAGCCCGCGGCGTCGCTCCTGTCCTCCACCTCGCCGGCGAGCGCGGCCCGCGCCGCCCGGGTGGCGGTCGTGCTCGACGATCTCGACGCGACGCTGCACGGCCTCCGCCTCACGTGGCCCGGCAAGATGGGGGCGTTGCCATGGCGCCTGCCGCGCCGGCTCGACGCCGATCAGCTGGAGCGCGAGCTCGCGGCGCTCGACGACCAGCTCGCCGGCGCGCATGATCCGCTGACGCTGCGCACGCGCGAGTGGATCGCCGTGGCGCGCGCCGACGGCACGCAGCACTTCGACCGCCGCCGCGGTGACCTCGGGGCCGATGCCGTCGCCGGGCAGGAGGGCGATGTCAGCGCGCATGGGTCAGTTCCTTGTGGTGTGCGGATTCATGGCGCTGGATCTCGCCGCGGCGCGCGAGCAGGTAGCCCAGCTCGTCCANNCCGTGGCGCGCGCCGACGGCACGCGGTTGCTGTCGCTCCATGCCGCGTGGTCGGCGCCCGGCGCATCCGCCGACGAGCTCGCCGCGGAGCTGCACCCGATCTTCGATCGCCTCGTCGCCGCGAGCCAGGCCCTGCACGCCGCCGTCGCCGCGGAGCTGACGCCGCCGCCGCGCGGCACCCTGGCCAGGCTGGCGAGCGCGTGTCGGGTCGCGCCGCTGCTCGCGCGTCTGCCGCTGCGCGGCACCGCCGCCGTCACCTACGGCGTCGAGGCGGGANNCCCGTCGCCGTCGCCGGTGCCGATGCCGGAGCCTCCCGAGCGCGAGCTTCGCGAGCGCGCGACCGCGTGCGCCAGGGAGGCGCTCGCGTTCCTCGACGCGCACCCGGGAGAGGCGCTCGATCACGACGTCATCTATCAGCTGGCGCTCGCGAACCAGCTCGCCGTCAACCTCCTGCGCGAGGCCGAGCGCCGCCGCCGCCCCGCGTCGCCGCGCGCCTTCGTCAGCGCCGC
>DDTA01000156.1:54602-80149 GCA_002344285.1 Myxococcales bacterium UBA2376
GCGGCCGCGCCGCCGCGCCGCCGCTAGTCACCGCGTCGTCGCCAGCCGAGGCGTGTCGCGAAACGTCCGCACGGCGACCTGGTGGCGATCCTGCCAGCGCACGGCGCCGGGCACGCGGCGGATGTGCCGCTCGACGATCGGGATCCCCGCCGATCGTACGAGGCGCGCCAGCTCGCGCGCCATGTCGATGTACGGCCTGGCATCGGCCTTGAACCAGAACCGCCCGTGATCGAGCTCGGTCGGCGCGTCGAGCCACCTCTCGAACCAGTCGAGCGTTCGGTCGATCTCGTCGGCCAGCTCCGGCTTCGCCGCCCGGGCGTCGGTGAGGTACGAGAACACGCCGTAGGGCTCGCGCTCGTGCTCGAAGCGAATCCACGCGGTCGTCGAGCGCACGGGGAGCGGCGCGGGCAGCTTGCGCCCGAGGTTGCGCGTGTATCGCTTGCGCCGCGACATGGGCGGGCAGGGTAGCAGCGGTCGAGGATCTCGCACGCGCGTGATCCGGAGTGCGTCGTCGACGTCGGCGCCGCGTCGTATCCTGGGCGGATGGAGTGCTCCGCCTGCGCGGATCGGCCGCCGCTGTGCCCGCGCTGCCGCGATCGCCGGTTCCAGTGGCACGCCGGTCAGGCGCGCGTGATCGGCATGGCGTGGGGCGAGCGCCTGCGCCGCCTCATGCCCGGCGAGGCCTGGCCCGCGTACGAGACCAGCGAGCGCATGCAGCGCATCACCTGCAAGAAGGTCCGCGCGCTCGCGGGCGGTGACGCCGCGCTCCTCGAGCTCCTCGCGCGCGCCTGCGCCGACGCCGCGCGCGACATGTACGAGCGCGCCGCCGCGCCGCCGCAGTCGGTGTCGTTCCGCGTGCCGCGCAAACCGCGCGCCTGACGCCGGCGCCTGTCAGAGTGTCCTGATGGAGACAGTGCCGGAAATCAAGATGGCGAACCGGAGGACGAGGAAGGGGGCTGCAGTGCAGCTGACGCTCGATCAGGCGCGGAAGCCCGAGGGGCACGGCGGGTGGCGTCCGGGCGCGGGGCGGCCGCGCGGGCGCAAGACGGTCTCGCACGACGCGCGCGAGGCGTTCGCTGCCCGGTATCCGCTACACGTGACGTGGCGGATCCGGGAAGGCGTGCGCTCGCTCCGCCGGGAGGCGGTGCTGGAGGTCGTACGGGCGAAGCTCGCCGCGTGCGCGCGCGGCGACGCAGGCGAAGCGCGGGCTCCTCGGGTTCGACGAGGTCCCGGGCCCTGACGTTCAGAGGTACAGCACGAGGCCGACCTCGCCGAGCACGATCACGTCGAAGTCGCCGCCGAGGACCTGCACGCCGGCGGACAGATCGACGGTGTCCGGCACGACCCCGTAGAGCGCGCCGACGCGGAACCCGCCGCCCGGCTTCTCACGCTCGCCGAGGACGAACTCGGGGGTGAAGGTGAACGACAGCGGGCCGGCCGTGCTGGCGCGGATGCCGAACCCGAAGTGCAGGTCGTTCTCGATGTCGGCTTCGTCGCCGAGGATCCGCATCCCGGCGTGGATGCTGAACACGCGGCCGAACGCGTACGCGACCGTGCCGCGGACGCCGATCCCACCTTCGGTCAGGGCGAGCGAGCCGCTGCCCTCGATCCGGAAGAACTTGTGCGTCGGCGCCGGCGCGCTGGTGCCGGGCAGAGGCGGCGGCGGCGGCGCCTGTGCGGACGCCGGCACGGACGCCGCGCAGAGCGCGGCCATGGCGATGACGGACGACGCCGTTCGTTTGCTCCCCAAGCAACAACGCTAACAGGACCGGCGCCGGGCCGGCAAGCGCCGCGGAACCTACTGCTTGATGCCGTGCTTGTTCTTCACCTGGTCCCTCGCCCCGCGCGTCATCACGGGAACTTGTATTGGAGCTTGGAGCCGCAGGTAACGCGAGGAACCGTGGACTTGCGCGAGTCACTGGAGAAGACTTGGACAAGGACTGTCGTAGCGAGCGTGTAGAACCGGGGGAACCATGGCGGTACTACGGGCAGACGCCTCGACGTGCGCGCGGCGTGCCGTCGCGATCGTCGATCGCCGTCACGTGCGCGCGACGATGCGCATGCATCCGTGGCTGCCCGATGAGCTCGAGGTCGCCGGCGCCGGCGCGCTCGATGCGGCTGCGGAGCGGATCACCTGGGCAGCTCTCCGACGGTTCGGGCCCGAGCCAGCGAGCGGCGGCGAGTCAGCGACGGAGTGGCAGCGCGCGTGGGTGACCCGGAGCGACGCCTCGTGGGCGGTCATCGACCGCGCCGCGGCGCGCGCGGCCTCGGCGATCGCCGAGCTCAGGGAGGCCGTCCGGGAGCTGGAGTCGCACGCCGCGAGTGGCGCCATCGGGCACGTTGACGAGCTCGGCAACGTCGTGCTGGGGCGCGTGTCCATCGAAGACGCGGGCGTGCTCGGGCAACTTCGCGGCGTGCTCATGCAAGCGCAGACGCTCGACGCGGCGCGTGCCCACGCGAACCAGCGGCCCAAGCGACGGCTGAAGTCGACCGGGCTTTGGCTGCGGGTCTTCTGGGACTTCACCGCGTTCCTCGTTGAGCCGGGGATCGACGAGGACGATCGCTTCACAGTCGGCGACGTGGCTCAGCTGCTCAGGTGCGCGACCACCGATTGGGATCCCGCGCCCTTCGATTCGGTGCCAGGCGGACACGGTCTCGAGGAACGGATCAAGACCGAGCTCGCGCGGGCGCGCGAGCGCGCCGCGGTGTCCAGGTCCGCGTAACCACCGAGGGAACACGAATCGACAGCCAGGCGCGCCCGTTCGAGTTCCTGGCGCGCGACAAAACAGCCGTCTAGTAACGACTCCAGGCGATCAGAGCTGGAGTCGTGCATGTCGGACCTGAGGAACGCAGCGGTTACCCCCGAGGAAGCGCACACCGAGACGGATGCCCCACGGGCGCGCCGCGTCGGGTACAAGGGCGCGAGTCAGCACACCGGCCTGCCGGTCGGGACGCTCAAACAGAAGGTGCATCGCCGAGCGATTCCGCACCTGCGGCTCGGTCCGCGGCTCGTGCGCTTCGATCTCGACGACCTCGACCGCTGGCTCGAGGAGCACAAGGTCGCGCCGGCGGGTGCGCGGTGACAGCGCGCCCCACGCGGGCGCGCCGCTCTCGCACGGGCTCGCCGCCGGCGCACGCACCGGACGATCAGCCCCAGCTGCGCGGCGCACCTCGTAACGCTCGCCGACCCGAGATCCCGGCCCCCGGTCTCCGCGCGCGTCGAGAAGCGCTCCTAGCTGCGATCGCCGCGCTCGTCGCGCCGCGACGCGCTCCGGTCCGCACGCTGAGCCAGGTCGAGCGCCTGGTCGCGGAGGGGGGCGAGGAACCGTCCCCGTGCGACCGCGAAGGTCCACTCGGCGACGTCGTCGGCAGCGTTTGCGGCGTCCTCTCGATGCGCGGCTCCGGCGAGAGCTCGCCACGCCAGCTCCTGGCCGCGCTCTGGTTCTACGTGAAGGACTTCGCCGCGCCTCGAGGTCGCCGGTGACGCCGGACTGGCGCCCGTGGGCCGCCCGCGTCGGCGCCGCTGCGCTCGAGCTTGGCCGCTGCGTGCGCGACGTCGTGCGGTCCGTGCTGGGTCTGGGGCGTGCCCTGCTGCACCGTCCTCGCACGCCGATCGCGTGCATCGCGCCGGCGCCGGCGCCGCCGTCGGAGTCGACGTCGTCGGCGGCGGCGGCCGAACACGAGGCCCACGTCCGTGCCCTCGAGGCGCGGTGCGTCCTGGGTCGAGAGCTGCCTCCGCGCCGCACCGGGGACCTTCCCATGCTCGTGGAGGTCGCCGGCAGGGAAGCGGTCATCGAGGCGGCGGCGGTGGCGCTCGTCGAGCTGCTCGCGCAGGAGCAGGTCGAGCTCGACCCGGTTCGGTGGGCGCTCGCGGGTCTCAACCGGCCGCGCACGGGGGCGCCATCATGAGCGCCAGAGCGAGCAACGTGATCGCCTTCCCGCTCGGCGGCCCGGCCCCCGCGCACCGCGACGTCAAGCCGGCGAAGGTGTCGGCGCCGCCGACGGCGAGCGTGGCGATCGTGTCGGACGTCGAGCGCCAGGCCGCGGCCGCAGAGCTCGACCAGGTCCTCGGCTACGCCGGCGCCGGCGCGCGGGCGCTCGAGCGGTGGGGGCGGCCGGCGGACGCAAGCGAGGCGCGCGGGCTGTGCAGCCGGTGCCGGATGCACCGCGTGCTCGGCGTCGACGGCCGCTGTGAGCCGTGTGCGCCCTACGATGCGACCGAGGAGCGCGGCGGCTGATGGCGGCTGCCGTTCGCCTCTCCGCTGCCGTGTCGACCGCGCCGGAGATCGACTGCCTCGCCGGCCTGCTCGCTCTGGCCGATCGGGACCACGCCGTGGGCAAGCTGAAGCGCATCGTCGAGTTCCAGACCGAGGCGTGGACCCCGGCGGAACCGACGGCGCCGGTACCGCGCCACGTCCTGATCGGCATCCTGGGACCGAAGGGCCCGCAGGCGATGATCGACTCCGGGCTCGCGGAGGTCCGAAGCGACGGGCGCTTCGAGATCCTCGGCGACTTCGGCGGCGACCTCGGATGGCAGTACAAGCTGCGCGAGCAGCGGCGGGATGCCGGGGCCGGCCGCGCCAAGAAGGCGAGCCGGGTGGGCGGGCGCTTCGCTCGCAAGGAACCTGACGGCGACCAGCGGCCCGCTGGTGAGAGCAGCGGGAAGCCATCGGGCGACCAGCGGCCCGCTGGTGAGCCGCCAGCGGGCGATCACCGGCCGACCAGCCCTCCGGACTCCGGACTCTCTGCTCCTACCTCTACATCCCTCTCTGATCCGGAACCGGGCGACGGTCTGGTTGCCGGCGTAACCGAGACGGAGGACATCCCGGCCGACATGGACCCGGAGCTCGCCGAACTCACGCGGGCGCTGGCAGCTGCGCGCGACGCGAACCAGAGCAACGTCGACGCCAAGGCGAAGGAGGCCCTACGCCAGGCATCGCTCGAGGACGAGCGCAGGAGAGAGCTGCAGAGCGGACGCGGTGGTCGCGCCGGCGTGCCGCCGCGCGCGCCAGCGGCCTATCGCCGCAACGGCACCGAGGTGATCCGGTGAGCGACCCTGCCGACCGCGGCGACGTCTCGCCCGAGGCTATCCGCGAGTTCCGCGAGCTCGTCGCGTCGCTCCCAGCGGACGACGACGCGGAGGCGTGGGCCGCTCGCGAGGCGGTGGCGCGCGCCGCGGCCGCGGCTGACGTGCGCCGCTCGCTCGAGCAGCGCGGCCGCCTCCTGGTCGAGAAGGGCTTCCCGCTCGCCGCGCTCGATGACGCGCTCTCGCCTGAGCTCGATATGGCGTGCCCGCCGCTCGCCAGGGTCGCGCGGTGGAACCCGGGCGAGCATCCGCTGCTCGCGCTCGCCGGCTCGACCGGCATCGGGAAGACGGTCGCGGCGGCCTGGTGGGCGCTGCACTGCCGCGTGCCCGGCATGCGCTTCGTGCGCGCGACGACCTTCGCGCGCCTGCGCGGCCGCGCGCACCAGGAGCTGCTCGACGCCGGCGCGCTCGTGCTCGACGACCTGGGCGAGGAGCCGCTCGATCGCGCCGGCATCGTCCTCGCGAACCTTGGCGAGCTCGTCGACGTGTTCTACCAGGCGCGCAAGCCGCTCCTGGTGACGTCGAACCTCCGCGACGTCGACTTCGCCGAGCGCTACGGCGAACGCATTGCCTCGAGGTGGCGCCAGCGTGGCCGGTGGGCGGAGTTCGGCGGCGCGCCCTCGCGGCGGCCGCCGCCGACCGAGCGGCAGAGGAGCCTCGTGTGACGTCGCGTCGGCGCATGCAGGAGCACGTGCTCGACGCCGGGCCCGGCGTCCACACCGCCGCCGGCGCCCCCGCGCTGCGCGATCTCGCGCGACCGAGCATCGAGGCGCGCGACGCCGGGCTGCCGGTGAGCCGCTCGGCGCCGACCAGGGCGCAGCGGACGCCGGACACGTTCGGCCAACCGGGCTCGCGCCGGGCCGGGCTCGATGCGTGGGCGCCGAGCAGCTCGCAATCGGCGCGGCCGCGCGGACGGGTGGCTCGTGCGGAGCGGCCGCGGCTCGAGGACCTCGTCGCGCGGCTGGCGGCGCCCGACCGGCGAGCGACGCGCGCGGGCGCGGCGCTGGCGCTCGTGGCGTCCGGCCTCGAGTGGTCGGAAGTCGCCGCGCTGCGCGTCGCCGCCTTCCTGCCGAAGACCTCGCCGGCGAGCGTGATCGTGCTCGAGCAGCGGGCCGGCGCGACGCGGTCGCGCGGCGCGGGATGGTACGCGCCGATCGGCGAGGAGCTGCTCGCCGCCATCGCCTCGTGGTGGGCGCTCCTGCCGTCGCGCGGTGCGGCGTTCGGCGGCGACTCGGCGAAGGCCGGCGAGCTGCGCGCGGAGGTCCTCGAGGTGGCGCGATCTCGAGGGCTGGCGATCGACGTCGTCGCGCTCGAGCGTGCATCGCGGGCGGCTCGGCGGCTCTGGCGCCGCCAGACCGGCGCCGGCGTCGTCCACGTGGGATCGGTTCCCGCGCAGACCACCGGGCCGAGCGCGGCCGCGGCCGAGCGCGCGCTGTACCGCGGGGCGCTCGCCGCACTCGAGCCGACCATCGCGCGGCAGGCGGAGCGCGTCGCCGCGCTCGAGGTCGCGGAGCGAGCGCTGCGCGCGCAGCTCGCCGGCGACGCGCCCGGCCGGTGCGGCGCGTGGAGCTCGACGAAGCCGTGCGGCGGCGAGGTCGAGGCGAGGTGGTGCGCGTCGTGCGGCGAGATCGTGCTCCGCTGCGGGAAGCATGGCGGCGCCGCGGCCGCCGCGGTGGACCTCGCCACTCGACACGCGATGCCGCTCGGGCACCTCGCCGCCGGCGTCGACGTTGCCGCACTGCCCGCGCTCCGTGCCGAGGCGCGGCGGCTCACGGAGACAGGGTGACCCGTGCACGGCGACCACGATCCCCAGCCGCGCTCGACGCGCTCGCCGTCGAGCTGGTCGCCGCGCGCGCTGACCTCGCGTCCAGCATGCGCACACGCGCCGCGCTCGAGCGCCTGGTCGACGGCGCCGACCCCGGGCGCTGCGACGCCGCAACGCCTGCGTCGATCTGCGCGGGCGCCGTTCGCGAGCGCTGGTGCGAGCTGTGCGGGGCGACGTTCCGGGTCTGCCGCGCGCACGGCGACCTCCGCAGCGCCACGCACCGGCTCGACGTGCACAAGCGCCAGGCGCACGGGGGGCAGGGTGCGTGAGCTCGGCGTCGTCCGGCCGCGGACGCGCGGCGAATGCCTCGAGGAGGCGCGCCCGTGTCCGTGGGTCGGGTGTCGGCACCATCTCCTGCTCGAGGCGGTCGACGGCGGCCGCGGAGGCCTCGTGCTGAACGTGCCGCGAGAGCCCGGCCGGCGGCGCGCGCTGAAGGCCACGGCGGCGGCGGAACTCGTGCGGGTCTGGATCGACGACGCGGTCGAGCTGCTCGCGGGGATGCCGGCGAGCTGCTCGCTCGACGAGGCCGACGCCGGCGCGCTCGGCCGGATGGCGGTGGCGTCGAACGTGGGACGGAGCCGCGAGGGCATTCGCCAGGTGCGGCGCGTCGCGATCGCGGCGCTCGCACGGGCGCGGCAGGCGGAGGCGGCATGCAGGTGAGCGCGGCGAGCGAGCGGCCGCGCACGCGCGCCGAGTGCGCGGGCGGCGCGCGCCCGTGTCCGTGGGTTGCGTGCGAGCACCATCTCCTGCTCGAACTCGGCCGCCGGACGACGCGCGCACGGCGCGGCGCCGCGCACCGGAGCCCCGGGCTCATCCTCAACCTGCCGCGCGCGCGGGGCGGCAGGCGCCAGCACCTCGCCTCGACCGCCGCCGCGGAGCTGGTGCGGGTGTGGATCGACGACGCGCTCGAGCTGCTCTGGGCGATGCCGGACTCGTGCGCGCTCGACGTCGCCGAGCGGGGCGCGAGTTCGACCGGCGACCTGCAGAGGCACACGGGACGCAGCGCCGCCGGCGAGCGTGCGCTGCGACGCGCCGCCATCGTCGAGCTCGCGCGGCAGCGCGAGCAAACGTCTGCAATCTCGGCGGCGCCGGAGGCAAGAGGCCGAAATTATTGGAGGGGTCGAGCCGACAGCACCCGGCGCTTCACGCAAGGGTTTCGCCCTCCCGAAACGAGCCGAAAACCCACGCGGACCGACGGAGGCGGCGCGTGAGGAAACCGAACGCAAACCCACGCGCTCGGTCGCGTTCGGCGCGATCGACGACGCGGACGGGATCAACGAAATCGACGACGGGATCAACGAAGCGCGCGGAGGAGGGTACGCACCGTGCTGCGGTCGCGCGCGAGAACGGACGTCGCGGCGGCCGACCGAAGGCGACGCTGCCGCCCGAGGTCTCCGCGCGACTCGGGCCGCCACCTGTGAAACCGCTCGAGCTCGCCCGGTGGCAGCAGCGGTACGTCGCCGAGCTCGCGTACCTGCTCGGCGTCGGCCAGGTCGATCGAGGCCTGGCCGGGGCGATCAGCTCGGTGCTCGGCAAGTCGGCTCGGATGATGCCGCTGGACGTGCTCGCCGATCTCGAGGACTCGCTCAAGCTCAGCGACACGCTCATGAAGGCGCCCGATGCCGGGCCCCAACTCGTGGAGGACGATCGCGATGTCCAGCCTGGGGCTGCTCCGATCCGCTGTCCGCCGGCTCGCTGAGGAGAGCGCGCAGGCCGCCGCTCGCTTCGTCGAGTTCGGCGTCCGGATCATCGTCGCCGACGTTGACGGCACGGGCGCGGCCGCACGGTGGCGGCCGGGTAGCGACGAGGTCCTCGCGGAGCTCGGCGGCATCTGGGATCGGCGGACGAAGGGGTATCTCGCGCGTCGCCCGGTGCGCTGGCTCGAGGTGCGCCTGCATCGCGGACAGGAGCGGGCTGCGCGCTGGCTCGCCGAGTGGTTGGCGCGCTACGCGATCGCGGCGGCCGGCGCCGGCGCGGCGGCCTGGAAGGGCTTCCGGCGCGTCTGGAGCGCGCTGCTCATCGGCGGCCGGCGGAGCGGGAAGTCGTACCTCTCGGTGGCCACGCTCGCGGTCTTCGCGGCGTTCTGTCCGCGAGCGATCGTGTGGGCGGTGTCGCCGACCAGGGAGACCGGCGAGGAGCTCGACCAGGCGCTGCAGGATGCGATGCCGCGCGCCTGGTACAAGCGCCGTGAAGGCACGGGGAGCACGGTCACGACATACACGCTCGGCAACGGCGCCAAGATCTTCCTGCGGTCGGGCGCGAAGGCGCCGGCGCTCAAGCAAGGTCGAGTCGACCTGGTGCTGCTCAACGAAGCGCAGCTCTTCGAGCGGCGATCGTTCACACAGGTCCGCGGCGCGATCTCCGACCGCGCAGGCCTCGTGCTCTTGACGGCCAACCCCCCGGACGCCGCCAAGGGACGCTGGGTCGAGGAGCTGTTCGAGGGCGCGACCTCCGAGGAGCTCGACGCCATCGCCTTCGAGCTCGACCCGCGCGACAACCCCTTCGTCGAGTACGAGGTGCTCGAGTCCATGCGCAAGGAGGTCGACGCCAAGACCTTCGAGCGCGAGGTCCTCGGCAAGTTCGCGCCGATCGGCGACGTGGTCTTCTACGCATGGAGCGATCGCGAGAGCTGGCGCGATCCGCCGGCACACCTCGTCGACATCACCGCCGAGGTCACGCGGCGCGAGCTCGGCCGCGCCGTCGGCTACGTCGTCGGGATGGACTTCCAGAGGTCACCGCACATGGTCGCGGTCGTGCTCAAGGTCTTCCGTGACCCGGAGCGGCCGAGCGAAGAGCTCGTGTGGGTCGTCGACGAGGTGATCGCCGAGGAGGCCGACGAGTACCACCTGATCGATGCGCTCGAGGCGCTCGGACGGTGGACGCCGGCGGGCCGGCTCGCCGACGACGGCTATCGCGGCTGGACCGACCCAGGCGACGACAAGGCGAACCCGGTGCAATGCGCGGTGGTCGCTGACGCCTCGGGCTGGTTCCAGGACGGCGCGCACACGAAGGGCCGGACGAGCGACCAGGCGCTCCGCGCGCGCAAGTGGACGGCGCTCTACAAGCCTCAGAAGGACAGCGACCGGAACCCGGACATCGTCGAGCGCTGCAAGGTCGGTAACGCGCGGCTGAAGGCGGCCGACGGCGTTCGCCGGTTCTTCGTCGCGCGGCACTGCAAGCGCACCGCGGAGGGGCTGCGCCGCTGGGAGATCAAGAACGGCGTCGCGTACCGCAAGTCGGACTTCGCACACATTTGCGACGCCGCGACGTACCCGCTCTATCGGCTGTACGGTCGACCGCCGCTGAGGAAGCGCCCGCTGCGTCCCGAGGACATCTCGTTCCCGTCGATGCCGGAAGCGCGCGCGGTGCGGTCGCGCATCGGCGGCTACGACTCGCCCGCGAGTGGGAAGGACAGGGTGAAGGGATGGTGAGTGTCGCCGTGTTAGTCGAACTCGCCGCGGCCGTCTTCCCAGAGCCGCGATCCCGGCGCCGGCGGCGGATGGAGTACCTCGCCTCGGGCGGCGCGCGCCGCTGTGCAGCCCGGGGTGACAAGGGCGCCCTTCGACGACTTTCTGGCCCTGTCGGCGGCCACCGGGCGACACGGATGGACATGCCCGACGCCACGTCCCCGGAGTTCTGCTCGGTCGACGAGATCGCTCGCGCCCTCGGCATCGCGGACAAGACCGCGCACCGCTGGATCGACGAGGGCCGTCTCGCCGCGGTCCGCATCGGCGGCCGCGTGCTCGTGCCTCGCTCGGAGCTCGGCCGCCTCGCCGCCGCGGCGGCCGCGAACCTGCGCCCGGTCGACGTCGACGCGGTGCCGGGCGCGACGATGGACTACCGCGGCGGCTTCAACATGTCGGCGGGCGGAGGGGCCGGAGGAGCGCGCCGGCAGCGCTGATCAAGCGCGCCGGCGACCAGCGCGGTCGTCGCCGGCGTGAGCAACCCGACCGCGGCGCGCTCGCAGGATCCCCCGACGCGCACTCGAAGGGAGAGAAGATGCAGACCACCACGAATCGTCCGACGGCGCTCGCGCCGTCCCCCGTCGCCGTCGCGCTGGACGCGCTGGCGGCCTGGCTCCGCGCCTGGGTCGCGTACATGCTGCCCGAGGGCCCGGCCTCGCAGAGCGCGCTCGCGACCGCGATCGGCGAGATCCGCCGCCACCTCGACGAGCGCCACCGCGATCGCGCGCTCGCCGACCTGCTTGAGGGCATGCGGCGCGCCGTGCTCGCGTCCGATCCGAACCCGCACGAGCTGGCTGAGCTGCGCCGCAAGATCGAGGCGCGGATCAACAAGCTCGAGAACCCGCCTGCGCCGCCGGCGCCGCCGCGACCCTGGCTCGAGCTGGCCCGCGACCTCGGCGTGACGCTCGCCGCCGATCGCGACAGCGCCCGGCCGCTGCTCAGCAAGGCGTTCCGCGAGCTCGACACGGGCGATCGCCGAGCGCGTCCGCTCATGGAGCGGTTCATACGCGGTCTCGCGCTGGGCGATCCGGCCTTCGCGTCGAACGCCAGCGACGCGCAGCTCACGCAGTGGCGTCACGCGCTCGTCGGCTACGGGCTGCCGCCGGTCCGCGACGACGACGAGGTCTTCGGTCGGCCGTCGAGGGAGACGATCGCGCCCGCGGCACCGCCCTTCAGGGCGCCGCCCGGCCACAAGTTCTTCGCGAACGGAGGCACGACCGCGGACGGCGACGCGCTCAAGCGGATCGCCAGGTCGCTAGGGCACTCGCTGCCGCTCGGCGAGACCCAGCCGGAAGACCAGGCCGAGCGTGAGCGGATCCGCGCCTTCGAAGAGGCGAAGCGCAAGGAGCTCCGCCTCGCGCACGACGCCAAGCGCGGCGACGCAGACGCCCAAGCCAAGTACGAGAGGGAGTACGAGAAGGCGAAGTTCGATCTGCAGGCAGAGGTCACCCGCCGTCGCAAGGCGGTGATCGACCGCATCACAGGCCGCGGCCTCGAGGCGCTCGCGCAGCTCGTCACCGCGATCGATCGCGACCTGGCGAGGCTGGCGAAGTCTGAGCCGGGATCGCTCGCCTACTACTGGCTCCGCGAGCTGCGCCGGCACGTCGCCAACGATCCCTCCGACCGCCCGCACATCAGCTTCGGCGACGCCGCGCACAAGCGCGATCTCGAGCACGTCGTCGAGCTCTGCCGCTCGCTCAACGTGCCGCGAGGCGCGTCGTGATGATGATCCACGTCGACCCGAGCGCGGTCCGGGCGAGGCTCACGCTCGACGCGATCGCCGCCCGCTACGGCCTGGAGATGCACGACGACGAGGAGGCCGACGGGTGGAAGGTGTGCGGCTGGTGCCCGGGCTGCGGACACGCGCGGTCGTCGCGCCGCCGTCACCTCGGGCTCGCGGTGCACTCAAGCGGCGCCTGGCTCTGCAGGCGGTGCGGGCTCCGTGGCGGCGGCCTGGTCGCGCTGGTCGCCGAGATCGAGGACCTCGGCCGGCGCGGGCAGGACTGGTTTCGTGCGCTGGGCATCGCCGCCGAGATCGCCGGCGTTCACGTCGAGCGCCGGCCGGCGCCGGCGGAGCGGCCGCGCTTCCACCGTCATCACCGGGCGCGGACGACGCGCGCCGGCGACGTCGCGAGGCTGGCCTCGTGACGAGCAGCAACCGCCGGCGTCCCCGGCATCACCGCGACCGGAATCCCCGGTGCCCCAGGAGCGTCCCGTGACCCACCCCGATCAACTCGTCGACCAGGCCGTGCGCCGCGGTCTCATCGCCCACGCGGGCACCGAGGTCGCCGCGGCGATCCGCGTGCTCTCCAACCGCTCGCCGGCGGAGGCCGAGCAGCTCGCCGCGGCCGCGCGTCCGATCGACGCGGCCGCCATCGCCATCCGCGCGACCGGCGGCACGCTCGAGGGCGCCGTCGGCCAGATGATGAGGCTCGGCCTCACCCGCGAGCGTGCGGAGGCGGCTCTCGTGCGGCAGTACTGCGGCATCGGCGCGGACGCCGTTCTCTCCTCGTCGAGCCTCACCGCTGACCAGCGCGCCGCGGTCGAGAGCCACCTGCGCGCGAAGGGCGCCTCTCTCGACGGCATCATCGCGAACCTCACGAGCGGCGGCGCCATGACGCGTCAGCGCGCGGAGGATCTCGTGCACCGCCAGGTGGTCGCGGAGCTCGAGCACGCGGTGCGCCGTTGACGAAGAGCTACCCGCTCGACACGCGGCATCGCGCCGCGGCGCCGAGCACCTCGGCAGAGCCGGTGACCGCGAGGTCCCGGAGCGCGTTGCATGGTCGCGCCTCTGACTCTGCCGAGGGTCCCTTCTCCCTGACGAGGTGATCGATGCCATCCGACCGAACCCGCGCAGCTCGAGTCCAGCTTCAGGTTGACAGCCGCGGCGCGCGCGCCGAGCTCAAGAACTTCGCCAAGGACAGCAAGCGTCACCTCGGCGACATCGGCAGGGGCACGTATCACGGCAAGGGAATTCACCAAAGCCGTGGCGCCCTCTGGCGTGATCGAGCGGGGCGCGCGGGCCGCGCCGCCGGCCGCGGCATCGGCGCGATCGGCGGGCCGGTCGGCGCCGCGCTCGCGCTCGGAGGAGGACTCGGGCTCGCCTCGGCCGCCGGCGAAGTCTACGAGATCGAGAAAGCGCTAACGCGCTTCGAGATCAACGGCAACCGGACGTCCGAGCAGATGGCGGAGTTCCGGCAGGAGCTGAGCCAGGTCTCACGCGCGACCGGTCTCAACCGCCAAGAGTTGCTCAACGGCGCGGCCGCCTACGTCGCGTTGACCGGCGACGCGGCCGGAGCCACGAAGGCCATGGCGCTCTTCGGGAAGGTGTCGAACGCGACCGGCGCCAGCATGGCCGACATCGCGGCGACTGCCGCGGCGATGAAGAGCAATCTCGGGATCGACCCCAAGGACTTCGAGGCGGCCTTCGCGGCGCTGCACGTCCAGGGGAAGGCCGGCGCCGTGGAGCTCCGCGAACTCGCCACCGAGCTCGCCGGCATCGCGCCGACGTTCGCGGCCTTCAAGGGCGGCGCAGGCGTCGAGGGGCTCAAGGAGATGGGTGCCGCGCTGCAGGTCCTCCGCCAGGGCTTCGGCTCGAGTACCGAGGCCGCCACCGGCATGCAGGCGCTGATGGTCTCGCTCAAGAAGAACGCGGACAAGTTCCAGAAGGCGGGCGTGAAGATCTACGACAAGGACCCGAAGACGGGGAAGAAGCGGCTGCGCGACTTCTCCGACATCGTCGACGGGATCGCCAACTCGAAGCTGGCGAAGGACCCGACGCTGCTCCAGAAGGCCTTCGGCCGCGACGAGGCGGTGCGCGCCTACGACCAGCTCGTCCAGAATCGCGCGCTCCTCGATGATCTCATCCGTCAGAGCAGCGACGCCGGCGCGATCGACAGGGACGCGGCTACCTACCTCGCCTCGCCGGCGGGCCGGATCGCGAAGGCCTGGGAGGAGGTCAAGCTCAAGATGGCGGAGGCCTTCACGCCGGAGCGGATCGAGAAGTTCGCGAGCGCCCTCGAGAAGGCGGTGGTGTTCGCCGCCGACCTGGTCGACCTCATCGATCGGATCCTCAGCTTCGGCAACGACGCGCACAACGACGTCGACCGAACGCTGAAGGGCAAGCAGGCGGGAATGTCGACCGACGCGTCGGTGCAGTTCGCGCGCGCGACCAGCAGCGGCGGCAACCTGCTCCGCGAGACGGCGCTCGGCGCTGCGGAGCCACTGTCTCAGGACGAGATGCTGATGCAGCTCTACCGCGGGGGCGACAGGTTCCCGCAGGCGAAGCTGCAGATGCAGGAGATCGCGCGGCGCACGGTCCTCGGCGGGCAGGACGTCATGACGGCAGCCGCCCGGGTGTCCGGTGGCGACGACGCCGTCGCGCGCGCGATCGCGGCGATGAACGCGATCAGCACGCGGCCGGTCGTCGTCAACGTCGACGGCACGCCGGTCGCCAGGGCGGCCGCCAACGCGCCGGGCCACCGCACCCGCCCCGGGGGCCTCTGATGAGCCGGCTCGACGAACGCGCGCTTGCCGCGCTCGACGGCTGCGCGCGACGCCTGCGCGGGCTCGCCGCGAGTGCGACCGAGGCCGCTGCCGCCTTCGAGCGGCTCCATGTCCTGGCCGAACGGCTGATCGAGCACGGCGCGCGCCAGGACGTGAGGGACGCGATCCGCACGCTGGTCCGCGACTTCGAGGCGAGCTCGCGCTACCTCGACCAGGGCGTCGACGTGCTCGACGCCCACCTCGCAGGTGCGAGCGAGGGCCTGCGCATCGCGATCGTCGGCGCTGCCGAACTGCTTGCCGCCATCGATGATCGCGCCGAGCCCGGCGCCCCGACTTCCAACTGACCAGCGAGGCAACCGATGCTACCGACGAGCCGCAACCGAACCTACCTTTCGTCCTCGCCGCTCAGCAGCGGGGACCTGAACGCTCTGCAGGACATGTTCATCGGGTCGAAGCACCGGCTCGTCGAGATCCCTCTCGGGCCCTCGTGCTGGCGCCAGAAGACCGGCGGCGGCGGGGTCGAGGGCGACATGCAGTGGACGTTCTCGAGCACGACTGAGATCGTGTGCGACCTCCTGCGCATGCCCGGATTCGGCCCCCCGGGCATCATCCCGGGCACGCTGATCGCGAGCGTGACCTGGTCCTACGACCGCGGCGGGGTCGGGACGTTCACGCGCCGGGCGCGGCGGCGGAACATCCTCACCGCGGCGGCCGCGACCGACTGGATCGCGCCGGTCTCGGACAGCACGAGCTCGGGCGTCGTGAACCCGATCGACGAACCCATGATCGTGACGCAGGAAGGGGAGGGCCTGCAGCTCTCCATCGAGTTCACGTTCACGGACCCCGCGAACGTCTTCTACGGCGCCGTCCTCGGCGTCTCGCGCCTCTGAGGCAGCGGCCGGTGAGCTACTATGCCGACGGCAACGATGGCCCCCCGCCGGAAGACCGAGCACCCGGTGCAAGTGCACCCGGAGTACCTCGCCGAGCTGCGCCGCCGCATCGAGGCCGGTCCCGGCATGCGCGCGGTCGCCAGGGCGGCAAAGATGAGCCGCACCACGCTCTGGTCGCTTCTCACCGGCACGGCCGGCCGGAGCACGGCAGACGCTGCGGAGCGCGCACGGCGCGCCCTGGCGAAGCTCGAGCCCGCCGGCGCCCCGATGCCGCCGCCGATCGTGAGCGTGCGCGGTCCGGCGCACCACGCGTGGATCGTCCTCGGCGAGCAGCTCCTGGCCGAGGACCCGGCGGCGGTGCTCGCGGCGACCAGCTCGCCGGCATCGGTCCGCGCCGCTGTGCTCGGACGCCGACGGCGACGGTGACCACCGTTTCCGCGGTTCCCGGTCGACCGCGGGGTGCGGTGTCCCTATAATCGGAACACCGGCCAGACGCCGGCAAGGAGGCCACCATGCTCACCGAGACCTGCACCACGACCGCCGTCACCAGCAACCCCGAGTCCGCCGCGCGCGCCGACGACCGGCGCCGCGCCGCCTCGGTCCTCCGTGGCGAGGACGTGCCGAGCTCCGTCGCCCGCGGCCGCGCGGGCAAGGTGCGCGCGATCCTCGGCCTGATCAACGCGCTCGAGGACGAGCTCTGCGACGCCGTCGGCGATCGCCGCGAGGCCGACGTCGCCGGCGGCGAGCGCGAGACGCACCGCTGGATCGATCAGCTCGGCCACGCCCGCGCGAGCTGCGCGAGGATGCTCGCCGGGCCCAAGGCCTGCGCGGCCGAGTTCGACGCGGCGCTCGCTGGTCTGTTCTTCCTGGCGCACGAGGGCAGCTTCCAGGCCTCGCTCCGGCCGAACGCAGGATGGAGCGCTGCCTACGGCGTCCTCTCCGGGTTCGCGACGGTGGTGCGCGCCGAGCCGGCGGCGCGCGAGTGGGAGCACATCCTCCGCGAGATCGCGCGCGTCGACCGCGCCGGCGAGGTCGGCGACGCCTGGGACGACGTCCGCGCCCGGATCGTCGCGTTCGAGGGCGGGCAGGGCTGGGCGGCCGTGCGCGACGCGGTGATCGCGATCGCCTACGCGCACGAGGCGGTGCTCGCGCCCAACGACGCCGAGGACCTCGAGGGCTGGGCTGTCGGCGAGGGCGCCTTCCTCACAGGCGGCGACGCGAGCGCGCTCGCCGCGATCGGGCTCGACGATGTCGCCCCGCCGGCGACCATGCGGCAGCCGCCGGCGAGGTCCACGAAGCGCCGCAAGGCGGCGGCCGCGGCGAAGACCTCGAGGCGGAGCCGCCGGTGATCGGCGAGGCCCTGGTCGCCGGCCTCGAGGCGGCCGTGCGCGCCATCGTCCGGGACGAGCTCGAGCGCGCGGCCGCGCTCGGCGCCGGCGCCGAGCTGGTGACGGTCGCCGCGTACGCCAAGCGCTGCTCGCTTTCGCAGTCGACCGTTCGCGCGGCGATCGCCGACGGCCGCCTCGAGGCGGTGAAGATCGGCCGCGCCGTCCGCATCCCGGCCACCGCGTCGATCGCGCGCCCGGTCCGCAACGTCAGCGATGCCGAGCGCCGCGCTCTCGAGCTCGTGGGCGTCCGGTCGCCGTCCACACCGCGCAACCCGAGGAGGAAGCCATGATCAGGAAGTACAGGGGCGCCACCGGCGTCCGCCATCAGGTCTACTCGACCGCGTCGGGCGCGAAGCGGTACGTCGGCACCTACGACAGCGACCGCGCAGCCCGGCAGGCGCTGCAGGACTACGAGGTCCGGCAGCGCGCGATCGCTCGCGGCGAACTGCCCGCCGAGCTCGACCTCGAGCGCACGCTCGCCGCGGCCGCCGCCGACTGGATCGCGTCTCTCGAGCACCGCAAGGCGCGGAGCGCGAGCATCTACCGCAAGCGCCTCGATCTCTACGTCACACGCGAGCTCGGTCCCGTGCCGATCGCGAAGATCACCACCACCCACGTGATGGACCTGCGCGATCGCTACGCCCGGACGCACTCGCCGTCGACCGTCAACGGCATCGTCACGTGCCTGTCGTCGGCGTTCACCCACTTCCAGAAGCGGCAGTGGGTTACGTCGAACCCGTGCCGCGGTGTCGAGCCGGTCGAGGACCCGCTGCGCGACTTCGCCTGGCTGCAGACGCGCGACGACATCACGCGGCTACTCGCGGCGTGCGCCGGCGACCTGCGCGAGATGGTCGCCGTCGCGGTCGGCACCGGGCTTCGCCTCGACGAGCTCCTACACCTGCAATGGGCCGACGTCGACGTCGGGCGCCGGCTGCTCACCGTGCATCGTGGGAAGCACGGGACGGTGAAGAGCGGCAAGCTGCGTCGCGTCCCGATCCTCGACGCCGTGCTGCCGGTGCTGCGCGAGCGCGCGCTCCGCCGCGGCGGCGACGTCCTGGTCTTCCCTGGCCGCGGCGGCGGCGTGCGGACGAAGCAGGCCGTCCGCACCATCTTCAAGCTCGCGCTCGCGCGCGCCGGCCTTGACCAGGCGCTGCGCTGGCATGACTTGAGGCACACGTTCGCGTCCTGGTGGATGATGGACGGCGGCTGCATCTTCAAGCTGGCCAAGGTGCTCGGGCACCACTCGGTGACGGTGACGGAGCGGCGCTACGCGCACCTGTCTCCGACCGCTTTCGATGGCGACTACGGGCGGGTCGGGTTCGTGGTGCCGAGCGAGGCGGCACCGATCTACAAGCTCCACCGCGACGCGAACGGCCGCATCGTCGGCCGCGATGCCGGCCGGCTCGCGACCGGCTGAGCACTCAGGAGCGCAGGGCGAGCTCGAGCTCGCGCACCACGACCAGCTCGATGGCGATCGCGTCGACGTTCGGGATGCGGGGCGGGGCATCGGTCGCGTCGTCGGCAAGCGCGTGCACCTTGAGCAGCCGGAACAGCCGCCGCCGGTCCGGTGGTACCGGGCCAATCAGTCGCGGGGTGGATTCCGGCGACCGAATCACCTCGAGCTGATCGTCGTGAACGAAGACGCCGATTCGCCGCATGTTCGACGGGGCCTCGGCGAGAGCCTGGACAAACTGCCGGAGTCCGGCGAGCTCCTGCGCCGTGCACTCGGCCATCACGCGAAGGCCGCCGCGCGCCAGCCACACCGGAATATGCGGCTCACGAAAGTGCCGGCGCGCGAGTACCGCCATCGACTCGAGGGCGCTTTCGCTGACAGCATCGAGCGAGGCCGCGAGGAGCGAGCGAAACGCGGAGATTACCGCCTCGTCGTCGGCGAGCAGCCGGTCGCGCAGGTGTTGGGCAAACTCCTCCGGTGACTCGTCACCTTCGAGAAGCCGCTCGAACAGGCGCTGCGCGCGTCGGGTGTCACGGTTCATCACCCGCTCGATGCCGACGCCGAGTACGCCGCCAGCGGCCGCTGCGATGACAGCCGGCGCTCCGAGCGCGACGGCAGCCGTTCCCGCGAGGGCGATCGCAGCATCCTTCGCGGCCGCTTTACCGAACGAACCGGGCCCGTCTTCATCTCGCGACATCGCTTCCCCCCCGATTGCGCGCGGGATCAACGTCAGGAGAAACCGGGATCCCCCGGCCTCCAACCCCGCGGAACCTACTGCTTGATGCCGTGCTTGTTCTTCACCTGGTCCATGACGCGCTGGTACTCGACGTCCCAGGCGTCGGTACCTTCCTGCAGGTTCTTCAGGCGCGCGCGGACCTCGCTGTCGAGCTCTTCCTCGACCGCCATGTGCTTGCGGACGATCTCCTTGAGCTTCTTCCGCAGGATGGCGTCGTCGGCGTAGACCTCGTCGACGTTCTTGCTCTGCATGAACGTCTCGACGAGCTGGTTGGTGATCCAGGTGACGCCTTCCTCGCCGAGGCCGAACTCCTTCTGCTCGGCGAGCTGACGCTTGGTCCGGGCCAGGTGGGCGTGGGGCAGGCCGCGGATCTCGAGGATGTCCTTGGCCCGCTCCGACAGCTCCTTGTCGACCCGGATGTATTCCTTGAGCACGGCGGCGACGTCGAGCTGTGCTTCGTGCGGGTCGGTGACCTCCAGGTCGCCGTCAGCGGTGAGCTTGGTGATCACCTCGCTGGCGATGGTGTCGACCTTGGCCGGATAAAGTCGCATCGGGGCGCACTGTACGGGCGAGGCATCGCTTTCGCAAGGCGCGGGCCCCGCCTATTCTCGACGGCGTGCACGCTTCTTCACCGCTGCCGCGGAAGCTGGTCGTCGCCGGCCTGATCGTCGACGAGCGCGGCCAGGTCCTCATCTCGCAGCGACGAGCCGATCAGGCGCTCGGCGGGCTGTGGGAGTTCCCCGGCGGAAAGATCGAGCCGGGCGAGGCGCCGGCGGACGCGCTCGCCCGCGAGCTGGTCGAGGAGCTCGGCGCCGCCGTCGACGTCGGGCAGGTCTGGGACGTGCTCCACCACGCGTACCCGACCTTCGAGCTCCTGATGATCGTGTACCGGTGCCGGCTGCGCGCCGGCCAGACCGCCCGCGCCGTCGAGGTCGCCGACCTGCGCTGGGTGCCGGCGGCCAACCTCCCCGCCGACGACATCCTCCCGGCCGACCGGCCGCTGGTGGAGCGCCTGGTCGCCGAGGGGCCGCCCGCCTGGGCGCCGTCGAAGACGGCCGGCCGCTAGTTTGACCCCGGGAAGACGGCACCCATACAATTGCGGTGATGGAAGGCCGCGCCAAGGTCACGAAGGAGGTCCTCTGCGAGGAGGCCCGCTTCATCCTCGCCAACGTGATGGCGGAGGCGCGCTACGGACGCCAGAACCGCTTCGATGACATCCGGCGCGTCTGCGAGGGCGCGGTCTCGATCCCGTTCGCCGAGTACGTGTCGTTCCTCGAGAAGGCCGGCTACCTGGCCCAGGACCGCAACGGCGACTCGCTCGAGGTGACGCCGGAAGGGGAGGACGTCGTCAACGGAGGCGGCCTCACCGAGTTCACCGAGCGCGCCGTCAATCACTTCAAGAAGCTGCGTCAGACCCGCACCGCCGCGGGCGCGCCTGGACCGGCGGCCGCCGGCATGACCACCAACTCCGGGGTGCTCGCGTCCACCCTGGGCCGCGAGACCGCGGGCGGCATCCCCGCCAGCGTCGCCGGCCTGCGAAAGGATTCCAAGGTGCACGCATCCGGAGGCCGCGCGTCCATGTCCGTCGGTGGGGAGATCCAGTCGGCGTCCGCCGAGATCGTCGACTCGCGCTACGAGAAGCTGGCGTCGCTCGGCTCGGGCGGCATCGGGACGGTCTACCGCGCGCGGCAGGTGCCGCTCGCGCGCGAGGTCGCGCTCAAGGAGATCCGCGACCTCTTCGGTTTCTTCGCCGAGGAGATGCGCTACGAGATCGTCCGCCGCTTCACCGAGGTGGTGCGCGCCGCGGCCAACCTCGCGCACCCGAACATCCTGCCGATCCACGACGTCAACCTCGAGCGCGACCACCCGTACGTCGTCTCCGAGCTCGCCCCCAACGGCAGCGCGCGCCGGCTCATCAACGACGCCGAGGAGATCCCGGTCGACCTCGTCTTCAAGTACCTGCTCCAGACGCTGCACGCGCTGCGCGCAGCGCACGCCACCCGCGTCTACCACCGCGGCCTCAAGCCCGAGCAGCTGCTCATCGACGGCTACGGCAACGTCAAGGTCACCGACTTCGGCTTCACCCGGATCGTCGAGCGCGACCAGGCGGTCATCCGCCAGATCTACGTCGGCATGGGCAACGTCGCCTACATGGCGCCCGAGCTCTACTCGGATCCGCTGTCGGCGGGCGCGCAGGCCGATATCTACGCGCTCGGCATCATCTTCTACGAGCTCCTGACCCGGAAGCTGCCGGGGCGCCGCTCGCCGATGCCGTCGCAGATCAACGCGGCCTTGCCCCGCGGCATCGACGACATCTTCGATCGCATGACCCGCGACTCGCGCACCGAGCGCTACGCGTCGGTCGACGACATCCTCGAGGACATCGACAAGCTCGAGGGCATGGGCGACCTGCTCGACAAGCAGACCCAGGTGCTGGTCGGCGAGAACCCGCTGACCACGATCAAGTTCCGCGAGGGCGCCGAGGAGCCGATGGGCGTCCCGGTCGACGAGGGCGGCGGCGGCGACAAGGGTGGCGGCGGGCCGACGCACCGGCCGTACTCGTTCCAGCAGCGCAAGAAGCGGCCGTAGCGGGCCCTTCGACGCGGGCTCGCTGCGCTCGCCCTCGCTCAGGGTGACCGGTGCTGCGCGAGCCAGGCGTCGATGGTGGCGGTCTTGTGCGCGAGCGGCGGCCCCATCGTCGCCAGCCTCTCGCGCGCACGATCGGCGAGGCCGAGCGCGCGGGTGCGTTCGCCCTCGACCTCGACGAGCGCGCGGGCGAGGGCGAAGCGGGCTTCCTGGGCGATGACCGCGGCGCCACCACAGCACAGCTCCTGGATCCAGATCGCCTCCACGAGCGGTGACACGGCGGCCTGGCCCGCGCCGCTCTCGACGAGCGCGATGCCGTACCGCGCGTTCAGCTCGCTGCGCTCCGCGGCGCGCCAGGGCAGCGCGGGATTCAGCGCGTCGAGCTCCGCGCGGAGTCTCCCGGCGGCGATCCGGGGCTGCCCGCTGACGATCGGCAGGGTCTCGGCGTCGAGCGCCGCCGCGGCCTCGGCGACCCGCGCGCGGTCCTCCTCCGTGCCCGCGATGCGCGTGGCGAGGGCGAGGACCTGCTCGGCGGCGGCGCGCTCGCCGTGCCGGCGGAGCTCGTCGGCGAGCGCAACGTGCGCGGCGAGCGGCGATCCGTGCCGCTCGAGCCCGGCCCGGACGGCGCGCTCGACGTGATGCTCGGCGACGTCCCGGCGCCCGAGCCCGAACGCGGCGGCGGCCGCGATGCGGTGCGCGTCCCACGACCACGACCACGGTCGCGAGAGCGTCGGTTGCTCGACGATCGCCGCGGCGCGTTCGGCCATCGCCAGCGCGCGCGCGTGATCGCCGGCCCGGGCGAAGATCGGCGCGAGCGCGATCAGATCCTGGCCGAGGTGCAGGTTCGTCGGGCCGACCAGCGCCTCGCGATCCGCGAGGACCCGCGTCGCCTCGACCACGGCGCTGGCCGCGTCGCCGTGCGCGGCGATCAGCGCCGCGCGATCGGTGCGTCGCCACAGCGCGAAGGACGGGAGCCCGAGCTCGACGTTCCGCGCCGCGAGCTCGCCGAGCGCGGCGATGTGCGCGGGGGCGTCCCCCCGGCGCCCCACGTGCATGAGGCGCGCCTCGGCGATCGCGTCGCGCAGGAAGCGCGGATCACCCACGCGGGCGGCCACCTCCACCGCGCGCCGGAGCAGCGCGTCGCCCTCGCCGACGTCGTACCCGCGGTCGTTGTCCGCGCGCTGGAGGACCTGCGCGGTCAGCGCCTTCACCAGCAGCACGTCGTCGCGCGTGCGCTCCGCGAGATCGGCGACCTCCTGCAGGACCCGCCGGCTCTCGTCGGCACGCTCGAACCAGCCCAGGAACACGCCGTACCAGTAGCCCACCTCGCCCGCGCCCGCGGGATAGTCGAGCGCGAGCAGCCGGGTGCGCAGCTCGTCGAGGCGGGCCAGCGCGAGCGCGGGGTCGGCCGAGCCGCCGCCGCGGATCGCGTTGCCGGCGAACCGCAGCCTCGCGCGCACCTGGTGCAGCTCCGCCATGAGCGCGTCGATCTCGGCCCGCGAGGCCGCGGGCGGCGGCGGGACCTGCGCGCGGAGGTACGCGGCGATGTCGCAGTCGGAGGCGGGCGCCACCGGGAACTCGCCGGGCGAGCCGAGGACGAAGGTCTCGACGTCGACCGAGGTGTCCGCGACGCCGTTCACGTACGAGTGCAGCTCGACGAGGTTGTGCTCGAGGCACGCGAGGCGTTGCCCGTAACGCAACGGATCGGCGGTGCGGTCCCCGCTCGCGCAGGCCGCGTCCCATCGTTCGCCCCAGGCGGCGGCGAGTCGATCGAACTGCCGGGCGTGGCCGCGCCAGGCGTCGTGCACGAACTCGTCGGGGTGCGCGTCGAAGCGGGCGCCGATGCGCGCGCGGATCGCGCCGTCCCACACGTCGCGAAGGCGCGCTTCCGCGGGGACGCACACCGCCGGCGCCGCGCCGGGGCCGCCGGTCCGGCTGGCCTGCCCGGCGCGGTCGGGGGCCCCTCCGCGCGCAGCGAGCTCCCACGCGCCGGTCGCGATCGCGAGCGTCGCGACGCCCGCGACGATCGGACGCCACGCGCGCCGCCGGGTGGGCGCCAGCACGTCCTCGACGCGGCGAGGTCGTGCGCCGGGGTCACGCGCGAGGCAGCGCAGGATCGCCTGCTCCCAGCGGGGCGCGAGATCGGGACGCAGCGCGCGCGGGCGCGGCGGATCGCGCGTCAACCGCGCGGTCGCCGTCGCGAGCGCCGTCTCCTCGTGGAACGGCAGCGCGCCGGTCGCCATCTCGAACAGGACGACGCCGAGGCTGTAGATGTCGCTCGCGGGGGTGGCCTCGCGGCCCTCGACCTGCTCGGGCGCCATGTACGCCGGCGTGCCGAGCATCGTCCCGTCGCCGGTGAGGCGCGCATCGCCGGCGGGGACGAGCGAGCGCGCGAGCCCGAAGTCGGTGACGACGGCGCGCACCCCGGCGTCGCCCGGCACGAGCATGATGTTGCCGCTCTTGAGGTCGCGGTGGACCACGCCCGCTGCGTGCAGCGTGGCCAGCGCGGCCACGAGCTGCCGCGCGAGATCGTCGAGCTCCGGCGCGGGCAGCGGGCCGCGGCGCAGGCGGTCCGCCAGGCTCTCGCCGGCGAGCAGCTCCATCGACAGGAAGGCGCGGTCGTCGTGCTGGTGGACGTCGTGGAGCCGGCAGATGCCGGGATGCGTCACCTTGCGCGCGAGCGCGAGCTCGCGGACGAGGCGCTCCACCGCCGAGGGCGAGCCGGCAAGCGCCGGCTTCAGCACCTTCACCGCGACGGTCTCGCCGAGGACGCGGTCCCGGGCCTCGTAGACCTCGCCCATGGCGCCGGCAGCGACGAACCGGACCACCTCGTAGCGGCCGAGCGCGAGCGAGCCGGGCGCGATGCGCTCCTCCCCGGACGACGGCGCGGTCGCGGCCGACGGATCCGCCGTCAGCGTCTCGTCGATCTCGACCCCCGCCACGCCGTGAGCGTATCAGATGCTCGAACGGGTGACGCTGCCATCGGGGTGGGCCTGGCGCACGGTGCGCGACGGCAGCTCGAGGCAGCTGAGCGGGCCACCCTTGCCGGCGCCGGTGTCGAGGCCGACGAGCGGGCCGCGCGTCCACGGCGTCCGGCGCGACTCGTCGGAGGGCGGCAGATCGCTCGTGGGCGTGTGGCCGAACACGAGCGGCGGGCCGGCGTACTCGAGGAAGAAGTCGCGCTCGCGCTGCCAGAGCAGCGACTTCGGGGACGAGTCCTCCGGCAGGCGCCACGCCGCGCGCTCGCCCTCGAGGCCGGCGTGTACATAGGTCGCGTGGGCGTCGCGGTGCCAGAGCGGCAGCGCGCGCATCCACGTGACGACCGGCGCCGGCAGCCACGCGCCGACGTCGAAGAAGCGCGCGAAGTGGTCCGCGGCGACCAGCCCGCCGTCGGTGGGCGGCGGCAGCTCGGTGAAGGAGTGGAAGGCCGCGGCGACGCCGTTGCTCGGCGGCAGGAGGAAGCCGCCGCTCGGCGCGTCGAGCTCGCCGAGGAGCGCGTCCTCGTGGTTGCCGCGCAGGAGCACGACCTTGCCCGCGGTCTGCTCCGGCAGGCGGCGCAGGGTCTCGACCACGCCGCGGCTGTCGGGACCGCGGTCGATGTAGTCGCCGAGGA
>DDTA01000156.1:80294-80432 GCA_002344285.1 Myxococcales bacterium UBA2376
ACCTCGACGCCGCGCTCGAGGAGCGACCGCTCCACCGCGAGGTGGTCGGCGCCGGCGGGTAGCTCGATCGCGAGCGCGCTCATCGACGCGGGCGCATCGGTGAGGTCGACCGGGTCGGCGGCGAGCGCGTCGGCGAGG
>DDTA01000122.1:0-207 GCA_002344285.1 Myxococcales bacterium UBA2376
TACAAGACGACGATCGGCGCCTTGCTCTCGACGGGGAAGGGGCCGGTGATGGCGTCGGGCGCCGCGGTCTACGTGCAGCTCGGTCTCGAGGAGTACGCGGGCGCCGGCTTCTACGTGTTCACGCCCGAGCAGCTCGCGCGCTGGCGCAAGAAGGTCGCCGCCGACAAGACCGGCGCCGAGCTCGCCGGGCTCGTCGCGGCCGCGCGG
>DDTA01000122.1:326-6853 GCA_002344285.1 Myxococcales bacterium UBA2376
CGACCAGGCGAAGCGCGCCGCGCCGGTCGTGCGCTGGGTGCAGCGGCACGTCGCGTGAGCTCGGGGCCGCGCGCGGCGGCGAGCGCGATGGCGAGCAGCCGGTCGCGCAGCGCGGCGCGCGTCGAGGCGGGNNGGGCGCCTGCCGATCGAGCTGCTCGTGCATGAGCACCGACTCGATGCCGAGGATCAGGTGCCGCACCACCAGCGGCTCGATGGGCACGCCGCGCTGGAGCTGGAACTGCGCGCTCAGCACGGCCACCGCGGCGTCGACGGCGCGCTTGCGCACGGGGCCGAGCGTCGAGCCCGGACGCAGCGCCTCCACCGTCAGCTCGCCGACGATGCGGCCGTGCCGCTCCCAGAGCTCGAGGTACGCGTCGAGCGCGGCGGCGACCTTCGCCTCGAACGTCGTGCCGGTGAGCGAGCGGTGCGCGGTGGCGTCGAGCAGCACCTCGATCGCGCGATCGAGGAGCGCCGCCGCCAGCTCCTCCTTGCCCGCGAAGTGCTGGTAGAAGGTCGCGCGCGACACGTCGGCGACCTTCAGCACGTCCTCGACCCGCGACGCGGCGTACCCGACGTCGCTCCACACCGCCTCGGCGGCGATGAGCAGACGCTCGCGCGTCGGCGGCCGCCTGGCCGTGGCCGCCGGCGAGCCGACGATGTGGGGCGGGATCGCGATGCTCACGCGGCGGCCCCCGCCGTCCGCACGCGGTACTCGCCGGCGCGATCGCGGCGGCCGTGGGCCTGCGCCAGCCACGCGCGGTAGAAGCGCCGGCCCGTCGCCGCGAGGAGCGCGTCGCCGCCCGGCAGCCGCCACACCAGCCCGCCGGCGGCGCCGGTCGCGCGCAGGGCGAGGATGCTCCAGTGCCGGTCGCCCTTGTCCTCGAGCTGCATCCCGGTGACGTACGCGTTGCCCGACAGCCAGCGGCAGCTCTGGTGGATGAACGTCTGCGCCGCGCCGAACAGGCCCGGCGCGCGCGCCGTCCAGTCGTGCGCCACGGCGTCGAGGAGCGTCTTGGTCTGGGGCGGGATCTTCTCGGGCCGGCCCTGATGGATCACCGACGCGTAGAACAGCTCGCGCTGCTCCTCGAGCGAGCGCGGCAAGAGCGCCTCGTCGATCCCGAGCACGTAGCCGGCGTAGCGCCAGAGCAGGTTGTAGGACGCGAGCTCGCGCTCGTCGAAGCGCACGCCCATGCGCGCCAGGCTGCGCACGTTGAGGTAGCCGAAGAGCGCCAGCGTGATCGCCAGGTCGTGCTGGTTGATCGGCACCTCCGCCGGATGGCGGTAGCGGCCGGAGTCGACGAGGAAGCGGCGGAGCGCCGCGTGCAGGAGGCGGACGCGCACCAGCAGCTCGTGGCCCTCGCCGCCGGGGGCGAGCGAGCCGGTGAACGCCATGCCGACGACCATGCGCGCGGTCTCGTCGAGCCGCCGCCGCGGCTGGCCGCTGAACATGCCGGTCATGCCGGTGATGATCGCCATCTTCTGGAAGACGGCGCCGCCGCACAGGCTGCCGGCGAAGAGCGAGAGCCCCATGTGCGCCGGGAACGCGGCGATCATGCGCTGGCCCGCCTCGATCGCCGCGAAGTCCATCCACGGCGGCACGACGCGCCCCGCCTCGAGCAGGGCACGGCACGGTTCGCTGCCAGCGGCGGCGCGCTCGCGCACCGCGCCGAGGAGATCGTGGAAGCGCTCCAGACGCCCGGCCGCGGCGAGCTCGGCGACGACGCGGTCGGCGAGCGGGTCGCCCTGGGCGCGCAGCTCGTCGAGCCGGGCCTCGCTGAAGCGCTCGCTGTAGCACAGCGAGCTCGGCTCGGGGATCTCGCCCAGGCGCGGAAGATTCGTCGACACGGCCGAACCATACATGGTGTATGATTCGAACACAACGTCCGTTCGCGGTTGGAGGTACTCGTGGATCTGCACCGCATGCTCGAGAAGTGTCAGCGCGGCCAGTGGCGCACCGAGGACCTCGACTGGAGCCGGCCGCCGCCGGTGATGCCGCCCGACAAGGAGCGCGCCGTCGTCCAGTACTTCACCGACATGGCCGGCATCGAGCGCCTGGCGGCGGCGCTGTTCGAGACCCAGCGCCTCCACGCCGAGGATCCGGTGCTGGCCAAGATCTTCGGCACCTTCGTCGCCGACGAGCTGCGCCACGCGCGCACCGCCGAGCTCCTCGCCGCCCACTACGACGTCCGCCAGCTCGAGGTCTACCGCCAGAACGACCAGCTGCGGGTCTTCGCCTTCCACTTCGTCGAGATGCTGCGCCACGTGCCGGCCGAGGTCGCGACCACCTACATCACGGTCGGCGAGCTCCTCCTCGACGTGGCGCTCCTGCGCTCGATCGACGCCTACGTCGACGACGACATGTCGCGCGACGCGATGGAGCGCATCAACCGGGACGAGTCGCGTCACATCGCGATCGACTTCTACATGACCGAGTACTATGCCTCCGACGCCTACCAGGCGTGGCTGAAGAAGCAGCCGTGGCGCTCGCTCTCGCAGCACGCCGCCGCGATCTGGTCGTTCGGCCACATCCTGCGCCACGCGCGCCCCTTCTTCCGCGACGTCTTCCTGTCGCCGATGGAGCGCACCGATCCCTCGGGCAAGCGCCTCGCGGAGGCCCTCGCTCGCTACCAGGCGCTCATCGAGCGCCCCGGCGTCCGTCGCCGCCCGCTCCCCGCGCTCATCCTGCTCGCGCAGTGGCTCTCGGCGCACCGCACGACCAGCGGCGTCGCGAAGCGCCTCGCCCGCACGATGGGCCTGCCGTCGGTGCTGCTCCAGCGCGCCGCGTGACCGTCACGACTCGCCGCGCGTCCGCGGCGGAACGTCGACCGGCGTGATCGCCGCGCCGTCGACGTCGATCACGGTGGGCGGCCGCGTGCACTCCCACGTCGTCACGTTGGCGAACGCCGTCGCGCCCTCGCGCCAGAAGCCGCCGTCCTGGTGGATGTGACCGAACAGGTGGAGCCGCGGCGCGACCGCCGCCACGCGCGCCCGCAGGTCCGCGCAACCCGCCCGCTCGTCGCCGTCCCAGCCCGAGCGATCGCCGATGCCGTCGGGGGGCCCGTGGGTCACGAGCACGTCGACGCCCGCCGGGATCTTCGCCCACACCGCCGCGAGCGCCGCGCCGCGCGCGAGGTTGAACGCCCAGCCGTGGAACGCCGGCTGCCACGGGCTGCCCCAGAACCGCACGCCGTCGAGCTCGGCGGCCTCGTCCTCGAGATAGACGACGCCCGGGACCATCGAGCGCAGGAGCTCGCGCGCCGCCCCTGCGCTGCGCTGGAAGGCCCAGTCGTGGTTGCCGGCGACGATCACCTTGCGGCGGTGCGGCAAGGTCGCGAGCCAGCGCGCGGCCTCGGTCAGCTCGTCGAGATCGCCACGCCGGCACAGGTCGCCGGCGTGGACGAGCACGTCGCCGTCGGGCACGACGAAGCGCTCGTCGTGGAACAGGTGCGTGTCGGCGACACAGACCAGTCGCATCGTCGCCTCAGGCCGCCGCCAGCGCGGCGACCTCGTCGACCACCGCCGCGACCGGCCGGCGCGAGGTGTCGACGGTGTGGTGCGCGCCAGCGTAGAGCGAGGCGCGCGCGCCAAGGAGCGTCTCGAGCTCGGAGAAGGCGTGTGGGTTCTTGCCCATGGGGCGCTGGTCGCCCTGCTGGATGACGCGGTTCCAGTGGTCCTCGGCGCGGGCCTTGAGCCACACCGTCAGGCAGCGCGCGCGCAGGAACGCGAAGTTGTCGGCGTCGTTCACGATCGAGCCGCCGGTGGCGAGCACCATCGGCGTCGCTCGCCCGAGCAGCGCGCGCAGGACGTCGCGCTCGACCTTGCGGTAGTACGCCTCGCCGTGCAGCTCGAAGATCTCGCCGAGCGTGAGCCCGGCTTTCTTCTCGATGTGCTGATCGACCTCGACGAACGGCACGCCCAGCCGGCGCGCGAGCTCGCTGCCGACCGTCGACTTGCCGGCGCCGCGGACGCCGAGGAGCGCCACCGCCTTCTTGCGCGGCTCGGGTCCGAGCCCGGCGAGCAGCTCGGCCGGCGTCGTGCCCAGCGCCGCCGCGACGTCGGCGAAGCGTGCCAGCGAGATGTTGCCGTCGCCGCCTTCGAGCTGGGCCAGGAACCGCTCGCTCACGCCGGAGCGCTCGGCCAGCGCGCGCCGCGACAGCTCGAGCCGCTGCCGGGTCGTGCGCACGCGCGCGCCGACGAGCGCGAGCAAGGTGTCGCCTCGAGGGGCCCGAGAGACCACCGACGCACTATAATGCAGTGATACGCAGCCCTCAAGCACTAAACTGCTTGCTACGGCCGGCCCCGAAACGCTAGATCGTCCAGATGGATCCGACCGTGTTCGAGACCCATCCCGACCGCTACCACCACTGGAAGCTGTCCATCTCCGGTGACGTGGCCACGCTCAGCATGGCCGTCGACGCCGATCACCCGCACCGGCCGGGCTACGAGCTCAAGCTCAACAGCTACGACCTCTCGGTCGACATCGAGCTCGCGGACGCGATCCAGCGGCTCCGCTTCGAACACCCCGAGGTCCGCGCGTGCATCGTCACCGCCGACCTCGACCGCGTCTTCTGCTCGGGCGCCAACATCTACATGCTCGGGCTCTCGACCCACTCGTTCAAGGTGAACTTCTGCAAGTTCACCAACGAGACCCGGCTCTACCTCGAGGACGCCTCCGCGCACTCGGGCCTCGGCTTCGTCGCCGCCTGCAAGGGCACGACCGCGGGCGGCGGCTACGAGCTCGCGCTCGCGTGTGACGACATCCTCCTGGTCGACGACGGCAACTCCGCCGTGTCGTTCCCCGAGACCCCGCTCCTCGCCGTCCTGCCCGGCACCGGCGGCCTCACCCGCCTCGTCGACAAGCGCAAGGTGCGCCGCGATCGCGCCGACGTCTTCTGCACGGTCGCCGAGGGCATCAAGGGCAAGCGCGCCAAGGACTGGGGCCTCGTCGACGCGCTGGTCTCGCGCTCGAAGTGGGACGCCGAGGTCCAGGCCCACGCCAAGGCGCTCGCGGCCAAGCACGCCGGCGTCGCCAAGGGCCCGGCGGTGAAGCTCACGCCGCTCGCGCCCAAGGTGACACCCGACGCGATCACCTACCGCCACGTCGCGGTCACCGTCGATCGCGACGCGCGCACGGCGCAGCTCGTGATTGCCGGTCCCGACGCGCCGCCGCCCGCCGACCTCGCCGGCGCCGGCGCCGACCTGTGGAGCCTGCGCGCCTTCCGCGAGCTCGACGACGCGCTCCTCCGCCTGCGCTTCGACTACCCGGAGATCGGCGTGGTCACCCTGCGCACCACCGGCGACCGCGCCCACGTGCTCGCCCACGACGTCGCGCTCGACAAGGATGGCACGGGCTTCGCCCGCGAGGTGCGCCTGCTCCAGCGCCGCGTGCTCAAGCGCCTCGACAACACGGCGCGCTCGCTCTTCGCGGTCGCCGACACCGCCGACTCGAACTTCACCGGCGTCCTCCTGGAGACCGCGCTCGCCGCCGACCGCTTCTACATGCTGATCGACGGCGACGCGAAGGTCGCGGTCGCGACCTCGCCGGCCAACGCCGGCCAGAACCCGATGGGCAGCGGCCTCTCGCGCCTCGAGGCCCGCTTCTACGGCGAGCCCGCCGCGGTCGAGCGCGTGCTCGCGCGCGGCGCCGACGGCCCCATCCCGTCGGAGGAGTGCGAGGCGCTCGGCCTGGCCACGATCGCGCTCGACGACATCGACTTCGCCGACGAGCTGCGCATCGCGATCGAGGAGCGCGCCTCGCTCTCGCCCGACGCGCTCACCGGCATGGAGGCCTCCCTGCGCTGGGTCGGCCCCGAGACGCTCGAGACCAAGATCTTCGGGCGGCTCTCCGCCTGGCAGAACTGGATCTTCACGCGCGCCAACTCGACGGGGCAGAGCGGCGCGCTCACCCTCTACGGTCGCCCCGAGCGTCCGTCCTTCAACTTCACCCGCACCTGAGCCGAGCTGGAGCCGACGATGTCGACCATCCTCACCGACGAGAAGATCCCGAACAACGTCAACCTGTCCTCGGACCGCCGCCTGCAGCGCGCGCTCGAGGCGTGGCAGCCCGGCTTCCTGTCCTGGTGGCAGGAGATGGGGCCCGAGGGCTTCCAGGCCAAGGACATCTACCTGCGCACCGCGGTCTCGGTCGAGGCCAGCGGCTGGGCTCACTTCGACTACGTGAAGATGCCCGACTACCGCTGGGGCATCTTCCTCGAGCCGAAACAGGAGGGCCGCGTCCACGGCTTCGGCGACTTCGAGGGCCAGCCGGTGTGGGACGAGGTCCCGGGCGAGTTCCGCAACATGCTGCGCCGCCTCGTCGTCACCCAGGGCGACACCGAGCCGGCCTCCGTCGAGCAGCAGCGCATGCTCGGGCAGACCGCGCCGTCGCTCTACGACCTGCGCAACCTGTTCCAGGTCAACGTCGAGGAGGGCCGTCACCTGTGGGCGATGGTCTACCTCCTCCACACGTACTTCGGCCGCGACGGCCGCGAGGAGGCCGACGAGCTGCTCGCGCGCCGCTCCGGCGA
>DDTA01000122.1:6871-28915 GCA_002344285.1 Myxococcales bacterium UBA2376
TTCTTCATGTTCACGATGTTCACGGACCGCGACGGCAAGTACCAGCTCGCCGCCCTGGCCGAGAGCGGCTTCGATCCGCTGGCGCGCACCTGCCGCTTCATGCTGACCGAGGAGGCGCACCACATGTTCGTCGGCGAGACCGGCGTGCAGCGCGTCGTGAAGCGCGCGGCCGAGCTGATGAAGCAGAAGGGCGGCGACGTGCGCGCCCAGGGCGGCATCGACCTGCCGACGATCCAGAAGTACCTGAACCTCTGGTACACGCTGTCGCTCGACCTCTTCGGCGGCGAGGTGTCGTCGAACGCGGCCGACGCGTTCGCGGCCGGCCTCAAGGGCCGCTACAAGGAGGACCGGTACACCGAGCACAAGCTCGTCGACTCGTACTTCCCCATGGACGTGCTCGAGGGCGGCAAGGTCGTCCACAAGGACGTCGCGATGCGCAACGCGCTCAACGAGGTGCTGCGCAGCGAGTACGTGAAGGACTGCCAGCGCGGCGTCGATCGCTGGAACAAGACGATCCGGGAGGAGGGCGCCGACTTCGAGCTCACGCTCCCGTCGAACAAGTTCCACCGCCAGATCGGCATGTGGGCCGGTTCGCACTTCACGCCCGCCGGCGAGATGATCGACGCGGCCACGTGGAACGCGCGCCGTGGCGAGTGGCTGCCGAGCGACGCCGACGAGGCGTACGTGAAGAGCCTCATGACGCCGGTCACGGAGCCCGGCAAGATGGCCGGCTGGATCGCGCCGCCGGCCAAGGGCATCAACGGCCAGCCCGAAGACTTCGTCTACGTCCGCCTCGACTGAACGGCGTAAGATCGATCGCGATGAGGATCGCGCAGGCCGCGCCGGCGCTGTTGTTCGTGCTCGGGTGCAAGGGCGGTGATGCGACGCCGGACGGCTCCGGGGACGGTGTCCCTGCCGGGGACCCGGCGGGGTGGACCTGTCGCCAGGTCGGCGACGCGCTCCGTGACAAGACGCGGACCGTGTCGAAGGCCTGCGTCGTCGACGACGATTGCACGGTCGTCGGCTACGCCGAGAGCGCCGGGCTGCCGACGTGCAACTGCGCACCGGCGTTCGGCGTTCAGTGCTGGGGCGTGGGCGTGAACCGCCAGGCGTGGGAAGCGGACGCCGAAGTGGCCGCGCTCCTGCGCGAGTGGGACGAGCGCTGCGTGCCGGGGGGCTGCGCGGTGACGGACTGCGCGTGCGACTGCGGCTACGACCCGGTGTCGTGCCGGAACGGGTCATGCGGCAACGACATACCGAATTGCTTCGAGCAGATCGTCGACGCGAGTCCCGATGCCTCGACGCTGCCCACCGACGCCACGGTCGACTGAGCCCACGACGCCCAGGACGCGGCGCCGTGCGCCGCGACGTCGGGGCGGATCAGACCGCGCACTCGCCGTCCATGGTCACCACCTCGAAGGCCCGGGTCTCGCCCAGGTCGACGAAGTCCTCCGGCGTCGCGTCGGCGTCGGACAGCTTCTCGAGGTCGGCGATCTGCGCCTTCAGCTTGTCGGCCGGCGTCTTGTGCCAGAAGTCGCGGCCGGTGCCGCCCTCGGCGACGTAGAAGTCGAGCAGCCGCTCGACCGTCGCCGCCGCGCGCCGCGCCGGCACCTTGCCGATGAGCCGCCCGAAGTCCGCGCGGTCGGCGCCGACGCCGCCGCCCACGTACACGAGGTACTGCGGCGCCGCCTTGCCCGCGAGCTTGCGCATCCCGCCCTGGAAGCCGATGCCGGCGATGTAGTGCTGACCGCAGCCGTGCGGGCAGCCCGACACCTTCACGTCGAGCGCCTTCGCCGCCGCGACCAGATCCTGGCGGCGATCGAGCAGCTCCGTCAGCTGCGCGCCGAGGCCGCGCGACGCGGTCACCGCGAGCTTGCAGCTCGACGCGCCGGGGCAGCTCACGACGTCCGACAGCGAGTTCGCGCCCGCGAGCGCGAGCCCGATCGCGGAGAGCTCCTTGTACAGCGACGGCAGACGCGCGTCGGGGATGAAGCGCAGGACCAGGTTCTGCTCGTTGGTCGTGCGCAGCTCGCCCTCGCCGTACTGCTGCACGATCGGGATGAGCGCGCGCAGCTGCTGCGCCGTGATGTCGCCGAGCACGAGGCGGATGACGACCGACGAGAAGCCCGCCTGCTTCTGCGGGCGCACGCTGTCGGCGGCCCAGGCGTCGTAGCCCTCGGGCTTCTCGCCGACCTGCGCCAGCGCGGCGCGACGGCGCGGGGGCTCGGGCTGCGGCGGCAGCTCGAGGCGGACGCCACCCTCCGCCTTGATCTTCAGGCGCTCGGCCTGGTACTCGGCGACGAACGCCTCGGGACCGATCTTGTCGATCGCCCACTTGAGGCGCGCCTTCGCCTTGTTGTTGCGGTTGCCGATGCGGTGGAACACGCGGATCACCGCGTCCGCCGCCTCGAGCAGCTCGCTCGCCGGGACGAACTCCTCGACGGTGAGCGCGCTGCGCCGCAAGGTCGAGAGGCCGCCGCCCGCGAGCACCGCGAACCCGATCTCGTCGCCGCGCTTGCGGGCGAGGAAGCCGAGGTCGTTGATGAACGCCTGCGAGCAGTCGGTGCCGCAGCAGCCGCCGAGCGACGGCTTGAGCTTGCGCGGCAGGGTCGACGAGTACGGGCCGCGCAAGAGGTACCGCGCGAGCGCCTCGACGTACGGCGTCGGATCGAACGGCTCGTCCTTCGCGACGCCGGCGAACGGGCAGCACGTCCAGTTGCGCACCGAGTGACCGCACGCTTCCTTGGTCGTGATGCCGGCGTCGGCCATGATCTGCAGCGCCTGCTCGACGTCGGCCGACGGCACGAAGTGGTACTGCACGTTCTGCCGCGTCGTGATGTGGCCCTTGCCATGGCCGAACTTCTCGGCGACCTCGGCGAGCGCCTCGAGCTGCGCCGGCGTCACGATGCCGCCGGGCAGCTTGGCGCGGATCATGTTCACGCCGTCCTGGCGCTGGCCGTAGACGCCGTTGAGCAGGCGGAACGATCGCCAGTCGTCGGGCGACAGCTCGCCCTTCTCGAACGCCTCGAGCTTGGAGACGAACAGATCGACGTCCGCCTGGCGGGCGTAGCCCTGACGGGCGGGTTGGAAGGTCTCGATCACGCTCATCTCAGCCTCCTGGCGGCATCCGTCATAACGGATACCTGTCTACCAGGATAACGGACGAGCTGTCAAACATAACGGACGTTCACCCCGGCCCGGCCTCCTGCCCTCCCCCTTAAACGAGTCGAGGCGGGCCTTTGCGGGCCCGCCTCGCACGTCAGTCAGTGATCGCCGTCAGCTCACTCGCCGCCGCCGCACGGATCGGCCTCGCCACCGCACGGGTTGCCGCAGGGGTCGCCGCCGCACGGGTTGGTGTCGCCGCACGGGTTGGCGTCACCGCCGCACGGGTTCGCCGCGGGCTCCGTCGCCGGGGTCGCGGTGTCCTTCTTCTTGCCGCAGCCGGTAGCAAACGCCGCGAGGCCGAGGGCGAGAACGACGATCTTCAGAGTACGCATCAGGGTCTCCTTCGCTTTCGATCCGATTGGGTCTGGCGCGGGGCCCATAGCCTACGCGCGATGCGTCGGACGGTAACGCAGCCCCGAATCGCGTCGCCACTTCCGGGCAGCGGAATCGACATCGCCGAAAATCCTCCAATCGACTGCACTTGTCGCGAGTCCGATACGCGGTTTGCTACCCTGCCGGGCCGATGAGCGAGGGCCCGGGAGCGCCGCCAGCATCGGGCGGAGACGATCCGAAAACCATCCGCCGGGTCATCGTCGCGTCGAGCGTCGGCACGCTCTTCGAATGGTACGACTTCTATCTCTACGGGGCGCTCGCCGTGTTCTTCGGCGGGCTCTTCTTCCCGTCCGGCAACGAACGTGCGGCGCTGCTCGCCAGCCTGGCGACGTTCGGCGCCGGCTTCGGCGTGCGCCCGCTCGGCGCGCTCGTCTTCGGCCGCATCGGGGACCTGATCGGCCGCAAGTACACCTTCCTCGTCACCATCGTGACGATGGGGTTGTCGACCGCGCTCATCGGCTTCCTCCCGACCTACGCGTCGATCGGGCTGGCGGCGCCGGTGCTCCTGGTCACGCTGCGCCTCCTCCAGGGCCTCGCGCTCGGCGGCGAGTACGGCGGCGCCGCGACATACGTCGCCGAGCACGTGCCGGACGCGAAGCGCGGCTACTACACGAGCTTCATCCAGACCACGGCGACGCTCGGCTTCTTCATGTCGCTCGGCGTGATCGGCGCGTGCCGCTACGGGCTCGGCGCCGACGCGTTCCGCGCGTGGGGCTGGCGCATCCCGTTCCTCGGCTCGTTCCTCTTGCTCGGCGTCTCGCTCTACGTGCGCCTGAAGATGCAGGAGTCGCCGCTCTTCGCGCGCCTCAAGCAGGAGGGCAAGGTCTCGAAGAACCCGCTGAAGGAGAGCTTCACCAACCCACGCAACCTGAAGTTCGTCCTGCTCGCGCTGTTCGGCGCCACCGCCGGCCAGGGCGTCGTCTGGTACACGGGGCAGTTCTACGCGCTCACCTTCCTGCAGAAGCCGCTCAACCTCGACTGGCAGCTCGCGTACACGCTCGTCGCGCTCGCGCTCGCGCTGGGCACGCCGTTCTTCATCGTGTTCGGCCGCCTGTCGGATCGCGTGGGCCGCAAGCGCATCATGATGAGCGGCCTCGCGCTGGCGGCGCTCACCTACGTGCCGATCTTCATGGCGATCTCGCACCTCGCCAACCCCGACGGCGCGGCCCAGGTGACGTCCTTGCCGCTCGCCGACGCCGCCGCCATCGTCGCGCTCCTGTGGGTGCAGATGATCTACGTGTGCATGGTGTACGGGCCGATCGCCGCGTTCCTCGTCGAGCTGTTCCCGACGTCGATCCGCTACACCTCGATGTCCTTGCCGTACCACCTCGGCAACGGCTGGTTCGGCGGCTTCCTGCCGCTCATCGCCACGGCGGTGACGACGTCCCAGTGGGCGCATGACTCGTTCGGCGACGGCGCCCGCTACACCGGCCTCATCTACCCGATCGCGGTCTGCCTCGTGTCCCTCGTCATCGGCGGCCTCTTCATCCGCGAGACCAAGGACCACCGCATCGACACCCCGATGCACTGACGCGGGCTGGATGGACCTCAGCCGAGCCCGGCCTCGGCGAGCGCGCGGGAGAGCAGGTCCGCGACGCCGAGCTCGCGCGCCCAGCGCTCGAGGTGGCCACGGTCCAGCGCCGTGCCCTGCAGGCGCAGCACGCCCAGGATGTCGTCCCATTGCCGCTGCGCGATCTCGTTGCCGAGCCGGTACCACTCGAGCTTGTGGAGGACGATGTCCTCCGCGCTCGTCATCGGGAAGCGGCGCGTCGGCGCGTCCCCGACCTGTCGCTCCGTCGCCCGGTCGAACGCCTGCCGGTCGAACGCGCGCGTCTTCAGTACGAAGACGTCGACCTTCATCATCGACGCGAGGTGGATGACGTTGAAGGAGGAGCGGCGGCGGATGGCGTCGTGGATCGCGTCGGCATCGACGTAGTAGTCGGCGGCGAGGCGCGCGACCAGCCGCGCCACGTGCTCGTCGCGAAGATCGGCGACGAGATCGATGTCGAGCGTCGAACGTCCGACGCCCATGGCCGAGCTGGCCACGGAGCCGCCGACGCGGTACGCGACGCCCAGGGCCTCGAGCGCGTCGGCGACCGGGTCGAGCGCGGCGCGGAGATCGTCCGGGGCCGGGACGAAGCTCATCGCCGGGCGGCCAGGTAGGCGCGCACGCGATCGGCGAGCTCCTGCCCGTAGTGAAGCTCGGCCCACCGCAGGCGAACGCCTTCGTCGTCGAGCTCGGGATGGCGCTCCGCGATCGCCCGCCGGGACGCGCGGATGACGGACGACGACAGCCGCAGCGCGAGCGCGACGCGTCGCTCGGGCCCGGCCCGGCGCAGCAGCTCGAGCTGCACCTCGGCGGCCTCGGGTCGGGTGTCGGTCACGCTCACCCGAACATCGTAGCAGCTACTCCTCGACCTTGAGGCCGCGGACGAGGTCGACGAGCGGCGCGAGCTCGGTGCGCGCGACCTGGCGCAGGACGTCGGAGTGGTCGATCGTCGTCGAGAACGCCGGCCCGACGGTGTAGTAGGTCTCGACGAACAGCTCGCCGAGCACGCTCTGGCGCAGGATGCCGTCGCGGAACGAGCGCAGGAAGGACACCTCGTTCGCCATCGGCGTGCCGTACGCGGCGGTCGCGACGAAGCACGCGTCGACCTCGCCGGTCGCGCGCTCGGTGGTGCGGAACGTGGTCGTCACCAGCGGGCCGTAGTTCTTGCAGTCGTCGAACGCGCGCACGCCGAGGTAGTACTCGGTCTCGGGCAGGAGCCCGGTGACCTCGAAGGCCTGCACCTGGCCGGGCTCGTCGGGCTCGATCGCGGTGGCGATCGGCGAGCTCGAGGTGAAGTTCTCCGGGGTGATCGGCGACGCCGCGCGGTAGCGGACCTCGTAGCCGGTGACCGTGCCCGTCATGCCGTCGTCGCCGGGCGCGATGAACCGGATGAGGGCGGTCCGCTGCGCGACCTCGACGGGCGCGAGCTCCGCCGGCGCGCCCGGATCGGCCATGTCGAGCTCGGGGCGCGCGATGACGCGCACGCGGAACGTGTCGGTGCCGTCGGTGTGGAGGAGGAGGCGCGCGCCGCCCGAGCCGGGCGTCGCCGTGTCGATCGTCGCGTCCGGCGGGCTGACCACGCCGTCGAGGCCGTCGGGATCACCGTAGCCGACGTACGCCGTGCCGAACGCCGTGGTCGCGTCGCTGCCGATCGTGAACGGCACGTTGTACACGACCGACGGCTGACCGCGGTAGGGCTCGCCGTACTCGGCCCACGGGATCCCCGTCGGCTCGGGGTACGACGTCGGGTTGTACGTCGAGTTGAAGTCGAACTCCTTCGACACCTCCATCCACACGACGTAGTCGCCGGCGGGCAGATCCTCCGGGATCGGCCAGGTCACCGAGAACGGGAGGTCGGGCGCCGGGGTCGCGCCCGACACCGAGTCGAGCGGGTTCATCGTGTCGAACATCGACACCGAGATGTCGTCGATGCCCTCGACGCGCGCGATGTCCTCGCGCGGTGGGTAGCGGCTGGTCTGGTTGGTGTCGAACCGCCCCTTGTCGGTGAAGATCGCCGACGCGCACGTGGCCGAGTCCCACGCCGGCTCGTCGGGGCGGAGCGGGCGGCAGAAGTGCGTCTCCTGCGACGACTGCGAGAACGGGTGCGAGAGGTTCGAGTCCTCGTTGTTCTGGAAGACGAGGACCGGGAACGTCTCGCCATGGCGGTGGGCCCACACCGGGAACGTCGTGATGCGCCGTCCGTAGGGCCACGCCGGTCCGCTGTTGAAGTCGAAGCGGCCGGGGCGGTTGCCGATGCCGCGGCGGCCGACGGCGTCGGTCACGTACAGGGTCGAGATGAAGTTGCCCGCCGGATCCTCGAGCCACACGACGATCTGGAGCTTGTCGGCCGGCTTGAACGTGGTCTCGACCACGCGGCACTCGTTCGCGGCGTGGGCTCGCGACGCGCCGAACGGCGACACGGTGACAGCGGCGGCGGCGAGCAGGGCGCGAGCGAGCAGGCGACGGCGCATGAAGCTCGATTGTCGTCGATCCCGCGGGTACGGCAAGTGGGAATCATCACCGGGACGTGACGTCGCGTACCAGCGTCACAAGCGGCGCGAGCTGGGCGCGCGCGGCCTGACGCAGCACCTCGGCGTGGTCGAGGTTCGCCGAGAACGCGGGCCCCACCGTGTAATAGGACGCCACCAGGAGCTCACCCAGGACACTCTGTCGCAGGACGCGGTCGCGGAAGCCGCGCAAGGCGGATACCTCGGTGGCCAGGGGCGAGCCGTAGGCCGCGGTCGCGACGAAGCAGGCGTCGACCTCGCCGGCCGTGCGATCCGGCGTGCGGAAGCTCGTGGTCGCGATCGGGCCGACGTTGCGGCAATCGTCGAAGGCGCGCACCGCGACGTGGTACGTCGTCTCGGGGAGCAGCCCCGTGAGGTCGAACACCTGCACCTGGCCCGGCTCGTCGGGGTCGAGCGGCGTGACGATGGGCGGGGCGTCGGCGAAGGAGGCCTCGGTGATCGGGCCGCTCGCCGAGAAGCGCAGCTCGTACCCGCTCACGGTACCCATGTTCCCGTCCTCGCCCGGCGCGACGAACGTCACCCGCGCGCGCGGCCCGTCGACCTGCGCGACGCGCAGCTCGGACGCCGCGCCCGGCGGCGCCAGATCCATCTCGGGGCGGGCCAGGACCTTCACGCGGTAGGTGTCGGCGCCGTCGGTGTGGAGCAAGAGGCGGGCGGCGCCGAAGCCGGGGCGCTCGGTGTCGATCGTCGCGTCGGGCGCACGCACGTTGCCGTCCAGGCCGTCGGGATCGCCGTAGCCGACGTACGCCGACGACATCGCCGCGACCGGCGACGTGCCGATCGTGAAGGGCACGTTGTAGAGCACCGACGGCTGCCCGCGGTACGGCTCGCCGAACTCGGCGAACGGGATGCCGAAGGGCGCCGGGTACGTCGTCGGGTTGTAGGTCGCGTTGTGATCGAACTCCCGCGACACCTCCACCCAGAGGACGTAGTCGCCGGCGGGCAGGTCCGGCGGCATCGGCCAGGTCACGGTGAACGGGAGATCGGCGGCGGGGGTCGCGCCGGTGATCAGGTCGAGCGCGTTCATCGCCTCGAACATCTGTACCGAGACGTCGTCGATGTCGACGACGTACGCGATGTCCTCGCGCGGTGGGTAACGGCTGGTGCGCGTCGCGTCGAACCGACCCTTGTCGGTGAAGGTCAGGTTGGTCGCGCAGCTCCCGGCGTCCCACGCCGGCTCGTCGCGGCGCATCGGCCGGCAGAAGTGGCTCTCCGTCGACGACTCGAGGAAGGAGTGCGAGAGGTTGTCGTCGTCGTCGTCCTGGAAGACGAGGAGGGGATAGGTGTCGCCGTGCCGGTGGGCCCACACCGGGAAGGTCGTGATGCGACGGCCGTATGGCCAGATCGGCCCGCTGTTGAAGTCGAAGCGGCCGGGACGGTTGCCGAGCCCGCGGCGGCCGACGGCGTCGGTGACGTAGAGCGTATCGACGAAGTTGCCGGCGGTGTCCTCGAGCCAGACGACGATCTGGAGCTTGTCGGAGGGCTTGAACGTGGTCTGCACGACGCGGCACTCGGTCTGCGCGTGGGCGTCGCGCGGGACGAGCCAGCCGAGGGTGGCGACCGCGGCGACCGCGGCGACCCGGGTGCCGACGAGCACGGAGCGCATCGCGCTATTCCATCACAGTGCCTTGTTACGGTGGAAGGCATCTCATGGCACGCGCAGCCCGCTCCGCCTCCGGCCCCGAGTACCTGGTGCTCGACATCGAGACGGTGCCCGACGTCCGATGGCACCGGCCCGAGGTGCCGCTCGGCACGGAGCCGCCGTTCCCGCCGACCTGGGCGCACCGCATCATCGTCGTCGGCTGCCTGTGGCTCGGCGCCGACTACCGCCTGCGCCGCATGGGCGTGATCGGCGAGACCGGCGGACCGAGCGCGAGTGATCCAGGCCACGAACGACACCTGTTGATCGAGCTGTCGCGCTTCGTCGGGCGCGCCAAGCCGGTGCTGGTCACGTTCAACGGGCGCTCGTTCGACCTGCCGGTCATCGCGCTCCGCTCGCTGTCGCACGGCGTGCCGCTGGCCTGGTACTACCAGGAGCGCGGCGTCCGCTACCGCTACTCCGAGGAGGGGCACATGGATCTGTGCGACTGGCTCGCCGATCACGGGGCGACGCGCTCGGGCAGCCTCGACGCGGTGGCGCGCCTCTTCGGCCTGCCCGGCAAGGTCGGCGTCGACGGGTCGCAGGTCGAGGGGCTGTTCCGCGCCGGGCAGCTCTCGCGCATCCAGTCGTACTGCCTCGCCGACGTCGTGCAGACGGCGTTCGTGCTCCTGCGCTTCCGCTTGCTCCAGGGCGTGCTCGCGCCCGAGGCGTACCGCGCCGCCGCCGAGGCGCTCCACGAACAGGTCGCCGCGCACGCGCGCACGGCGGAGATGGCGGCCTCCATCGACCGTGCTCAATTGTTCGCGTGCGCGGACCCGTCTCAACCCCGTTCGCCCTGAGCGAGCCCGCTGTGGGCGAGTCGAAGGGCGCACTGCGGGATCGCATGCTGCCGCTCGCGTGGTACGCGCGCGAGACCGACGTCGTCGCGCGCGCGCTCCTCGGCTGCGCGCTCGTCCACGGCGACCGGGCCGGCATCATCGTCGAGACCGAGGCGTACCTCGGGCCCGAGGACCTGGCGTCGCACGCGCGCTTCGGGCGGACGGCGCGGAACGCCGTCATGTTCGACGCGCCGGGCGTGAGCTACGTGTACCTTTGTTATGGCGTGCACGAGATGTTCAACATCGTGGCCCGCCGCAAGGCGGAGGCCGGCGCGGTGCTGGTGCGCGCGGTCGCCCCGCTCGCGGGCCTGCCCGACGACGCGCGCGTCGGCCGTGGCCCCGGCAAGCTGACGCGCGCGCTCGGCCTCTCGCGAGCGCAGCATGGTCGCACGCTCGATCGCGACGAGCTCTTCGTGGCGGCGCACACGAGGGTGCGGGCCAGGGACGTCGTGTGCTCGGCGCGCGTCGGCGTCGACTACGCCGGGCCGTGGGCGGCGCGCCCCCTGCGCTTCACGATCGCCGGGCACCCGGCCGTGTCGGGGAAGCGGCCGTAATGCCCCGCGTCACCTTCGAGCCGTCGGGGCTGACCGTCGAGTGCGCCGAGGGCACGACGCTCTTCGACGCCGGCGCGCGCGCCGCGGGCATCAAGATCGAGACCGCGTGCGTCGGCAAGGGCACGTGTGGCCTCTGCCGCGTGAAGGTCCTGGCCGGCGCCGAGGCGCTCTCGCCGTACACCGACGAGGAGGAGAAGCACCTCGGGAACCTCTACCACCTCACCAAGGTGAGGCTGTCGTGCCGGGCGCGGGTGGTGGGTGATGTGACGGTCGCCCTGGCGCCGCGGCCGGGGCGTCCGCGACCTCCTGGGGGGTGAGCACGCCGGCGTCGTAGAACGGCTGGAAGTCGGAGACGTAGGCGCGGAGCGCCGAGACGTTGGCGGGGAGGATCGACTGCCAGCGGTGCTTCCAGGCATGTCCGAAGTAGCGCTCGGCGTCGTGGATCATCATGAAGTCACGGACGAGGCCGGGGATGTTCGCCGGATCCTCGACGATGAACTCGCCGGCGCCGCGCAGCTCGAAGTCGGGCGGGATGATCCTCGCGACGTCGTGGATCGTGCGCAGGCCCATCGTGTCGAGCTCGTCGATCACGTCGGCCTCGGTATCGTTGTAGCTGGCCTCGAAGGTGCCCTCGCCGAGCTGGCGCGCGAAGCGCCAGGCCAGGAAGTCGGCCAGGCTCTCCTTCGTGATCGGGCCGTCGGGGTAGCCGATGACGTTCATGGTCTGCGAACCGTCGACCACGCGGTTCTCGATCGTCGTGCGCGGCCTCGGCCGTGGCTGGCACGCCGCGATCACGGCGCACGCCAGGGCCGCGACCAGCGCGCGCTTCACTTCAGCTTCACTCCGTACGCTCGCGTCTCGCCGGCGCGGACGTCCACGTCGATCGTCGCGCTCTTGCCGGTCGCGGTGTTCTCGACCCGCAGCTTGTGCTTGCCGGCGGGCAGGGTGATCTTGCTCGCGGTGCCGGTGCCCACGGTGCCCAGCTCCTTCGCGCCGAGGTAGACCTTGCCCCACGTGGCGCCGCCCTCGTCCTCGACGGCGAGCGTGATCGTGCCGGTCGGCGTCGGCGCGGGCTTGAGCGCGCGGAAGACGCGCGCCTCCTCGCCGCCGATGAGCTCCACCGTCACCGTCTGCGGCACGAAGCCGGGCTTCGACAGGCGCAGGCGCGCGTGCTTGCGCGGCCGCAGGTCCTTGCGCGCGAGCGGCGTCTCGCCGACGACCTCGCCGTCGAGCTCGACCTCGACCTCGCTCGGCTCGGTCTCGACCGCGAGCCGCGCGCGCGCCGTGGTGAGCGTGAGGTGGAGGCGCAGCGTCTGGCCGGGCTCGACCCGCACGTGGTCGTCGACGTACGGCTCGTACCCGGCGAGCTCGAGGCGCAGCGCCGCGGCGCCGGGGGCGACCTCGAGGCGGGCGGGGGTGGGGCCGATCGCGGTCGTGCCCACGGTACCGACCGCGCCGGGCGGCACGGTCTCGACGATGAGGATCGACGGCTCGACGGGGGGCGGGACGGGCAGCGTCGATGCGTCCTTCGACTCGCCGGCTGCGCCGGCTCGCTCGGGACGAGCGGGGGCGTCGCCGCGAAGGACGAAGAGGTAGAGGGCGCCGATGACGCCGGCCAGGATCACGAGCGCGAGCGGCAGGAACCACGCGGGGCGACCCTGCCGGGTGATGAGCGTCATCGACGCGCCCGGCGACGTGTCGGCGCGCGCCGCGGCCTTGATCGCGCCCGACGTCTCCATCTCCGCGGCGGCCGCCGCGACCACCGCCGCCGGACCCTTGCGCGCGACGACCTCGCCGGTGGCCGACCGCTTGTCGCGGTCGGCGGGGATCGGCGGCGGATCCGAGCTCAGCTCCCACGGCGCCACCGTCATCGTGGTCTCGTCGACCTCGAGGCGCCGGATGCCGTCGGAGTCGACGCGCGGGATGAGCACCGGCACGCCCTCGACCGCGTGCTCGCCGCTGCCCTCGGGCGCGGGCGCGGCGGACGTCGCGCTGCCGTCGCCGTCGTCGCGGATCGCCTCCTCGGCGCCGGTCTTCTTCTTGCGGGTGACGATGGTCACCGCCGTCAAGTGCTCGCCATCCCGCAGCGCGGACTCCCGCGGCAGCTCGGGGATCGAGCCCTCGGCGGTGAGGCGATCACTGCCGGCGGCGAACGACGATGGCATGTCGCGCACCTCGGCGGCGCTCTCGTCGGCCGCCGTCCGCCGCTCGCCGAGCGCGGTGCGCCGCCCGACCGACGGCTCGGCCAGGTTGGCGAGCTGGGCGCGGATGATGTCGTCGAGCCGCTTGCCGGTCGGCGTCGACAGGTCGACGACGTAGGCGACCGCCTCGGCGACGTCGAGCGCCGTGGTCACGATGCTCGACTCGTACGTGAGCTCGGTGAGCGCGCGCAGCATCACCGCCGGCCGCTGCGGCCGGTCCCCCGGGCGCCGCGCCAGCGCCTGGTGCAAGATCTCGTCGAGCCGTGCCGGCAGCCCGCGCCGCACCTCGGATGCCCTGGGCAACGGCATCTCGTGGATGTTGCGGATGATGTCCTCGGCCTCGTCGCCGGGAAACAGCTTCTCGCCGGTGAAGAGCTCGTACATCACCGAGGCGGCGGAGAACATGTCGCTGCGCGTGTCGAGCGGCTCGCCGCGCGCCTGCTCGGGCGACATGTAGCGCCACTTGCCCATCACCTTGCGCCGTCCGCCGCTGGCGGCCACGCGCCCCGGCTGCGCCGCGACCGCGATCCCGAAATCGGCGATCTTCACCTCGCCGGCCTTGGACAGGAGGATGTTCGACGGCGACACGTCGCGGTGCACGACGCCGTGCGTGTGCGCGAAGTCGAGGCCGCGCGCGAGCTCGATCGCGATCTGGAACGCCGCCGGCAGCGGCACCCGCTCGTGGCGCTCCTTGAAGCGGCGCAGCAGCGCGGCCAGGTCGAGGCCGTCGACGTACTCCATCGCGATGAAGAGCGACCCGGCGAAGCGGCCGAAGTCGAAGACCTGGACGACGTTGGTGTGCGAGAGGCGGACCGCGACCTTGGCCTCGGCGATGAAGCGCTCCTCGAACTCGGGATCGCGCGCGAGCTCGGGGAGGATGCGCTTGATGGCCAGCGTCTTCTCGAACCCGTGGGCCCCGTACGCCTTGGCGAGGAAGACCTCCGCCATGCCTCCGACCGCGATGCGATCGAGCACGTCGTATCTCTCCAGGCTCTTCTGAGGTACCTCCGCCATCCGCGTCGTGGCCTATAGTAGAAGTATGGCCAGCGCGATGACGCGAGGCGCGGCGAAACATGCCACGAACCCGGGCGCCTGCGCGCTGGCGGTGGGCCTGTTCTCTGTGCTCGCGATGCTGGTCTCGACGGCCGCCGCCGACGAGCGGCCGGTGCTCGTCATCGACGCGACCGGCACCGAGGAGGGGCGCGCCATGGTGTCGCGCATCGAGAAGCACCTCGGCCCCGATCCGATGCTCGCGCCCGTGCCCGATCTCTTTCGCCTGCCACTGGCCAGGCCTACAGAAACCGACACCTCGTGGAGGGCGGAGCAATCCACCCTCGCCGAGGCGCGCAAGCTACTGACACCCATCGGCTATCGTCAGGCGGCGGCCATGGCGCACGCGGCCCAGGACCGGCTCGCGCGCTTCGCCGACGACCCGGAGGCGCGCGCGCTCATCGCCGAGCTGGCGCTGGTGCAGGGCCTCGCGGTCGCCGGCGAGCGCGGTCTCGACGCGGCGCGTCCCTACTTCCTGCTCGTGCATCGCCTCACGCCGGGACGCACGCTCGACCCTGGACGTTACCCGCCCACGGTCGTGGACGCGTTCGCCGCCTCCGCCGTGACGGGCGCGACCGGTCGCGTGACCATCGAGGCGCCGGGCGCGACCGAGGTCCTGATCGACGGCGTCGTGGTGCCCGGCGGCGAGCCGGTGGAGAACCATCCGGTGCCGGCGGGTCCGCACATCATCACCGTGCGTGGCGAGCGCGTGGTCAGCCAGGGCCGGCGCATCGACGCGATCGCCGCCAACACCGTCCCCGTGACCATCCCGCTCGTCGAGGCGCCGCTCGCGGCACGCCTGGCGCGCGCGAGAGATCGCCTGGTCGCCGCCGCCGACGACGGCGCGCGCAACGACGCCATCCTCACGCTCCTGAGCACGATCAAGGCCGCGAGCCACGCCATCGTCGTCGTCCGCGAGGGCGAGGCCGGGCCGCTGGCGGTTCGGCTCTTCACCGATCGGGGCGCGCTCGGCCCGCCGCGCGAGGTCGGCGACGACGTCGCGGGCGCGATCGCGCCCCTGCGGCCGCTGAAGAAGCCGCCGCCGCGCGGCCCCGGCACCGGGTCCGGCGTCGGGATCGGCCCAGGGCCGGAGGTGCCGCCCGAGGTCCCGTGGTATCGACGGACGTGGTTCAAGGCGACGAGCGGCACGATCGCAGGCGTGGCGGCCGTCGTGCTGATCACGGCGATCGTCACTCGCGATCCGGGCACCAGCACGCTCCTGGGCGGAGGCCCCGACGTCGAGTGATCGGAGCGCGCTTCCTGGCCGCGCTGGCGCTCGCCGCCACGGTCGCCGTGCTCGGCGCATGTGACGACTCGGTTCGTTTCCGCCTGCGCATCGACTGGCAGCGCCACCCGCTGTCGCAGGCATGCCCCACGACCCCCGCCGGCGCCTACTCCTGCACCGCGATCCCGGTGTCGTGTGATCTGCGGGTCCGGGTGCGCATCATCAGCGCGTCGGACGGCCAGCCGCACTACTCCGAGTGCTTCACGATCCAGAGCGACGGCGACGCCTGCCAGCTCGCCGACATGCCGATCACGCCGCGCGAGATCCCGAACGAGATGGTGCGCGTGCAGGTGATCGTGTGGACGATCGACGAGCTCGTCCGTAGCGAGTTCGACTTCGAAGCGAGCGACGGCTGTCCGGTCACCACCGAGTTCCACACCACCGGGCTGCCGCGCCTCGGCGACGATCCGACCGCGTCGCCGCCCGGTGTGCCCGTGCCCGCCCTCGCCGGCGAGACCTACTTCGCGGTGGGGGAGAGCCCGGTCGCGACCGTGACGCTCGGCTGTCCGCGCTGGGACTCGCTCGACGCGGCGAGCTGCCAGGCGAGCGCGCTCGCGCTCGAGGCGACGGTCCGTGATCCGCGGACGTTCGGCTCGGTGCCGCGGGCCCAGGCCGGCGACATGGACGTGCGCTTCGGCGCGCCGGTGGAGGATCTCCCCGGCGTGTATCGCGTCGATCTGTCGCCGCAGTTCTTCACCGCGGGGCTCTCGCCGACCCCTTCGGGGGCGCTGGTGTGGACCGGCACGCTCGACGCGCCGCCGGCGGGAACCAGGTGCCTGCGCGTCGGGATGCAGGGCGTCGCCGCGCCGACGATCTCGTGCTTCCCGATCGCGAGCGCGGCGCCGCCGATCCGCGTCGAGGGCTTCCTGGTCGGACGGCTGATGCTGCGCGATATCCTCAACCTCCAGCTCCTGTCCGACGTGCCCGAGGAGGGCATCGTGTTCGGCGTCGTCGTCGACGCGGCCGGGCAGCCGGTGCAGGGCGCGATGGTCTCGACGTTCGAGAACGCGACCGTGGTCTACCCTGATGAGAACCTGCAGACCGTCGGCTTCACCGGCACGAGCAGCAAGGGGTACTTCCTCTCGACCGACGCCGAGTACGACTCGATCTGGCGGGCGAGCGTGCCCGGCGGGCTCATGGGCGACGGCGATGCGCGCGGCGGGCTGGTCAACGATCACGTCTCGGTGGTGATCATCCAGCTGACGGGCGTCATCCCGCCGCCGATCGACGCCGGCCTTGGCGGCGGCGGCGGGCCCGACGCCGGGCCGGACGCCGGGATCGACGCGCCGTGAGGTGGTGAGCCCGTGAGCCGACGATGACGGAACCATGAAGGAGCAATGGTGGCGCATCGCGTTCGGTGGCGACGACGGCGCTCGGCTCGTCGTCGCGCCCGGTGATCATCTCGGCGCCGCGATCGGCGTCGCCGCGGTGCGGCTCGGCAAGCGCGGCCGGGTATGGCCGCTGGCGGCCGCGCCGGCGACGCCGGGCGAGGTGCCGCTCGGCGAGTCGGTGGGCAAGGGCGTCGTGGTCGAGCGCGAGGTCCCCGAGCGCGTGGACGCCTTTCGCCCGCCGAGCGGCGTGATCGCCGCGCTCGACGCCGGGCCGCGCATGGCGCTCGCGACCGGGATGGCCGAGCGGATCGCCGACGAGGCGCTGGTGGTCGAGGCCGTCGTCGCGGGCCCCGACGCGCGCGAGCGCTTCCTCTCGGTCGTCGAGCGGTTGCCGGTCGTCGACAACATCGAGGTGCGCGTCGCCGATCACTACGACGCCGGCGAGACGACCGACGTGTGGCTCTCGCCGCGCATGCGGGAGGCGCGCAAGGCGATCCGCTTCCTCGACGACTTCGACGTCGAGCTCCTGCGCAACGGGCACGTCGACCTCTCGGTGTACGTGCGCTCGCCGCGCTCGACCTGGCGCCTGACCCAGCACAAGACCCTGGTGTGGATGACCGTCGACCAGGCGCTGCACGACAAGGTGCGCGGCTGGCTCGCCGCGTCGGGGCTCGAGCGCCGCGACACCCTCGAGACCATCGCCGATCGACCGCACCACCACTACCGCCCCGCGACGTCCAGCCCGCGTCTCAAGCTCGGCCTGCGGCTCAACCGGGCGGGGCTGCGCAAGGTCGATTCGATCGCCCGGCCCACGGGCTCGTAGCGATGCAAGCCGGCGAGCTCGCGGCCCTGGGCACGGCGACGTGCTGGACCGTCTCGTCGCTCGCGTTCGAGTCGAGCGCGCGTCGCATCGGCTCCCTGTCGCTCAACCTGGCGCGCGTGTGCCTCGCGTTCGTGTGGCTCACCGGGCTCGCGCTCGTGACGCGCGGGTTGCCGCTGCCGACCGACGCGACGGCCGCGCAGTGGGGGTGGCTCGGCGCGTCCGGGCTGGTCGGCGTGGTGCTCGGCGACCTGTGCACGTTCCGCGCGTACGTCGACATCGGCGCGCGCCGCACGATGGTGGTGTCGACGTCGGTGCCGATCTTCACCGCGGCGCTCGCGTGGCTGTTCCTCGGCGAAGCGTCGTCGCTCGCGGAGCTCGCCGGCATGCTCGTGATCGTCGCCGGGGTGATGCTGGCGGTCGCGGACCGGATGCCCGGTCCTGCGGCGGTCATGCCGCGCGCGCCGGTCAAGGGCGTCGTCCTCGCGCTCGGCGGCTCGCTCGGGCAGGCGGGCGGGCTCCTGCTCTCCAAGCAAGGCATGGCCGGGTACGCCGCCGTGCCGGCGACGCAGATCCGCATGCGCGCGGGCATCGCCGGCTTCGTCGTCGTCCTCGCCGCCGCCGGCTGGCTCGGGCGCTTCCGCGAGGCCGTGCGCGATCGCGCCGCGATGGGCTACACCGCCGTCGGCGCGCTCCTCGGCCCTTGTTTCGGCGTCGCGCTCTCGCTCTACGCGGTCGCCCACGCCAAGGCCGGCATCGCGGCGTCGCTCATGTCGCTGTCGCCGATCCTCATCATCCCGCTCGTGCTGGCGCGCGGTGAGCGCGTGGGCTGGGCCGGCGTGCTCGGCGCGGCGCTCGCCGTCGGCGGCGTCGCGATCCTGGCGCTCGCCTGAGGCTTCCACGTCCACCATCTGCGCTACGGTAGGGGCGTGGGCGCCACCGACGACTCGCCGCTGGCCACGCTCGGCATCGAGCTGGCGACCGACGAGCGTCTGCCCGAGGTGCGCAGCGAGGCCATCCGCATCGCGCGGCGCCTCCACGGCGCGGGCACCAAGGCGGTGGGCTTCGTCCCGATCGATCGCCAGGTCGCGGTCCCGCCGGTGCTGGTGCAGATCGGCGCGGCGCTGTGCGACCTGACCGGCGCCACCATCGCGGTCGTCGACGCCAACGTCCGCTATCCCGGCCTGCGCTCGCTGGTCGGCGGCGACCAGGGCGAGGACGTGTTCTCGACCCGCTGGCTCGCCGGCTCGCTCGCATTGCTCTCGCCCGCGCGCGTCGAGCGCGCCGGCGAGGTCGTGCCCGCGCTCGCCCGCCTCCTGCTCGACGGCAGCGATCTGTTCGCGCACATCCTCTGCGACCTGACCGGCTTCGATCTCATCGGCGAGCACGCGAGCGCCGCCGCCTGCATGGACGGCGTCGTGCTCGTCGGCCGCGCCCACAAGAGCCGGGAGGACGAGCTCCTCGCCCTGTCGCGCCTCATGCCGCGCGATCGCTTCCTCGGCGTCCTCCTCGTGGGCTGACGATCACGAACGAGTGCCCGTCGGGCGCGGTGACGACGTCGACGTCGATCGCGAACACGTCGCGGAGGAGATCGGGGCAGAGCGCGTGGCGAGGCGCGCCGACGGTGGCGAGCTGGCCGTGGTCGAGGACGGCGATGCGATCGGCGTGACGGGCGGCGAGGTTGAGGTCGTGGAGGACGACGACCACGGCGTGGCCGGCGGCGGCGGCCCGGCGGGCGAGGGCGAGCACGAGGTGCTGGTGGCGCGGGTCGAGCGACGCGGTCGGCTCGTCGAGGAAGAGGGCGCGGCCGCCGTCGTCGCCGAGCTGCTCGAGCACGCGCGCGAGCTGGACGCGCTGCTGCTCGCCGCCGGAGAGCGTCGGGTAGAGGCGATCGGCGAAGGCCGCCAGGTCGACCGCGGCCAGGCGCCGGCGTGCGGCGCGCGCCCGGTCGCGCGGCAGGCCGCCGTCCTGGCCCAGCATCACGACCTCGAGCGCCGTGAAGCCGGCGGCGAGGCCGGCGCGCTGCGGCAGGACGGCGCGGCGGCGCGCGAGGTCCCGGCTCGACTGTCCGGACACCGGACGACCGGCCAGGCGCACGTCGCCGCGGTCCGGCCGGCGGTCGCCGGCGAGGACGGCGAGCAAGGTCGACTTGCCGGCGCCGTTGGGACCGACGAGCGCGACCACCTCGCCGGCCAGGACGTCGAGCGAGACGCCGGCGATCAGCGTGGCGCGGCCGGCGGTGACGGCGACGTCGCGCGCGTGGACCGCCGGTGGCGGCGTCACGGGAGGCCCCGCATGGCGCCGCCGCGCACCACCATGACGAGGAGGACGGGCGCGCCGGCGAGCGCGGTCACGATGCCGATCGGCAGCTCGGCCGGCGTCACCACCGTGCGCGCGACGAGGTCGGCGACGACGACGAGCAGCGCGCCGCCGAGCGCCGAGGCGGCGATGAGCCCGCGGTGGGACGGGCCGAGCCAGCCGCGCACGAGGTGCGGCACGACCAGCCCGACGAAGCCGATCACCCCGCAGGCGGCGACGCTCGCGCCGATCGCCAGCGCGACCGCGATCACGAGGCGGCGCGTGACCCGCTCGACATCGACGCCGAGGTGTCGCGCCTCGACCTCGCCGAGCAGCAGGCGATCGAGGTCGTGTGCGTGGCGCAGGGAGACGGCGAGCGCGAGCCCGACGGGCACGGCCACGGCCGCGACCAGCGCCCAGGTCGCGCCGCCGAGGCTGCCGAGCGTCCAGAAGGTGACCGAGCGGAGCTGGGCGTCGTCGGCGACGAACAGGAAGAGGCCGGTGCCTGCGCCGCACAGGGACGTGACACCGACGCCGGCGAGGATCAGGCTGGCGGAGCTCGTCTGGCCGCCCTGCCGCGCGAGCAGGACCGCCAGCGTGGTCGCGGCGAGCGCGCCCGCGAACGCGACGGCGGGCAGCGTCCACGGCGCCAGCGCGGCGGGCACGGCGGACGTCGCGACACCGCCGGCCACGATGAACGCGACCGCGGCGAGCGCGGCGCCGCTGGAGACACCGACGAGCCCGGGATCCGCGAGCGCGTTGCGCACCAGCCCCTGGAGCGCGGCGCCTGCCCCGGCGAGCCCGGCGCCGACGAGGATCGCCAGCGCGACGCGGGGCAGCCGCAGCGACCAGACGATCGTCTCCGCGCGCGGGTGCGCGTCCCACGGCAGCGCGACGTCGAGACGGCGGGCGAGGGCGGCCAGGACCTCGCCCGGTGACAGCGCGACCGCGCCGGTGCCGAGGGCGACGACGGCGGCGGCGCCGAGCGCCACCGCGAGCACGAGCAGCGCGCGATCCGGCCGCGGGCGCGCCGACGGCTCCGGGCCGCGCACGTTCACTCCGCGAGCTCGCGCGCGAGCGTGGCGATCGCCTCGGGCAGCCGCGGGCCGAAGCCGAGGAGGAGCAGGTCGTCGATCGCGACGACGCGCCGGGCCCGGCCGGCGGGGGTGCCGGCCAGGCCCGGTTGCGCGAACAGGCCGTCGACGCCGCCGAGCGACGCGAGGCCGCGCGCCGGCACCAGGATGACGTCGGGCGCCGCCGCCAGCATGGCCTCGGCCGAGAGCGGGCGGAAACCCGTCCACGCGCCGATCGCGTTGTGCCCGCCGGCCAGCGCGATCATCGCCGCGGCGGGCGTGTCGCCGCCCGAGACCATGATGGTGCCGCCGCCGCGCGCGTAGACGAACACGACGCGGCGTCGCGACGGGGCGGCGGCGACGCGTTCGCCCAGCGCCTCGCCCTCGCGCTCGATGCGCCTCGCCAGCGCGTCGGCGGCGGCGCGCTCGCCGAGCACGCCGCCCACGGCGCGGATACGGTCGGCCGCGGAGACCACGGAGTCGGCCGGCGCCATCAGCTCGACGCGGACGCCGGCCTGTCGGAGCTGCGCGATCGTCGCCGGCGGGCCGGCCTCGGCCGACGCGAGCACGAGGTCGGGCTCGAGCGCGAGGATGCCTTCGGCGGCGAGCGTGCGCTGGTAGCCGACCTCGGGCTGCTTCGCGGCGTCCGCGGGGTACACGCTCGACGAGTCGACCGCGATCACGCGATCGCCGGCGCCGAGCGCGTAGACGATCTCGGTGATCGCGCCGCCGACCGCGACGACGCGCCGCGCCGGCGCCGCGCGGAGCGGCGACACGCACATCGCCGCCAACGCCGCGGCAGCCCCCGCGACCCAGTGCCGGCGCCGCAGCGGCGCGCCCTGGCGCCGCGGGCGCAGGCTGGCGGTGGGGGTGCTCAGCAGCTCGCGCACGTGCCCTCCTCGCTCCACGCCGGGTCGCCGACCAGGCGGCCCACCAGGCGCCGCCAGTCGGCCAGTTCCGGCCGGCCGGGCTTGCGCTCGCCGAACAGCATCGCGATCGTCTCGCCCTCGGCGTCGAACAGCTCCAGCGAAGTGACGAGGCCGTCGATCGTGGGCTTGCGCACGACCCAGGCGCTGGCGACGTGGTCCTCGCGCAGGTGCAGGTTGAAGCCGGGGTCCAGCACGTTGAGCCAGGGCCCCAGCACCTGCACGCGCTTCACGGGGCCGGTGTGGATCTGGATCATCCCGGGGTTGCCGACGAAGACCATGATGGGCAGCGCGCTGGCCGCCGCGGTCTCGAGCAGTTCGCGCACCGCGCCGCCCGGGCCGGGCTCGACCGGCTGCACGTAGCGCGGGTCGGCCAGCCGCAGCGCCTGCACG
>DDTA01000118.1 GCA_002344285.1 Myxococcales bacterium UBA2376
GACGTTGTTGCGGGCGCGGCGCCGGGGATCGCGGCGCAGCCGGTGGAGCGCGTTGCGGGCCAGCGCGTAGCACCACGTGCGCAAGGAGGCGTCCCAGCGGAAGTTCGGCAGCCCGCGCAGGAGATCCTCGGAGAAGACGCTGAACGCCTCCGCGGCGAGGTCGTCGTCCCGCCCGACGGCGTGGAGGAAGCCGAGCACCTCGCCGCCGTAGAGCTCGATCGCGCGCGCGGTCGCGTCGCCGGCCTTGCCGTTCGCCAGCAGCTCGCGGACGCCCTGCTCGAGCGCGGCGCGCGCGGCGGCGGCCTGATCGTCCGTGTCGGCCATGGGATCAGCGGAAGTCTACCGCTTCTGGACCGCGGCGCGCAGCGCGGCGACGTCGCGCAACGTCATCGCGTACGCGTCGGGAAACTTGCCGTACTCGGCGTGGGCAATGTCGATCAGCGCCCGGGCCCGGTCGAGGTCGCGGCCGAGGCCGACGAGCGCCCGGGCGATCTCGATGCTGGCGCCGATCGCGGCATTCCCGTTCTCCGGGTCCGTGCCGGCGAGGGCCAGCGAGCGCTCGGCGAGGGCCAGCGCGGCCGCGTGGTGCCCCAGCCCCGAAAGCGCCTTGGCATGCAGGTTCATCGAGAAGATGTGGCGCAGGCTCCCGGGGCTGTGCTGCGCGAAGTAGGACTCCGAGCGCACCGCCGCCGGCTCGGCGCGGGCGTAGTCCCGGGCGAGCAGCGCGGCGGCCGCGATGTTGTACGAGGTCGCCGCCACCTGGAAGTGACCCGCGCCGAGCGCCTTCTCCTGGATCGCCAGCGCGCGGTCGAGCGCGGCCAGCGCCTCGACGTGTCGGCCGCGCTTGTTCTCGAGCACGGCGAGGTTGGCGTCGGCGAGCGCGACGTCGGGGTGCTCGGGCCCGAGGACCGCGATGAACGTCGCGCGGGCCTCGGTGTACGCGCGCTCGGCCTCGGCGAAGTCCTCGGGTTGATCGGTGAGGAGCACGCCGAGGTTGAGGAGCGCGGTGGCGCGGTCCTTGGACCGCGCGCCCGGCCACGCCGCGAGCGCGATGCGCGCACGATCGATGATCGGCTCCACCTCCTCGTACTTGCCGGCGTCGATGAGGAGGAGGCCGTAGTCGGTGAGCACCTCGGCGGTCTTCGGGTGCGTGGGCCCCAGCGCCGCGGCGTATTCCTCGATCGCGCCCTGGTAGCGCGCGATCGCCTGGTCGTGGTGCCCCGCGCCGAAGAGGGCGCGGGCCAGCGTGAGCTCCGCCTCGCCGCGCACGCCGGGGTCGGCGCCCGGCGGCACCATCTTCAGCATCTCCTCGGCCCACGCGATCGCCTGCTCGCTCTCGCCCCGGTTGTCGGCGGCGGAGACGAGCGCGCCGAGGAGCTCGGCCACCTCGCCCGCGGCGCGCCGGCGATCCTTCTCCACGGCGGCGGCGGCCGCGCGGATCCAGGGCTCGGCGGCGGTCACCTCGAAGCGGTCGGACGCGTGGAGGAGGACGAGGTGGCGGAGCGCCGCGAGGTAGACGTCGGTGTCGTCGAGCGCGACGCCGGCGTAGTAGGCGTCGGTGAAGAGGCGCTGCGCCTCGGCGAGCCGATCCTGGGCGTACGCGACCTGCCCGTCGATCATCATGGCCAGCGCGCGCACGCCGCGATCGTCGGGCATCGCGAGCTCGAGCGCCTCGCGGGCCTCGGCCTGCGCGGCCTCGAAGCGGCTGGCGCGGACGTCGGCGCTCGCGGCCCACAGCCGGGCGCGCGCCATCGTCGCCGCCTCGTCATCGCGTGGCGCCACCGTCGCCGCCAGCGCGACCGGGTCGAGGCATGGCACGAGGGAGGGGACCGCGCGCAGCCGGGTCAGGTACGCCGCCGCGTCGGACTTGGCGAGCTCGAGATCGTCGACCAGCATCGCGGTCGCGCGCGCGCGCAGCCCGAGGCAGGCACGGCTGCGCTCCTCGAGCTCGGCCGGCATCGTCCGCTCGATGCGCGCGGCGCGGCAGCTCGCGATCGCCGCGTCCGCCAGATGACCGCGGACGCGACCCAGGCGCGTGCGGATGCGATCGAGGAGCTCTCGCTCGCCGGGTGAGCCGTCGATGGTCGCGATCATCCGGCTGATCGTGTCGGCCGGCACGATCGCGTCGACCGCGCGGGCCGCGCCCCGGCATGGATCGACGTCCTCGCGTGGCCACGCCGCCCACGCGAGACCCGCGACGAGGATGGCGGCGCCGCCGCCGGCGGCGAGCCACGGCCAGTGCCGCGCCGGCCGCGACGCGGCGCGCAGGGCCTCGAGGAGCTCGTGCATCGATGGATAGCGCTTCGCCGGATCCACCGCGAGGGCGCGGGTGAGCACGACGCGCACGCGGGCGGGCACCGGGCTGTCCCGCGGCGGCGCCTGGATGCGGCCGGCCTCGACGGCCGCGCGCAGCACCCGCTGATCGGCGCCGGCGAACGGTCGCTTGCCGTGCAGCGCCTCCCAGGTCATCACCGCGAAGGCGAACTGATCGGCGCGCGCGTCGACGTCGCCGCCGGCGAACTGCTCCGGTGACATGTACGCGGGCGTGCCGACGAGCACGCCGGTCATGGTGAGGCGATCGGACAGGATGCCGTTGCCGGAGCGGTCGAGCTCGGCGTCGTACGCTGTCTCCGCCACGGGATCGACGTCGGTTCGCGGCGACGACGGCGGAGGCGTCGCCGGCGGGGCGGTCTCCTCGAGCGCCGCCGACGCCGACCGCGCGGTCGCCGACACCGAAGGCACCGGCGTGCGCAGCCCGGAACGCTGCAGGTCGCTCGTGACCAGGTCGGTCGCCGACTCGCCGACGGCGCGGGCGAGCCCGAAATCACCCACGCGAGGGCGACCGTCGTCGCCGACGATCACGTTCTCGGGCTTGAAGTCGCGGTGGACGAGACCGGCGTCGTGCGCGGCGGCGAGCCCCTCCCCGGCCGCCAGACACAGCGCCAGCGCGTCGCGCCACGGGCGCGGGCGCGCCTTGAGCCACGCGCGCAGCGTGCCGCCGGGCACGAACTCCATGGCGACGAACACACGATCGCCCAGGCGACCGACCTCGTGCACGGTGATGACGTTGGGGTGCGCGAGCCGCGCCATCGCCATCGCCTCTCGCTGGAGGCGATCGACGCCGGCGCCGGCGCGGTGCAGCTTCACCGCGACCGGACGATCGAGGCTCTCGTCGCGCGCCAGGTAGACGACGCCCATGCCGCCGCTGCCCAGGCGGCGCTCGATGCGGAAGCCATCGCCGATGCGCTCGCCGGGCTGCAGCTCGAGCTCGCGTCGCGGAGCGGACGGGGCCGCGGCCACGGCGGCGAGCACGGGATCGAGCAGGTCGCTGTCACCGGCCGCCGCCGAGAGGTCCGACGGGAGGAGCGACGCGTCGGGCGCGACCTCGTAGGTGATGAGCGCGCGGTCTGGCGGCGCGTCGTCATCGTCGTCACGGGGCGTCGGCGACTTCGCGGCGCCCTCGGGCTCGGGCTCCCCCACGCCCTGATGATATGCTCCCCGACGGGGGAACACGATGGTCCGACGCTATCTCGCGATCGCCACGATCGCGCTCACGATCCTCGCCTGCGACAAGAAACGAGAGCAGGTCGCGAAAGGCTCGACCACTGGCTCCGCGGAGGCTACCACCGCGGGAGGAGCCGCCGACGATCCGTGGGATCCGAAGCCCAGGAACGCCGACGCGCCCCCGCCGCCGCTGGCGTCGAGGCTCGGCGCAAGCGCGGGTGACGAGCTCGCGAAGCTCGCGGGTCCGGCCGACGACGCACCGGCCCCGTCTGCGGCCGCGGCCGCGGCGCCGCCGGTGTCCGCGGCGGCGGTCTCGACGGAGGGGTTGCCGACCCAGGCCATGAAGAGCTTCGGTGGCGTCAGCCAGACCGGGTTCCGCGTCGCGTACGCGGCGTCGACCAACGAGGTCCACGATCAGTTCCGCGCCGTGCTCGTGGAGCACAAGGTGTTCGAGCTGGTCGCGCAGGGCCTCAACCAGACGATCCGCATGCCCCGCACCGTGGACATCCACCTCGTCGACTGCGGCACCGTCAACGCGTTCTACGATCCGTCGCGCAGCCGCATCATCGTCTGCTACGAGCTGCTCGCCTACTTCGTCCAGATCTTCAAGGGCAACGTCGCCTCGGACGATCAGCTCGGCCAGGCGGTGATCGGGGCGACGCTGTTCGGCTTCTATCACGAGCTCGGTCACGCGCTGATCCACCAGCTCGACCTGCCCGCGATGGGCCGCGAGGAGGACTCCGCGGATCAGATCGCGACCTTGTTGCTCATGCAGGCCGGCGACGACGGCGTCGGCATGGCGCTCTCGGGCGCCTACTGGTTCCACCTGCAGCAGAAGAGCGGCAACGAGACGCCGTTCTGGGACGAGCACGCGTTCGACGGCCAGCGCTACTACAACATCCTCTGCATGATCTACGGCTCGAACCCGGCGAAGTACACTGGCTTCGTCGAGTCGGGCAACCTGCCGCCGGCGCGCGCGCAGCGGTGCAGCGAGGAGTTCGCCAAGATCCGCTCGAGCTTCGAGAAGCTCATCGCGCCGCACCTGACCAACAACTCCACGCACGTCTTCGAGGCGCCCGAGGCGCCCGAGGCGCCGCACGATCACGCGCACGCGATCACCTGCGAGCAGGTCGCGGAGAAGGCCATCGAGCTCATCGCCGCCGAGGCCGAGAAGGAGCTGGCGACGCTCACGCCCGAGCAGCAGGCCCAGGCGCTCACCGAGATCAAGGCGAACCTTCCTGCGTTCCTCGAGCAGTTCCTGACCCAGTGCGAGCAGGAGGACTGGCCGGACGAGGACCGCCGCTGCGTGCTCGACGCGGCCAACCTGACCCGCGCCTCCAGGTGCGGCCTCGAATGACCCGGTAGCCAGGTCGAAACACGCGTTGCGTTTCGCAACCTGAACGCGGCCGGGACGCGGAGGAAGTCTCGTGATTCCGGCTCGGTCGCCCCGGGCACGAATCATGCTCGCAACCGGCGACCGTGAGGCTCACCCGCTTGTTCCTCGCCGCGTCGCTCGTGAGCCTCTATCCGGCTCGCGCGCAGGCCCTCGAGCCAGTCGCGTCGTTCAAGTTCCTCGTCACCGGCAATGGTCACGGCTTCCAGGTCTACGACGTGGACGCCAACGCCATCACCCAGTACCTGGAGCGCCCCTACCGCTACCTGCGGGCGAACCCGTCCAACCCCGACGGCGAAGGTGTCGTGAGGCGCAACCTCGCGTTCGACACGTACTTCGGCGTGAAGGTCGGCGGCCAGGCCGCGTGGCTCGGCACGCGCGACCCGAGCCAGGTCGGCTACGTCGCGGAGTCGAACATCATCCGCTCGGTGGTGACGGTCGGCGGCGTGCGCACCGAGACGTTCTTCTACGCGCCGTTCGGCTTCGAAGGCAACGCGATGGTCATGCTCCTGCGCGCCGAGAACACCTCGGGCTCGGCGCAGAACGTCACCGCGTACTCGATCCACAACTTCAAGATGGGCTCGGCGCCCAACCCCGACGTGCCGGGCGCCAACAGCGAGGTGATCGCGTTCGACAGCGGGTCGGCCACGGCGACCGAGACCGGCCCCGGCGGCGGGACGCTGGTGTACGCGCCGATCGGCGGCGCCGACAGCTCGAGCTGCGACGCCAGCGCGTACGGCGCGGTGGCCGCCGGCAACGATCCGACGCCGATGCCGTCGTGCAACGGGACGGATCGGGTGAACGTGTTCACCCGGAACCTCGGCTCGCTCGCCGCCGGCGAGGCGAAGTGGTGGGGCGTCGCCGTGCTGTTCGAGGACGGCAACGGCAGCGCCGCGCGCACGGCGTGGACGACGTACCTGAACGGGCGCACGGCGCAGCAACTCCACGACGACGCGCTCGCCGAGTGGGAGGCGTGGCGCACGCCGCCGCCGCCCGGGCTCACCCCCGACGAGCTGTCGGTGTGGCGCCAGTCGGATGCCGTCCTGCGCATGGGGCAGATCCGCGAGCCCTACTCGACGTCACCGCGCCGCAAGAACAACGGCATGATCCTGGCCAGCCTGCCGCCGGGTGGCTGGCACACGGGCTGGGTGCGCGACCAGGTCTACGCCAACGTCGCGCTCGCGCGCACCGGCCACTACGAGGAGGCCCGGATGGGTCTCGACTTCTTCCTCGGCGCCGACGCGGGGCGCTACGGCTCGTACCTCAACAACGTCGACTACCGCATCTCGACGGTGCGCTACTTCGGCGACGGTGAGGAGGAGGCCGACTACTCGGGCCACCCGACGCGCAACATCGAGATCGACGGCTGGGGCCTCTTCCTGTGGGCGGCGCGCCAGTACGTCGACGCGAGCGAGGACGTCGCGTGGCTGTCGTCGACGACGCGCAAGGGCGACGTCGTGTACGACGCCATCCGGTCGGGCGTGGCCGAGCCGCTCGCGGCGAACCTCGAGTCGAGCGGCATCGCGATCGCCGACGCCGGGATCTGGGAGGTGCACTGGGGCAACCGCCAGCACTGGCTGTACACGACCGCCACCACGGCGCGCGGCTTCTGCGACATGGCGACGCTCGCGCGGCGGGCCGGGCGCATGGACGACGTCGAGCGTTACCGCGGACTGGCGGAGCGCGCGGTCGCCGGCATGCGCGGCGCGTTCATCGACTCGAACCGCGTGCTCGCCGGCTCGCTCGAGAAGCTGGCCCAGGGCTCGAACTACCGCGACGGCGCGACGGTCGAGGCATTCACCTGGAACCTCATCCCGGCCAACGATCCGATCGCGACGGCGACGCTCGGCGAGATGTCGTACCTGCAGACGCCGGCGGGCGGCTACAAGCGCCTCGAGGGCTCGAACGATCAGTACGACACCGACGAGTGGATCCTGATCGACCTGCGCGCCTCCGANNCAGGCGTCGGTCAACTTCGATCTCCTGCCCGAGCTCTACAACACGCGCACGTCGAGCGGCACGATCGGCGCGTACTCGGGCTCGATCCCGATGGTCGGCTACGGCGCCGGCGCGTACCAGATGTCGCTCCTCGATCGCGCCGGCGCCTTCGAGCCGAGCGACTGCGGCGAGGTCGACGTCGGCGAGTACCCCGACGCCGGCCCCGGCGGTCCCGGCGGTGAGAACCCCGGCGACGGCGACCTGCGCACCGGCCTCGCCTGCGTGTGCGCGACCGGCGACGGCCCGGCGAAGACGCCGTGGGCGGAGCTGGTGCTGTTCTGCGGCGTGGTCGCGATCGCGGTGCGCCGGAGGGTGACGCCCGGCCGCGAGGAGTGGGGCCACGAGCGAAGCGAGGACCGGGGTAGCACCCACGACGAAGCGGCCCGAGCGCGAAGCGCGAGCCGGGCGTCCCAACAATGATCCAGCTGCGCGACCTCGGCAAGGAGTTCCCCGGCGTGCGCGCGCTGGGCGGCGTCTCGTTGTCGATCGAGCGTGGCGAGGTGCTCGGCCTGGTCGGCGAGAACGGCGCCGGCAAGTCGACGCTCATCAAGATCCTGGGCGGCGTCTACGCGGCAGGTGAGTACGAGGGCGAGATCGAGGTCGGCGGCAGCGTGCGGCGCTTCACCTCGACGCGAGACGCCCGCGCGGCCGGCATCGCGGTCGTGCACCAGGAGCTGAGCCTCGTCCCGGAGATGTCCGTCGCCGACAACCTGCTCCTGGGCAAGGAGCTCACGCGCTGGGGCGTCGTCGACGCCGCGGCGAGCGAGGCGCGCGCGAGAGAGATCCTGCGGCGGGCCGCCGGCGCGGTGGGCGACACGGTGGACGTGACCCGGCCCGTGGGGCAGCTCGGGGTCGGGATGCAGCAGGTGGTCGAGATCGCGCGCGCGCTCGGCGACGAGCGCGCGCACGCGGCCGTGGTCGTGCTCGACGAGCCGACGGCGGCGCTGAGCGCCGCGGAGGCGCGGCAGCTGTTCGACCTCGTGCGCGAGCGGCGGTCGAGCGGCGCGTCGTTCGTGTTCATCTCGCATCATCTCGACGAGGTGATCGAGCTGTGCGACCGGGTGGCGGTGCTGCGTGACGGGAGGCTCGTGGCGGTTCGCGAGGTGGCGGGGATCGGGAAGGAGGAGCTGGTGGAGCTGATGACGGGGGCCGTGGAGAGGCCTCGGGCCTCGGGCCTCGGGCCTCGGGAAGAAGGCCTCGGGCGTCAGGCCGAGACCGTGCTGCACGTCGACGGGCTCACCGTGCGGAAGGCCGGCTCGGCGCAGGTCGTGGTGGATGGGTTGAGCTTCGAGGTGAGGGCCGGTGAGGTGGTGGCGCTCGCGGGCGCGATGGGCGCCGGGCGGACGGCGACGATGAGCGCCCTGTTCGGGCTGGTGAACGGCAGCGTGGAGGGAGAGGTCAGCGTGGATGGGAAGCGCGTGACGGTGAAGGAGCCGCGGGACGCGATCCGGGCCGGGCTGGCGCTGGTGCCGGAGGACCGGAAGGGCGCCGGGCTCGTGCTCGGCCTGAGCGTCGTCGAGAACCTCGGGCTGCCGTCGCATCCCGCGCGGCTCGTGGACGGGGCCAGGCTCGAGAAGCTCGCGAGCGATCGCGTCAAGGAGCTCCGCATCAAGGTGCCGGGGCTCGGCGCCGAGGTCGCGACCCTGTCGGGCGGCAACCAGCAGAAGGTCGTCCTCGGCAAGTGGCTCGAGCTGGCGCCGCGCGTGCTCCTGCTCGACGAGCCGACGCGCGGCGTCGACGTCGGCGCCAAGGGCGAGATCTATCGCCTCGTCGAGGAGCTGACCGCAAGAGGGCACGCGGTGCTGCTGGCGTCGTCGGACCTGCCCGAGATCGTGCGGCTCGCCGATCGCGTGATCGTCCTGCGCGACGGCCGGCCGGTGGGCGAGCTCGGCCACGGCGAGATCAGCGGCCTCGCCATCATGAAGCTCGCGATGGGCACGGAGAACGCGTCATGAAGCTGGAACGAAACGCCGAGTCGCCGCGGCCGTCGGCGCGTCCGCCGGGGCGGCGGATCGATCTCAACGCGTGGGCGATGGCCGGCGTGTTGCTCTTCTTGTGGCTGACCCTCGCCGTCATGCCGGCGACGCGCGGCGTCTTCCTCACCGAGCGCAACCTCGCCACGCTGCTCACCCAGAACGCGCACATCCTGGTCATCGCCGTCGGCATGACCATGGTCATCATCATCCGCGGCATCGATCTGTCGGTCGGCGCCGGCGTCGCGCTCACCGGCGTGGTCGCCGCGCTCCTGCAGCTCGAGCTCGGGTGGTCGGCGCCGCTCGCGATCGGCGCGGCGCTCGCCGCCGGCGCCGCCATCGGCCTGTGGCAGGGGCTGTGGATCTCGCGCCTCGGCATCCCGGCGTTCGTCGTGACCCTCGCCGGGTTCAACGCGTTCCGCGGCCTCGCCCTCGTCCTCTCCGACGCGCGCGGCCTGGCGCCGATGCGCGAGGACTTCTCGATCGTCACCGCCAGCCTCGCGCCGGGCGCGACCTGGGCGCTCGTCGCGCTCGGCCTCGTCGCGGGCGTCGCGCNNCCTCGCCGGCTTCCTCCTCCTCGTCTTCGGCGGCCGCGGGCTGCCGGTGCCGGTCCTCGTCGCCGCCCTCGCCGTCCTGGGCGGCGTCTTCCTGACCCAGCGCACGCGCTTCGGCCGCCACGTCTACGCGGTCGGCGGCAACCCCGAGGCGGCGCGCCTCGCCGGCGTCGACGTCAAGAAGGTGACCCTCGGCGTCTACGTCCTGGTCGGCGTCCTCACCGGCGCGGCCGGCGTGCTCCTCGCCGGCCGCGTCAACGGCGTCACCCCCGGCAGCCAGGGCCAGCTCCTCGAGCTCGACGTCATCACCGCCGTCGTCATCGGCGGCACCAGCNNGGCCGCGGCTCGATCGTCGGCACCATGCTCGGCGCGCTCGTGTTCGGCACGCTCGCCAACGGCATGAACCTGCTCGGCGTCGACTCGAACTGGCAGCTCATCTGCAAGGGCCTCATCCTCATGACCGCCGTGCTCTTCGACGTGCTGTCGAAGAACGGCCGCGTGCTCTACCGCGCGCT
>DDTA01000116.1:0-17411 GCA_002344285.1 Myxococcales bacterium UBA2376
CGCGGTTCCTCGAGGCCGCCAACAGTAGGTCGAGGAGCCGGATCTTGCGGGGCAAGCGCGGCAGCACGTCGCTGATACGCGAGTGGGTCGACGCCAGCGAGGCGACGCTCGGCGGGCAGCTGAAACGTCGCCTTGCCGGTCGACATGTACCGGTACGCGGCGATCACCTCGTCGGCGTTCGCGCCGACGCAACCCCAGAACGCGCCCATCGACTTGTTGCCCGGCGTGTTGCTGTCGAGCACCGTCAGGCCGGTACCGTCGAGACTGCATCACTCGGGCGGCGACGACCTCGGCGAGCATCGCGCGCCAGCCCGGCCGCAAGAGATCTGTGCTCCACTTGATCTGACTCGCGTTTCGCCGTTTAGGGAGCCACGCTAGCCAGTGCTTCGGCGCGTGACCGCGCCGAAGCTCGTCGGAGGCGGCCGCGTGCACCGGCAGCGCTGCTTGCCTGCTCCAAGTCCCTGAGACTGCGGACTGGATCCAAAACGTCGAGCGGCACCAAGGTACGCTGCGCGGCCCGCAGGACGTCGGCGAAGGTGAAGCCGCGCTTGCGCCTGTACCAGGGACGGATGGGTGGCGTGGCAACAGGGTCGGTGACGGCGCCGTCGGCGAACCACAGCACGAGCGTGGAGTAGACGTAGCCGGCGAACGGCGCGGTGCGTTCGACGGCCGCCTGCTTCCGCGCGGACGAGTCGGCGAAGCCCATCTGCTGCTTGAGATCGCGGAACAGGACCTCGGTAGCCCAGCGGCCAGCGTAGTTTTCGAGGATCGTCTGCACCGCCTGTGATGGATCGGTGCACAGGAACACGCGGAGATCGAGGCTGCCGCCGACGACCCGGACGACCGCGATGCGTACCAGCGCAGTGCCGGTGCCCCGGTACCACTGCGCATCGAGGGTCTTGTACTGGATCACGCGTCGGCGCCCGTAAAGTTGGGCCCGACTGGCTGGCGTCAACTACTTTTCCCCCTCGACGACAATTACATCTCCCCAGCCTCCATGGTTGAGGGTTGAGAGTCGGGGGTAGTTGTCGTCGAGGTAGTTGTCGTCGGGGTAGTTGTCGTCGGGGTTCTTGTCGTCGGGGTAGTTGTCGTCGGGGTAGTTGTCGTCGGGGTGGTGGCGATCTCCTTGCGAGCCTCCTCGGCGCGGATCGAGGGGCCGGCCATCTCGAGGATCGTGGCGTGGCGGACGAGGCGGTCGATCGCGGCGGCGGTGGTGATCGGGTCCTTGAAGATCCGGTTCCACTCGCTGAACACGAGGTCGCTGGTGATGAGCACGCTGCGGAGCTCGTAGCGGGCGGCGAGGAAGGTGAACAGCACCTCCATCTCGTCGCGGTTCTGCTGCACGTAGCCGATGTCGTCGAGGATCACGGCGTCGTAGCCGTCGAGGTTGTCGAGCTCCTTCTCCAGGCGGAGGTCGCGCTTCGCGGCGAGCAGTCGCTGCACGAGCGCGTAGGTCGGGGTGAACAGGACGCGGTGGCCGCGACGGATCAGCTCGTGACCGATCGCGCACACGACGTGGGTCTTGCCGCGGCCGGGCAGGCCGAACAGCAGCACGTTGTCGCCGCGGTCGAGAAACGCGCCCTCGCACAGCGTCGGCAAGAGCTTCGCCACGGCGGGCGGGAGCCGCTTGCGGTCGAGCGTGGCGAGGGTCTTCTCGCCCGGCAACTCGGAGTCGCGCTGGTTGCGCTCGATCCGGCGGCGCTTGCGCTCCTCGAGCTCGAGCACGATCAGGTGCCGGAGGTAGTGGCCGAAGGTCCAGCCGTCTCGCTCGGCGATCGCGGCGATCTCGTCGGCGTGACGCGCGATGGTCGGCAGCTTGAGGACGCGCAGCAGCATCGCCAGTGGGGCCTCGGCGGTGATCGTCGTCACGCCGCCACCTCCGTCAGGAGCTGGTCGTACGCGAGCAGATCGACGTCCGGCGCGACGAGGTCGGGGATCTCCGGCGTCGCGGCGTGCCCGACCAGCTCCTTGACCCGGTCGGCGGCGATCGGCTCGGCTTGGTCGAGCAGCCCCGCGAGCGCGGCCTCGACGTCGGTCTGCATCGTGCTCGCAGCGAGGTGGAGGATCCGCAGGTACTCGAGGTCGCCGGCGGTGCCGTGGTGCGGCGTCTGGATCGCGTCGTACGCCCGTCGGAACACGACCGACGGGAACATCTCCTCGCGGTAGACGTAGCGCGCGAAGCCGCCGGGCTTGCGGACGAGCGACCAGATCACGTGGCGGTAGTCGATGCGGTGCCCGTTGCGGCCGCGCAGGCGCTCGCACGCGAGCTCGAGCTTGTCGCCGAAGTACGCCTCGATGCGGTCCTCGTAGAGGTGGACGCGCAGTGGCTCGCCGATCAACCGCGACGGCACCGAGTACGCGTTGTGCTGGATCCGGATCGTGCTCCACTCGCTGACGACCGCGGTGTCCTAGACGAACTCGGGCAGCCGATTCACGTCGAGCGGCCGCATCGCGGCGAGATCCTCGCCGACGCGCGGCCCGCGCCGCTGGTTGGCTTTGCGGAGTTGCTCGTCGACTAACGCCTGCCACGCGTCGCGGTCGGCGAAGTCGCGGCTGCCTCGGATCAGCAGCGCCTGCTCGAGGCGCCGTGTGAGCGCGCGGTGGCCGGCCTCGACGTCGCCGTTCTGCTCCTTGGCCCCGACCTCGGTCGTCCGCGGCGTCATCCCGAAGTGCCGCATCATCGCGAGGTACCCGTCGTTGAACGGTCGCTTGCGACCGTCGATGAAGCCCTTCTCGCCGTCCGGGATCCGGTGCGTCGCCGCCGTCGAGTTGTCGGTTTGGTGGTGGTGCGGCACGCGGCCGAGCTGGAACAGCGCGCGCTGCACGCCCCGGCGCAGCGCCGCCAGCGACTCCGACAGGCACACCGTCGCCCACTGCCAGTTCGAGTACGGCAGGACGAGCACGCAGAGCAGGTGCACGAACGCCTGGCCGGCGATCGTGACGCCGAGCTCGGCCGTGGTCGTGAAGTCGGTCTGCGCGGCCTCGCCGGCGCGGTGCCGCTGGCCGAGTACGACCTCCTGATCCGGACCGTGCGCCGCGCGCCACGCCTTCACCCGGCGCTGTAGCGTGCGGAGCTGGCCGTCGGCGTAGCGGTCCGGATGCTCCTCCTGGAGCACCTCGAACAACGTCTTCGCCTCGAGCTCCGGCGTCTCCTCGAGCCGAGCCTGAACCTCCGGCCAGTGCTCGTCGAACGGATCAGGCCGCGTCCGCCAGTCGCGCGGCGCCTTCATCTCCGACGGCAGCTTGCCGGCCGCGACGTACTTGCGCGCCGTCTTGCGGTCCATGCCCGCCTTCATGGCGGCCTGGCCGAGCTTGCCGTGTTTAATCATCTCCTCCATCAGCTTCCTCACTTGCGCGTCGCTGACAGGCCGCATCCCCGGATCGTCGGGCGGACGATCCGCGTGGCCACGTTCTTGTCAGGACGCGCGGGCCGGATGGGGCGACGTAGTTGTCGTCGCTGGGGAGATGTAATTGTCGCTCAGCACCCGACACTTCTTCCAGGGAACGCTCTGGTCGCGCGCGAGCTGTTCGGGCTTGGGCAATTCCTTGCCGCATACACGTCGGCGACCGGTGGCGCGGCGTTCGGCGGCCGTCGGCTGTGCCGTCAACACGGCATCGGGGCGGATCGCGCCGAAGATGGTCACGGTCGGCGCTAGGCCTCGCGCCAAGGTGTGATTGCAGTAAGCACTGTCGACGGAGAGGCGCAGCCGACGTTCAACCGCCCAGCCGGCAACAATGTCGACGAGCTCGCGACCGAGCTCGGTCTTCTTGCGGTACGGAGCGCGCTTGCGGAGGCACTCCTTCTCGTTCCGATACAAGCGGAACAGCACCGGGATGGCCCAGGGGCGTCGCGCGAATGGGAAGCGGACCACGACCGACAGCACTACCCAGATGTGACCTGTGCAGCGCGCACGACGTCGAGCACGAACCCCGCAGCTCACGAGTCGGCGCTGCCGAGGAAGCATCTGGCGTCGAGGCCGCGTCCTAGTCCACGTCCCGCATCTCAACACGGTGCGGTCCACCGGACGCTCACGGTCCCGGCGCGCGCGTGACACCGTGTGCGCGACAACACGCTCACTCGCGACGAGTCCTTAGCATTCAATCCTCCCTACGCCGCCGTAACTATAGCTTGTTCCCCAACACCAATCAAGTCCACAACAGTGGACAACGAATCCGCCCTCGTGGTTTCTTCGAGCTCATGAAAAGCGTACAGCAAAAAGGGTTTCTGCTTCCGCTGACGATCATCTGCGCAGCCACCAGCTGTGCGGAATCACCCGATCTCGATTTCGAGGAACAGGAGGTCACTCAGTCGATCGCAGTGTTCTCGCCCGGAGATGAACACAGTCCGCGCGTGGTCGTAAGAGGTGGCTACGTATTCTGGTCTCGTGCAAACGGCACCATCGAGAGATCAACGGTTACGGGCGCTGGTCGGCAAGTCTACTGTAATGAATGCAATAGCGAAATCGATTCGACTCCAATCGCTGTTGACGCACAGCTAGTGCTATTCTTCGCTGCGAAGTCCGGCAATAAGTGGACTATCGCGTCGCAGCCGATAGGCGGATATCCCCTGTACGTAGGGGATGCGACACTGGAAAATGATGGAATGCGAGTTTCGCCAAACGTGCCAATCCTCGTTGATGACGCTGCCAATGGGTACGTCTACTACGTGGTTCAACCAGTTTCCGGGGGTGCTAAGCAGGTTTACAAGATCAAGAAGGACGGCACAGGATCGCGTGTTCCCCTCTATACGCAACCGCCGGTTTCTGAAACTCTCTGGAACGGCGGGTTTGCGCAGACTAGCGCGACGACCAACGGTGACCTGTTCTTCTCGCAAGGGCCGAACATCAAGCGGATACCGAAGACGCCGGGAACGGTTACAAATTTCGCTACAACCACGGAAGGATTTCATCTCCATACTGGAAGTCGAGGTGTATCGGAGTGTAAGTATCTATATTGGGTTCGCCAAAGTGGCGCTGTTCGAGCGAAGTACTACGGTCCAACCAGTCCCGTGCCGTCTGGTTGTATGACCGTCTACAATACTACTCTGTTTACGGATAACGACGGTTCGCTTCACAGATTTAATGGCTTGACAAAGAAGCAATTCGAAGAGACGTACTTCTACCCTTTTGTTGCGAACGCAGTTGGCCAAACGAATTTCATTAAGCGGTTCAAGGCTGTCGGCGGATTTCATACGCTCGAAGCACCCGGAAACGTAGTCGCGGTACCGCGTGACTTGACGTACGACGTCGGTTCCGACGCAATCTACTGGGGTGATGGTGATGGAATCTGGCGTTTCACCGCGCCTGGGCAGTGAAACGGGGCCTTCGCGTCCGCAGCGTTATCATGCCTGCAGCGACCCTTGAGCGCGCCGGCGCGGAGGTTAAAGGCCAGGAATCGGCAAGTCGATCGAGTCTCGCTCGAACGGATGATGTGGGTTTCGGAAACGCTGATCGCTCACCAGCTGGGTACGTGCCTCGGTATGTGCAGGAGCGTCAAAGCCGAGGTGCTTGGTGCGCATCGACGTGCCGTCGAGCAGCAGAAGGCGGCCACCTTCGAGGACGCCGTCGACGATCGCGACGGCAGGTCGTCGCGCAGAACGGGACCCATGCGTAGGATGCTTGCGCGACGTGAAGATCATCGAGCGCCGCGCTCGAGCTGCGGAGGCTCGGGCCTGCGAATCAGAGCTCACGGCGGTGAGCGTGTTGGAAGCGTTAGGAGCTGGTGCCGGATTCGCAGTGCCCCGCCCGGAATCGAGACGACGCCGTTCTGATTCCGAAACACCGTGCGACCGACCGATCCGCCACCACCCGCGCGAGCGCTGGACGATCCGGTTGCGTTGCCGGGTTGGGCAGACTCGGTACCACCGGCGCCGCTCGTTCCGCAGCTCGTACACGAGACAGACGCCGCGCCGGCGCCGGTCACAGGGTTGTACTCGGTGCCGTGCGCGACGTTGCCACCGAAGCTGGCCGCGCTACCGCTACCTCCGCGGCCCGAGAACACTCCACCGGGGTCGATCGTGACCGAGGGCGACTCGATCAGGATCCCACCGCCGGAGCCTCCTCCGCTGGCGCGTCCCTGGAACACCGAAGAATCGACGCCAGCGAACCCTCCACCACCGTTGACGTTCAACAAGCCCGTCGGCGAGATCGCCGTACGACGACGGGACACGAACTGAATCGCGCCGCCTGGGGACCCACCCACCCACGTATTGCCGGCCGATACGACGATCATGCCGCCGCGGCATCCACCCTGAAGTGGCACGACGAATCCGGCAGAAAGGATTGCGCCACCTGCGGCGCCACTTGTCGACGCGCCGCCAGGGTCCCAGTTGCCTCCTCCTCCCGACGCGGTTGCATTCTGCGTACCCGCGCATGTCGAAACGAGCGACGCACCCGCACCAGAGGTGTACTCGTTCGCTGATGCGTCGATCGTACCGCCGATGAAGATGTCGAAATTCGCGACGATCCCGAGGGCGCGGGTTCCTCGCACCTCCACGAACGTCGAGGGCCGCACCGTGAACGTCCTGGTCTTGAGGACGAGAATGTCCGGGCCCTGCGGCGTCATCATGGTCGCGGGCTGCTCGACGACGATCGCGGGTACGTCGAGCGACGACCCGTCGGCCAGGGTAATGCGTGTCGTGCCGGTGCCTGCGCTGAAGTTGTTGGTATCGATGATGATGTTGGCGCCCCCAGCAGGTGAGGAAGCATCCAGTGAGACATCCAAGCCTGTTGGGCTGACTTCGGGCGCGTCCAGAGCTGCGTTCAGGCCGTTCGATGCCGAGATGTCGATGCACCGCGGTTGGCTCGCGTGACACGCAAGCATCGGGCAGGCGTAGTTCTGCATCGGGATCGTCAGCTGTCCGCCGGTCGCACTCCCGTTCGGGATCGAGTGAGTGACCCAGTCACCGTTGGTGCCGCACTGAGAGAAGAGACCATTGGAGCAGCTCTGGGTGCTGCGGACGCAGTTGTCGAACGTGGCCGTCACCATGGTCGCGGCCGTGACCGTCGTGGTGCAGGAACCGGTGCCGCTGCAGCCACCGCCGGACCAGCCGAAGAAGATGTCGCCGGTTCCGGGGGTGGCGGTCAGCGTCACCATCGTGCCGTGCGTGACAGTCTCGCTGCAGTCGGCGCCGCAGTTGATCGCGCCGGCCGGCATCGTGGACGTCACGGTGCCAGCTGCGGCGACGACGCCCGCCTTGGCGACGGTGAGCGTCCAGTTCTTGAGCGTGAAGGTGGCGGTGACAGTCTGGGCCTGGTCCATGGTGACGCTGCACGTCGCCAGGCTGCCCGCGCACGCCCCGCCCCAGACGAAGTCGTGGCTGGTCGCGTTCCACGCGGCCATGAGCATGACCGTCGTGCCGTGCGCGTAGGTGTGGGTCGGATCCGATGGCGCGTTGATGCCACCGTCCATCGACGTCACGGTGCCGCTGCCCGTCACGTTGACGGTGAGCGTCTTGTCGGTCCGCTTGAAGTTGGCGGTGACGGTGCGGTCCTGCGTCATCGCGACGGTGCAGGTGGCGCCGCCGCAGGCGCCGCCCCAGGCCACGAACTCGGAGTCGGCGCCGGCCAGGTGGCTGAGGGTGACCGACTGGCCGTGGTTGTAGGTCGCGTTCTGCGTCGCGCACGCAGTGCCGCAGTTGATGCCGGCGGGGTTGGAGGACACGGTCCCGACGCCGGCGCCCGTCTTGTTCAGCGTGAGCGTGTACGTCTTCAGCGTGAACGTCGCCGTGACGCTGCGCGCCTGGTCCATCGTCACGGAGCAGGTCAGCATCGTGCCGGTGCAGCCTCCGCTCCAGCCCGCGAAGTTCGACGTGACGGTGTCGGGGTTGGCCGTCAGCGTCACCATCGTGCCGTGCAGGTAGGTCTCGGTGCCGTCGGTCGGCGCGTTGATGCCGGCCGGGTTGGAGGTCACGGTGCCGGCGCCGTTGCCGGCGACGCTCACCGTGAGGGTCTTGTCGGTCAACTTGAAGTTGGCGGTGACGGTGCGGTCCTGCGTCATCACGACGGTACACATCGCGCCGCCGCAGGCGCCGCCCCAGGCCACGAACTCCGAGCCGGTGCTGGCCAGCTGGCTCAGCGTGACCGACTGCCCGTGGTTGTAGGTCGCGTTCTGCGTCGAGCAGGTGGTGCCGCAGTTGATGCCCGCGGGGTTGGAGGTCACGGTACCGGCGCCCGCGCCGGACTTGTTCAGGGTCAGGGTATAGGTCTTGAGCGTGAACGTCGCCGTGACGCTGCGCGCCTGGTCCATCGTCACGGAGCAGGTGAGCATCGTGCCGGTGCAGGCGCCGCTCCAGCCGGCGAAGTTGGAGGTGACGGTGTCGGTGTTGGCCGTGAGCGTCACCATCGTGTCGTGCGCGTAGGTCTCGGTGCCGTCGGTCGGTGCGTCGATGCCGGCCGGGTTGGACGTGACCGTGCCCGACCCGTTGCCGGCGACGCTGACCGTGAGGGTCTTGTCGGTCCGCTTGAAGTTCGCGGTGACCGTCTGGTCGGCCACCATGCTCACTGAACAGTTCGCGCCCGTGCACGCGCCACCCCAGGCCACGAACTGGGAGTCCGCGCCCGCGACATGGCTGAGCACCACCGTCTGGCCGTGGTTGTAGGTCGCGTTCTGCGTCGGGCACGCCGTGCCGCAGTTGATGCCGGCCACGTCGGACGTGACGGTGCCGACGCCCGCGCCGGACTTGTTCAGGGTCAGCGTGTACGTCTTGAGCGTGAACGTGGCGGTCACGTCGCGGGCCTGGTCCATCGTGACCACGCACTGCGCGTTGGTGCCGGCGCTCGCGCACGAGCCGCTCCAGCCGGCGAAGTTGGACGTCGTCGTGTTGGCGGCGGCGGTCAACGTCACCGAGGTGCCGTGGGTGTACGCGGCCGACGTCATGGCCGGCGTCATGATGCCGGCGGGCGCCGAGATGACGGAGCCGCTGCCGTTGCCGTTGACCGTCACGCTCAGGACCTTGTCGCCCTCGAACGCCGCCGACACGTTGCGCGCCTGCGTCATCGTCACGCTGCACGTGCCGGTGCCGGTGCAGCCCTCGCCGCTCCAGCCCATGAAGCGCACGCCCGGCATGAACGAGACCGAGAGCTGGACGGGCGTGTTGTAGTTGAACATCGACGAGCACGTCGCGCCGCAGTTGATGCCGGCGGGCGTCGAGGTCACCGTGGCCAGCGCGGTCGAGGTGCCGGTCTTGCTCACGCTCAGCGCGAACTGCTGGAGCGTGAAGGTCGCGGTGACGGCCTTGGCGCCGTCGACGAGGACGTCGCAGGAGCCGGTGCCCGAGCAGCCGCTCACGCCCGACCAGCCGGTGAAGTTGGAGCCGGTCGACGGCGACGCCGCGAGCGTGACCGTCGTGCCGTAGTTGAAGGACGCCGACGGCGTCGTCGGCGCCATGATGCCCATCGGCGTCGACGCCACGGTGCCGGCGCCGTTGCCGCCGTTGGTCGCCACCGAGACCGTGTGCTGGCGGATGTTGAAGGTCGCGGTGACCATCTGGGCCATGTCCATGCGCACGGTGCACGTCGCCTGCGCGCCGCTACACCCGCCGCCCGACCAGCCGCTGAACGTGGCCGCCGCAGCCACCGGCACCGACGCCGTGAGCTGGACGAAGCTGTCGTGCGGGTACGGCTCGGTGCAGTCGTTGCCGCAGTTGATCCCCGTCGCCGTGACGAGGCCGTAGGTCGAGCCGGTGCCGGCGCGTGACACCGTCAGCGTCTTGTCGGCCTCGAAGTTGGCCGTGACCATCGTGTTCGCGGTGACCGTCACGACGCACATCCCGGTGCCGTTGCACCCGCCGCCCGACCAGCCGACGAAGGTGGCGCCGGCCGCGGCCGACGCGGTGAGCGTGAGCTGCGTGCCGTAGTTGACGGTCTCGTTGCAGTCGGCGCCGCAGTTGATCCCGGCCGGCATCGACGTCACGGTGCCGAGCGCCTGTCCGGTGCCCGCCTTGGTGACGGTGAGGGTGTGCGTCGTCAGCGTGAACGTCGCCTGCACGCTGCGCGCGGCGGTCATCGTCACCGTGCACGGCGCGGTCCCGGTACATCCGCCGCCCGACCACGATGCGAAGGTCGATCCCGTCGACGGTGTCGCGGTGAGCGTCACCATCTGGCCGTGCGTGAACGTCTCCATGCAGTCACCCGGGCAGCTGATGCCGCCCGGGACCGACGCGACCGAGCCGGCGCCGTTGCCGGCGGTGCTGACGGTGAGCACGCGGTCGGCCTGGAACGTCGCGGTGACCGTCGTCGCGGTGGTGACCGTCACCGAGCATGCGCCGGTGCCGGAGCAGCCGCCGCCCGACCAGCCGGTGAACGTCGCGCCCGCGTCGGGCGTCGCCGTCAGGACGACGGTGGTGCCGTAGCCGTACGGCTCGCTGCAGTCGGTGCCGCAGTTGATGCCCGCGACGTTCGACTCGATCGAGCCGCTGCCGTCGCCGGCGCGCGCCGCCGTCAGCACGTGGGGCACGAGATCGAACGTGGCGACCGCGTTGGTGGCGGCCGCGACCGTGACGACACACGACGCCTGCGTCCCCGCACACGCGCCGCTCCAGCCGGCGAACGTCGCCGCGCCGGCCTGCACGGTCGCGGTCAAGGTCACCATCGTGCCGACGCCGAAGTTCTCCGAGCAGTCGTTGCCGCAGTTGATGCCCGCCGGCGCCGAGGCCACCGTGCCGTACGGCGCGCCCGCGCCCGCCTTGGTCACGGTCAGCGCTTCGTCGAGCGTGAAGGTCGCGGTCACGATCTTCGCCGCGTCGACGGTGACCATGCAGGTCCCCGTGCCCGCGCAGCCGCCGCCGCTCCAGCCGGCGAACGTGCTGCCCGCGCCCGCCGTCGCCGTCAGCGTGACGGCGGTGCCGAACGTGTAGCCCTGATCGCAGTCGTTCGTCGCCGTGTTGCACGTGATGCCCGCCGGCGCCGACGTCACCGAGCCCGTGCTCGCCGCGTTGCCGGCGCGCACCACGGACAGCGTGTACGTGTCGAGCTCGAACGTGGCGGTCACGGCCGTGTCGCCGCCGATGGTCACGACGCAGTTGCCGACGCCGGAGCAGCCGCCGCCGCTCCAGCCCGTGAAGGTGGCGCCGCTCATCGCCGTCGGCGTGAGCGTGACCGACTGGCCGAACTGGTAGCCCGCGCTGCACGTGGCGCCGCAGCTGATCCCCGCCGGGCTCGAGGTCACCGTGCCGCGGCCGGCGCCGTTGCCGGCCTTGTTGACCGACAGCGTGAACTGGTTGAGCGCGAACATCGCGGTGACGTTCTGGGCGCCGGACATGGTGACCACGCAGTTGCCCGTCCCCGTGCACGCGCCCGACCAGCCCATGAACGACGCGCCGCTCATCGTCGACGCCGAGAGCGTGACCATCGTGTTCGCGTCGTAGAGCTCGTCGCAGTCGGCGCCGCAGTTGATGCCCACGGGGGTCGAGGTGACCGTGCCGAGCGATGCGCCGTTGCCGCTCTTGGCGACCGTGAGCTGGTAGCGGTTGAGCGTGAACGTGGCGCCGACGCTGCGAGCGCCGGTGAGGGTGACGACGCACGCGCCGGTGCCCGGGCAGCCGGCCTCCGACCAGGCGGTGAACGTCGACGAGACGTCGGCCATCGCCGTCAGCGTCACCTGCGTCCCGTGGTCGTAGAGCTCGTCGCAGTCGGTGCCGCAGTTGATGCCGGCGGGGTTGGAGGTGACCACGCCGGCGCCGGTGCCCGAGCGCGTCGAGGAGAGGGTGTAGCGCTTGAGCGCGAAGTTTGCGGTCACCGAGACGAGCGCGTTGACGGTGACCGTGCACGACCCGGTGCCGGTGCACGCGCCGCCCCAGCCGACGAAGTCCGAGTCGGCGGCGGCCGCGGCGGTGAGCGTCACCATCGTGCCGGCGCTGTAGACCTCGTTGCAGTCGCTGCCGCAGTTGATGCCGGCCGGCGCCGACGTGACCGTGCCGTTGCCGTTGCCGTTCTTGCTGACCGTGACCGTGTAGTTGAGCGCGAACGCGGCGTCGATCGTCTCGTCCTGGGTGACGGTGAAGGTGCAGGGCGTCGTGCCGGTGCAGCCGACGTCGTTCCAGCCGGCGAAGATCGACGGCGCGACCGGCGTGGCGGTGAGCATGAGCGGCGTGCCGTAGTCGACGGTCGCCTCGCACGTGCCGGGGCAGTTGATGCCGCCGACGTTCGACGTCACGCTGCCGGCGCCGTTGCCGCCCGGCGCGATCGTGATGGTGTGGCGCGAGATGTCGAAGGTCGCCTGGACGGTGGTGTCGCTGTCGAGCGTGAAGGAGCAGTTGGGCGACGTGTCGGTGCAGACGCCGCTCCAGCCGGCGAACGTGGCGCCGGTGCCGGGCGTCTCGGTCAGCGTGATGAGCGTGCCGGGCGGGAACTGCGCGGTGCACGTCGCGCCGCAGTCGATCATGGCGGCGCCGACGGCGTTGGACGTCACCGTGCCCGACGCGGTGCCGTTGCGGATGACCGTGAGCGTCGCCATCGGCATGCCGTCGGAGGGCGCGTCGGTCGGACCGTCCGTTCCGGCGTCCGGATCGGAGGCGTCCAGCCCGCTGTCGATGAACGGGTCGAGCGGGACGTCCCACTGGCAGCCTGCGCCGCTCACCACCAGCGCGACGAGGAGCACCACCCACGAACCACGAAGCCAGCACTTCATGGTCGGCCACCCTACAGCACCGTCAGGCGATTTCGGAAGACCCACGTTGCGTGAGCCTCGATCATTTCGGCAAAACGGTAGAAGGTAGGAGAGGGCGCACCCCGGCTTCTGCATGACCCCCCTTATCGAGCTCGTCGCGAGAAGTTGCGTGCGCTCGTGTGATTTCGCGAAAGTCCTGCGATGACGAAGGTTTCGATGTTGGTCAGCGCCGCGGTCGCGGCCGGGTGCCAGTTCCCCTACCCCGGGGACGTCCCGGTCGATGCGGCCGACGCGCCCGCGGTCGACGCTCCGGATGCGGCGATCGACGCGATGCCCGTCGACGCGCCGCCGACGACGCTCGGCGCCTTCTCCGCCGCCGGCACGCTCGTCGCGGGTCGCATGGACGCGGCGTCGCTCGTCGTGGGCGGGCGCCTCTACATCGTGGGTGGCACCGCGTGCAGCGCGTGCGCGGCCGTGACGCGCGACGGCGCCGGGATCACGACGAGCGTCGAGTCCGCGAGCGTGTCCGCCGCCGGTCCGGGCGCGTTCGCGCTCGCCGGCGATCTGGTGCGCGCGCGCGCCGGGGCCGTCGCGTTCCGCGTCACGCGCGGCAGCGCCGACTGGCTCTACGTCGTGGGCGGCTACGGCGGCACGACGCCGACGTTTCCGGTGGAGATCGAGCGCGCGGCGATCGCGACCGACGGCACCATCGGCGCGTTCGCCGACGTCGCCGGCGTGACCCTCGACCAGGGCCGCGCGCACGCGCTGGTCGTCGTCACCGGCGACAGCGTGCAGCTCGTCGGCGGCTGGCTCGGCGGGTCGACGTACACGACGTCGGTGACGCGCGCGTCGATCACGGCGACGGGGGACCTGAGCTCGTTCGCGCCGGTGAGCGGCGTCAACCTCTCGTCGGCGCGCGGGCGCATGACGCTCGTCAGCGACGGCGCCGTGACGCTGGTGGCCGGTGGGCACGGCAGCACGAACGCGCCGGTCACGACCGTCGAGCGCGCGACCGTCGCCAGCGGCGCCGTCTCCGGGTTCGCGACGGCGCCGGCGCTGGCCACGGCGCGCGCGGGCGCGACGTCGCTCGCGCTCGGCGGGCGCGCGTGGGTGCTCGGCGGCGGCAACGTCGCCACCGGCGCCGCGCTCGACACGATCGAGACGGCGCAGCTGTCACCCGCCGGTCCGTTCGTCCTCAACTCGCGCCGCCTCGATCAGCCGCGCATCCTCGCCGCCGGCGCGCTCCTGCCCGCGCACATCTGCGTCGTCGGCGGCAGCACGAACGCCGCGGTCGCCGGGATCCTCGACAGCGTCGCCTGCGCGCCGCTGCAGTAGGCTCAGGTGCGGAGGGCGTCGCGATAGGCGCGGATGGCCGCGCTCATCGGCGAGAGGTCGAGGAACGACGCGAGGAGCGCGAGATCGATGCCGGGCAGGACCTCGCTCGCGTCGACGTCGGCGTAGTCGTCGCCACGCAGCACGTGCGGCGTGATGACGCCCTTGCGCCAGAACCAGACCTCGCGCACGCCCAGGGCGCGGTAGATGTCGAGCTTGCTGAGGCCGCCCGCGGTCCAGACCACCTCGATCGCGAGGTCGGGGCGCTTCGGCGCGCGCTGCTTCGAGGTGATGGTCGCCGCCGGGCCGAACACGTAGCACTCGTCGGGCTCAAGGGCCTTTCGCTTCGGCTTCCGCTCGAGGGTCCAGGAGCCGAACTTGCTGAAGTCGATCCCGCGCTCGAGGCAGTAGACCTCGATCAGGCATCCGATGAGCGACTTGATCGCTTCGTGCTCGCGGGAGGGGCGCATGATCTGGAGGCATCCGTCGGCGTAGGCGATGCGGGGCGCCGAGTGATCGCCGCGCATCGCGAGCACGCGCTTGTAGTCCTCCCATGTGACGTCGCGCAGCTGGACGAAGTGGTCCTCGTGCTGCGCGTCGTCTCGGTCGTGGCGCAGGGCCGCGTCCATGGCGGCAGTATAGCGAGCGGGCTCGGTGAATCCGGCTTGACGGCCAAGGTATATAATGTGTATACCTTCTCGCGGGAGGGACGACCATGCAGCACACCGCGAGGAAAATGTGCGTGATCACGGTGGCTTCGGCCATCGGGTGGCTGACACCGGCGTGTCTGGACGAGCCGGAGGACGGCTCCACGACCCACGAGGTGGCGCTCGTGTCGAGCCACGGGATCGACGTCACCGGCAGCCGGTGGGTGAGCGGGCGGACGCTCGAGGCCGACGTCTCGAGCGCGTTCGTGAGCCCGGGCGCGGTCAACGGGCCGCATCGCATCCGCGTGACCTTGCCCGCCGGGTACGAGCAGAGCCCGGCCACGCGCTACCCCGTCATCTATCTCCTGCACGGCGGCGCCGGTGGCAACTCGGCGCAGTGGACGACCGGCGGCGGCGCGGTCGAGCCGATCACCGCAGGCAAGAACGTGATCGTGGTGATGCCGGACGGCGGCAAGGTCGGCTGGTTCACCAACTGGGTCAACCAGACGCGCGGCGCGCAGCGCTGGGCCGACTTCTACCTGCAGCAGGTCATCCCGTGGGTCGACGTCAACTTCCGCACGGTCGCCGCGCGCAGCGGGCGCGCGATCGCCGGGCTCTCGATGGGTGGCTACGGCGCGGTGCGGCTCGCGCAGGATCGTCCCGACCTGTTCGCGTCGGTCGCGAGCTTCTCCGGCGCCGTCGATCTCGGTGACCTCGGCACGCGCACGGTCATCACCGAGCAGGCGATCCAGCACCTCCTGCCGGCGTTCGGGCCGTTCGGCTCGCCGTTCTGGCCGGCCGACACGGTGTGGAAGGAGAAGGATCCGATGCGGCGCCCGACGGCGCTCGCCGGCATGCAGGTGCTCCTCTACGCCGGCGCCGGCATCCACGACGCCGACATCCTCGAGCGCACGATGGGAGCCTCGGCGGATCGCTTCGCGCGCCGGCTCGCCGCGAACGGCGTCCCGCACTTCTTCTGGATGTACGGCCGCCCGGGGCCGTCGGCGCCGTTCGGCTGCGACGGCGGCCACAACTTCGGCTGCTGGAACTTCGCCTTCAATGACGCGCTGCCGCGCATGATGAGCGTGCTCGCGGTGCCGTCGGTGCCGCCGCCGCCGCCCGGCGTCGACGTCGTCGTGAACGGAGGCTTCGAGGACCGGATGACGGGCTGGTCGTGCCTCGGGCAGTGCGGCGCCGATCTCGGGCTCGGGCTCGCGCGCAACGGTGCCGGCAACGGCTGGGCGCGCGGCACGAGCGGATGGAACGACCTGCATCAGACGGTGCCGGTCGCGCCCGGCCGCACGTACCGCGTGCGCGCGTCGATCCGCACGTCGGCGAACAACGTCGCCGGCTACGTCGGCCTGCGCACGGCGACGGGGCAGGTGCTCGGCGAGGCGCGCTTCACCAGCCTCGGCGCGTACACGCCGCTCGAGGTCACGGCGAACGCCGGCACCCACACCAGCCTCGTCGTGTTCGCCGGGCTCTGGGCCAGCGGCGATACCTGGCTCCAGCTCGACGACGTCTCGGTCGTCGGCCTCTGACCGCACGCACGGAGGGAACCATGCGACGCCATCTCACCACGCTCGCGCCCGTGCTCGCCGTCGCGCTCGCCGCCTGCGTCACCGAGCCACCGCCGGCGGAGCCGCTCGCCGCCGGCGTCCTGCTCACGTACCCGCTCGACGGCCAGCGCGACGTGCCCCTCGGCGCGCGCCTCTACGTCTCGTTCTCGGCGCCGCTCGCCGCCGAGGCCGCGGGCGGTGTCCGCGTCGTCGGGCCGCGCGGGAACGCCGCCGTCGACGTCACGGCCCAGGGCGGCGGCAAGACGCTCGCGATCACGCCGCACGCCCTCGAGCCGGGCACGACCTACGAGCTCTTCGCCGGCCCCGCCGGCGGCGGCGACACCGGGGCGCCGCTCGTGCGCTGGACGACGCGCAGCGATCGCCCCCGCGCCGGCGCGCCCGCGCTGGTCGCCGTCAACGGCTCGGCGCCCGAGACGCCGGGCACGCACCGCCCGATCTTCGAGACGTCGACGCTCGCGCTCGTCTTCTCCGAGCCGCTCGATCCGCGCGGCGTCGTGCTCGCGCCCGGCGCGCTCGAGCTCGTGGACGTGGCCGCGGCGACCGCCGTGCCGGCGACGATCCTGGCGAGCGGCATCCACGTCGCGATCGATCCCCACGCGCCGCTGGTCCCGGGCGCGGCCTACGAGCTGCGCGTCGGCGACCAGCTCGCCGACCTCTCCGGCGAGCGCGCCGCGCCCGCGGTCGTCGCGTTCGTCGCCGAGGGCAGCCTGGGCGCCGGCGGCACGCGTCAGCTCTTCCGCACCCGCCAGCCCGACGACGTCGCCGCGGCGGTGGCGCGCGTCGACGACGCCAACGTCATGGAGGTCGCGCACCCGCTCATCGGTGAGGCGATCGCGTCGGTCCTGCCCGGCGTCCTCGAGACCGAGCTCGGCGATCCGCTCGCGCAGGGCGGGCCGATCGCGTTCCGCATCCCCCGCGGTCAGCGCCTGGCGTCGTCGGGGCTCGAGGTCGCGCTCGCCGGCGCCATCCCGTCGGGGCTCGCCACCGGCGACATCTGGATCGAGATGCTCACCGACGGCGGCGGCCGCATCTACCGGAACCCGCACCGCCCGGCCGACACGCGCCCCGACAACGAGCACGCGCCGCTGCTCGTCGATCTGAGCTTCGACCTCGCCGTCTACGCGTCCGACGCCACCGGCAGCGCCGTGCTCGCGCAGAGCATCCTCGGCGTCCAGCTCGCCGGCCTGGCGATCGCCGACGACGGCGCGCTCGCGATCGAGACCCTCGGCGCGCTCGACATCGATCT
>DDTA01000116.1:17458-25790 GCA_002344285.1 Myxococcales bacterium UBA2376
CGCCGCCGCAGCCGACGTCGAGCGCGCGCGCGCCGGCGGCGTCGTCGTGCGCGACGCGATCGGCGCGCTGGTGCCGGTACACGTCGAGAGCCACGGCGCGCTGGTCGTCGTGCGGCCGAAGGATCCGCTCGCCGCCGGCCACGACTACCACGTCGAGCTGGTCGACGTCGCCGACGCCGCCGGCAACGCCATGCCGGCGCGCGCGTTCGACGTCTCGACCGAGATGCTGGTCGCCACCGACGTGCCGCCGTCGGTCGTCGCCGTCTTCCCCGGCGCGCCATGCTCGCTCGTCGACGCCAGCGCCACCAGCTCCGGCCGCTGCGCCGGTGGCGCGCCCGGCGACGACGGCTACCGGCCGTTCGCGCTCGCCCCCGCCGAGCGCATCGCCGTCGTGTTCGACCAGCCGCTGCGCAGGGCGTCGCTCGCGCTCGGCACCACGTGTGACACCGGCAGCGTCCGCGTGGAGAAGGTCGACCTGAGCGGCGCGTGCACGGACGTCGTCCGCGGCAGCCTGCTCGTGCGCCAGCGCGAGCTGGCGTTCGTGCCCGACACGCCGTGGGTCGCCGGCGAGCACTACCGGCTCCGCCTGGTCTCGGGGCCCGACGCGACGTGCAGCGGCGGCGAGGTGTGCGGCGCCAACGGGCGCGCGGCGACGTTCGATCGCCTCGCCGGGACGACGGCGAGCGCGGGCGGCGGGCCGGATCTCGTCATCCGCTTCGCCGGCGCCGAGCCGACGGACGCGACGACCCTCCTCGTCAGCACCGGCCCGGTCGCCGATCGCAACGGCTCGGGGCACCTCGAGCCCGGCGAGCCGCGGCCCGACACCAACCGCGTCGCGCTGCGCGTGGCGGGGACGTCGGGGCTGCTCACCGGCGCGAGCTTTCCCGGCGGCGACTGCGTGCCGTCGACGCCCGAGGTCGAGGGCTGCATGTACATGCAGGGCGCCATCCCGGCGCAGCTCGGCGCGCGCCGCCTCGGCTGCGCGCTCCCCGACGGCACCACCGCCGCGACGTGCATCCCGGTGACGATGAGCGCGCAGGCGATGTACTCGACGTCGCTCACCATGCGCGCGGCCGCGCTCGGCATCGGCCTCAACACCGAGACCGGCATGAGCATCATGCGACTGCGCGAGCGTCCCGACGGACCGCTCGAGGGCTACATCGTCGACCGCGGCGGCGTGCCCACGATGGTGGTCGCGCTCGACCTCTACATGGACGCGCCCGACATGAGCCTGCCCATCGCGCAGCACGACCTGAAGTCGAAGCCGCTGTCGGTGTCGCTCGAGGGGCCGCTCACGTTCGGCGCCGACGGGCGCATCTCCATCGCTCTGGCCAACGTCGCCGAGGTCCCGATCACCGTCGGCATCGACGCGCCGTTCGGCCTGACCGGCACGGTGCGCCTGGTCGTGCCCGCGGGCGAGATGAAGCTCCAGCTCGTGTCGCCGCCGCGCCGCGGGAGGCTGCCGTGAAGCGCCGCGCGCTCGTCGTCGCGGCGCTGCTCGCCTCTTCGCCTGCCGCTGCGGAGCGACCGGAGCGGGCAGACCGGACCCGGCCGACGATCACGTGGGAGCGCATCTACGTGCGCGCCGGCGTCCTCCACATGACGCCGCTCTCGCAGTCCGACGAGATCGTGCTCTCCGGCGTCGACGGCCCGGCGAGCCTCGCGGTCACCGCGGGGCCGATCGCGGGCTCGGGCGTCGCGCTCGACCCGTTCACCAAGCCCGCCGTGATCGCCGGCTACGTCCTGCCGATCTGGAACGATCGGCTCTCCCTCGAGACCGTGCTCTCGACGCCCCTGCGGGTGAAGTTTCGCGCCACCGGCTCGCTCGCCGACATGTCGATCGCGCCCGACGCGCTCGGCATCCCCACCGGCGTGCCGCCGCTCGGCGCCGAGCTCGGCGAGGCCGACGCCGCGCCGCCGATGGTGACCGCCGTCTACCGTCTGGCCACACTCGGCCCGGTCCGGCCCTACGCCGGCGCGGGCGTGAACGTGCTCCTCACGTACAACCCGCGCGCCACCAACCCGGTGCTCACCGAGGTCGAGGAGCCGACGTTCCACGTCGACCCCGCGCTCGGGCTCGTCCTCCAGACCGGGTTCGATGTAGCCTTGTGGCGTCGCGTCCACCTGCGCGCGGACGTGAAGTACGTCGCGTTCATGAAGGCCCACGCCACCGTCTCCAACCTGCACGTCCGCACGCCGTCGATCCCGCTCTTCGAGAGCGCCGAGGTCGGCCAGGCGACGATGGACATGTGGGTGAACCCGCTCATCCTCCAGCTCGGAGTCGGTGTGGACCTGTGACGGGGAAGGGCGCCGCCGACCTGCTCACGCGCGAGGAGATCCGCGCGTTCACGCGGCGCTCGGACGCCGCCGGCGCGCTGGCGATCACCTGGACGTGGCTGGTCATCGTCGGGTGCTTCGTCGCGCTCGCGCTGGTGCCGCATCCGGCCGTCTTCGTCGCCGCCGTCGTCGTCCTCGGCGGGCGCCAGCTCGCGCTCGCGGTCGCGATGCACGAGGCCGCGCACGGCACGCTCTTCCGCTCGCGCTGGTGCAACGAGGTGCTCACCGACTGGCTGTGCGCGCGACCGGTGTGGTCGGACACGGCGCGCTACCGCGAGCACCACCTCGGGCATCACGCGCACACCGGCACCGAGCGCGATCCCGATCTCGGCCTCGCGCTCGCCGAGCCGATGTCGCGCGGCTCGCTCGCGCGCAAGCTCCTGCGCGACGTGACCGGCCTGTCGGGCCTGCGCCGCGTCGTCGGGCTCCTGGCCATCGACGCCGAGCTCCTCGTCTACGACGTCGGCGGCAGCCCGCGCCGCGCGCCGCGCCGCTCGGCCGGTCATCATCTGCGCGCGCTGGCGAGGAACGCGTGGCGACCGGTCGTCGCGAACCTCGTCATCGCCGGCGCGCTCGCCGCCGCCGGGCACGCGTGGGTGTACGCCGCGTGGGTCGTCGCGTACCTGACGATGTTCAGCCTCGTCATCCGCGTCCGCTCGCTCGCCGAGCACGCGTGCACCGAGCGGACGGCCGATCAGCTGCGCAACACGCGCACGACGGCGGCCGGTCTCCTCGCGCGCATGACGTTCGCGCCGCTCCACGTCAACTACCACCTCGAGCACCATCTCCTGCCGACGGTCCCGTGGTGGCGCTTGCCGTCGCTACATCGCACGCTCGTCGCGCGCGACGCGTTGCCGGCGACGTCGCTGGCCCGGGGCTACGTGGACGTGCTGCGGCTGGTCAGCCGGGGGCTGTGAGGCTCTTGCCTCACAGCGGCCTCGGGCCTCGGGCCTCGGNNGGCCTCGGGAAGAGGGCCTCAGGCGTCGGCCGGAGCCGCCTCTTCTTCTTCTTCTTCTCTGGCTGAGGCCCGAAGCCCGAGGCCCGAGGCCGCCTGGGGCCGCCCTGGGCCCCAGGCCCGCGGCCGGATCCCGGACACTCCGGACACTCCGGACGCGGCGCGTCCGAGATCCGGACGGACGGGACGGGATTCCGGACGCTTGGGCGTGGCACGAGCCGTGCTGACGTGGTCGTCGACGACGCGAGCGATGTCCGTTCGCGATTTTTTCTCGAGCCCACGCAACCGCCGCCGGCCGCCGCCGACACGCGCGTTCGTGAAGAGGGAACGTATGTCTCGCTGGAAGGAAGGGCCGGAGACGATCGGCAAGGACGCGAGCCCGGTGCCGCCGGTGGTCGCGCTGCGCAATCGCGACACCGGCGAGGAGCTCGCCATCGGCGACGGCACGTACGCGATCGGCAAGGCCGTGACGTGCGACCTGGTGCTCGCCGATCCGTGCGTGTCGCGGATCCACTGCATCCTCGAGCGGCGCCGAGGCGCGCTCTTCGTGCGTGACCGCAACAGCCGCAACGGGACGTTCGTGAACGATCGCCGCGTCGAGTGCGGGGAGCTCGCGCCGGGCTCGGAGCTGACCGTCGGGGTCACGCGCTTCGTCGCGCTGGGGCGACGCGTGAACGGCGAGCGCACCGGCTTCGAGCGCATCATCGGGCGCGACCCGGCGCTCCAGGCGGCGCTCGCGCAGGCGCGGCGGGTGGCGGCCGTCGACGTGAGCGTGCTCGTCGTCGGCGAGACCGGCACCGGCAAGGAGCTGGTGGCGCAGGCGATCCACGAGACGTCGCGGCGCGTGGGGCAGCCGTTCGTCGCCGTCAACTGCGGCGCCTTCCCGCGCGAGCTGCTCGGCTCGGAGCTGTTCGGGCACGAGCGCGGCGCGTTCACCGGCGCGGTCGAGGCGCGCGACGGCGTGTTCGTGCAGGCCGATCGCGGGACCCTGTTCCTCGACGAGATCGGCGAGCTGCCGATCAACCAGCAGCCGCACCTCCTGCGCGCGCTCGAGACGCGGCGGGTCCGGCGCGTCGGTGGCTCGCACGAGCGTGCGTTCGACGTCCGGCTGGTCGCGGCGACCAACAACCTCGTCGGGCTCGGCACGGCGAGCGGCGCGTTGCGGCTCGATCTCTACCATCGGCTCGCGACCGTGCTCATCCAGCTGCCGCCGCTGCGTGGCCGCGCCGGTGACATCGATCTCCTGTGCGACGACTTCCTCGACGAGCTCGCGCCGCTGCACGGCCGTCGCACGCTGGCAGACGCCGCGCGGCGGATGCTGCGCGAGTACAGCTGGCCCGGCAACGTGCGCGAGCTCCGGCAGTCGCTCACGCGCGGCGTCGCGCTCTCGCACGACGTCATCGGACCGGAGCACCTGTTCCAGACGCCGCTGCGACGGCTGACCCCGGCAGCCGCGCACGGGACGCCGCCACCGCGCGAGCCCCAGGCACACCCGGTGCCGGTCGCGCCGCGGTTCGCCGCGGGCACCGAGCCGCCGCCGCTGCCGGTGCAGCAGTACGCGCGCGTCATGCGCGACGTCATCTCGGACGCGCTCGAGCGCCACGGGTCGGTGCGGGCGGCGGCCGAGGCGCTGGGGATGGCGAAGTCGACCCTGGCCGACAAGGTCCATCGCATGGGGATTCCCGTCCCCGCGCGGCGGCCGTCGCGCCGCTGACCCGTCGAGACGGTCGTGAACGTTGCCAGCGGGTTCGCTCGTGAGCTGGGGCACGGCACCGGCCGCGTGGACCGTGTTATAGACGCCAGGTATGCACACCCGGGGTCGTGCCGATGCGTTGCGTTCGTCCTTGGTCTTGTTCGCCGCCCTCGCCGCGGCCCTCGCCAGCGGTTGCGGCAAGGTCGAGGTGACGCCGGATGGCGGCGGCGACATCGACGGGCCGGCGGGTGACGACGCGAGCATCGACACGCCGGCCACGACGATGTTCACGCTGACCGTGACAGGCAACGGCAACGGCACGGGGACGGTGACCTCGACCCCGGCGGGCATCAACTGCGGCGTCGACTGCACCGAGGACTACGCGTCTGGCACGCAGGTCACGCTGACCGCGAGCCCGAACAGCGGCACCACGTTCCTGGGCTGGAGCGGCGGCGGCTGCACGGGCACGGGCACGTGCACGCTCACCCTCACCGACGACACCACGGTGACGGCGTCGTTCGCCCTCAACAACGCGCTCGTTGTGGCCCTGGCCGGCAACGGCCGCGGGACCGTCACGTCGAGCCCGGCGGGCATCGACTGCGGCGCGGACTGCAGCGAGACGTACGCACCGAACACCACGGTCATCCTGAGCGCGGCGCCCGACACCGGCTCCACCTTCGCCGGATGGTCGGGCGGGGGCTGCTCGGGCACCGGTGGCTGCTCGGTGACGATCACGCAGGCGACGATGGTGACGGCGACGTTCACGCTGAGCCGTCACACGCTGATGCTCCAGCGGGCGGGCAACGGCGCCGGCAGCGTCACCTCGAGCCCGGCCGGCATCTCCTGCCCGACCGACTGCACCGAGGATTACGACTACGGTCAGCAGGTCACGCTCACGGCGAGCCCGTCCGCCGGCTCGACGTTCACCGGCTGGTCGGGCGGCGGCTGCTCGGGTACGGGCGCGTGCACGACCACGATCACGACGGCGACCACGGTCGCCGCGACGTTCACGCTCAACCGGTACACCCTCACGGTCATGCCGGTCGGCACCGGCGCGGGCACCGTGACGTCGAACCCGGCCGGGATCAGCTGTGGCCTCGACTGCTCCGATCCCTACGATCACGGTACGGCGGTCACGTTGACGGCGTCGGCGTCCAGCGGCTCGATGTTCGCGGGCTGGAGCGGTGGTGGTTGCACCGGCACCGGCGTCTGCACCACGACGGTCACGGCGGCGGTGACGATCATGGCCCGCTTCGATCCGGTCGCCTTCCCGGACTCGATCACCCGCTACTGCACCGACGGCCAGAGCTCGGTGGCCTGTCCCGGCGGCCTCGCCGGTCAGGACGGCAACTACACGATCAACGTCCCGACGTACACCGTGGCCGCCAACACGGTCGTCGACTCGGTGTCCGGCCTCATGTGGGAGCGCAACCCGGGGTACACGTACGCCAGCTGGGCAGCGTCGAACACGCGGTGCGACAACCTCGTGCTCGACGGCTTCAGCGACTGGCGTCTGCCGACGATCGTCGAGCTGATGTCGCTCACCGACGCCGGCCGGGTCGGCCCGCCGTGGCCGACGGCCGCGTTCCCGGGCATCCCCGGCAACTCGTTCTTCCAGAGCTCCACGGCGTACGCGGGCGGTAGCGCGCAGCACTTCGGGATCAACACGAACTACCCGGTCGTGTACATCCGCGCGGACACGAGCACGAACGACTTCTCGCGCTGCGTCCGCGGCACCGCGTTCACCGGCACGCTCTCGGCGTCCGGAGCGTCGGTGATCGACAACCGCACCGGTCTCCGCTGGCAGAGCGGCATCGGCCCGGCGGGCACGTGGCAGAGCGCGCTCTCCTACTGCGAGGCCCTGGTGCTCGACGGCTTCACCGACTGGCGGCTCCCGAACACCAAGGAGCTGGTCAGCATCGTCGACCACACGCGGACGGCGCCCGCGATCTCGACCCTGTTCGCCTCGCGTCCCGCGACGGTGTTCTGGAGCTCGACGGCCTTGCCCAACTTCCCGACCTCGTCGTACGCCATCGACTTCAACAGCGGCGCGACGTCGGGGATCGACACGCCGCACGCCAACACGCGCGACGTGCGCTGCGTGCGCTGATCGGCTCCTGACCGGCCGCGAGGGGTCGACAGGCTCCACCGTGGCTCCTGGGCCTTCCGGTCCCCAGCATCGGCTGGGGACGGTCGACCCTGCCTCGATCCGCAACCCGCCGAAAGCACGATGTGCGCGGGCGTGGGACGGCATGGCATGGCGGCTGCTCATGGCTCGGGTCGGGAGGCCACGATGATCCGCTCAACCTTCACTGCTGCTCTCTTCCTCGCCCTTGCCGCCGGTCCCGCCCTGGCCGAGTCCAACCCGCCGGCGCCCTCCCCGGAGACACCCGTCGTCCCCGAGACACCCGTGATGACAGACGCCTTCGGTCTGCCCTGTGACGTGACCTTCGCGCCCAGGGCGGCCGCGCCCGCGAAGGGCGCGAAGGCGAAGAAGGCGAAGCCCGCGCCGACGACGCTCGCGACCTCGGGGATCGAGCGCGCGTACGAGTTCGAGCTCGGCCGGAGCGATCGCGGCCCGTCGTACAAGCCCGACGCCGAGTCGGAGCTGCGCATGAAGGCGGCGACGCTCACGCCCGCGATGGCCGGCCTCGTCGTCCGCGAGAACGCGACGGCGATCGAGCTGTGCATGACCAAGTTGCCGCGCGGCTCGCGCGCGCGCACGGTCGGCCTGGTCATGACGATCGAACCGACGGGCAGCGTCTCCGCCGCCAGGGTGATCGGCGCGCCCAGGGCGCCGGCCTTCGCGAGCTGCCTCGCCGGCGCCGCCCGCACGTGGCAGTTCCCGCACACCGACGCCGCCGCCGAGATCGAGTACCCCATCACCATCAACGGACGCTGATGCGGGCGGTCCTCTCCGCCGCCGTCGTCGTGCTCGTCGGCGTCGCCGCGCTCTCGCTGGCGCGCCCGGGCAAGGCCACGATCGTGGCGACGCGCTGATCAGGCGCCGCGGACCTGCGCCGCGCGGTTGCGCAGCACGTACTGCAGGATGCCGCCGTGGGCGAGGTACTCGACCTCCTGCGGCGTGTCGACGCGCGCGATGACCGTGAAGGTCTTGTCGTTGGCGCGCACGGTGAGCCGCTTCTTCGGCGAGAGGCCGCCGGCGATGCCCTCGATCGTGAAGATCTCGTCGCCGGTGAGCTCGAGCGTCGACGCGTCCTGGCCCTTCTCGAACTCGGCCGGCAAGACGCCCATGCCGATGAGGTTCGAGCGATGGATGCGCTCGAAGCTCTTGGCGATGACCGCCCGCACGCCGAGGAGCAACGTGCCCTTGGCCGCCCAGTCGC